>NZ_JALJRL010000007.1:159788-327478 GCF_024519675.1 Mesorhizobium sp. Mes31 | reverse complement strand
CATTGTGCAAGGGCAAATTCAAGGCCGGCGGCAAGACCTCCTATTTGTTCGAGGACCCCGTCAGCCTGAACGCCGGCGGGATGATTGCCGGGCTGAAAGCCGCCGGCGTGACCGCCTTGAAGATCGAAGGACGCCAGCGTGGCAAAGGTTACGTAACGGAAGTGGTCCGCGCCTTCCGGAAGGCCGTCGACGCCGTCGAGCAAGGTGGCGACGCGATCGAGATCGATCGGATTCTTGCTGGCCAGTCGGAAGGGTCCCGGCAGACGGCAGGAGCGTACAGCAAGAAGTGGAGATAGAACCTTGTCCGCAATTGCGTTGACGCTTGGGCCGGTCTTCTTCCACTGGTCGCCCGACCGCCTCTTGGACTTCTACCGCAGGATAGCAGACGAGGCTCCGATCGACCGCGTCCATGTCGGCGAAGTCGTATGCGGCAAACGGATGCCGTTTTCGGACCCGGCATGGCCCGAGATCATCGAACGTCTCGAGCGCGCGGGAAAGGAAGTGGTGCTGTCCACGCTTGCGGCGCCGGCAACCGTTCGAGAACGCAGAAGCATCGCGGACCTCTGCACCGACGAGCGGCTGGTGGAGATCAACGATGTCACCGCCCTGCCATCACGCGCCGGCAAGCTCTTCGTGACCGGTCCGTTCCTGAACGTCTACAATGAGGCTTCCGCGCAGTTCCTGATCCGGCGCGGTGCCACAACGATATGCCCGCCCGTGGAATTGTCGCTCGCCGCCGTCGGCGCCATGGCCGGCGCATGTCCGGAGGCGGAATTCGAGATTTTCGTCTTCGGTCGGCTGCCGCTCGCGCTTTCCGGCCGATGCTATCACGCACGCATCCACGGCCTTCACAAGGATTCCTGCCAATTTACCTGCGAACGGGACCCGGATGGTCTTGCCGTGGGCACGCTCGACGACCAGCAGTTCCTCGCGATCAATGGCGTGCAAACGCTCTCCAATCAGGTGCAGGCCTTCTGCCCCGCACGCGCGGATATCACCTCCAGAGGCGTCCGGCGTATCCGCCTGTCTCCGCATGCGTGCGACATGGTCGAGGTGGCAAAGATCTATCGAGCGCTTGCCGATGGGAGCGAGGATCCCAAGGCTGCCCGCTTCATCCTCTCGTGCCTCGATCTGCCCAGCACGCTCGTCGATGGATACGCCCTTGGCAAGCCCGGCTGGCAGGCAGCGACTTCGATCTGAAGCCGGGTCTCGAACGAAAACACCCAGGGCGAAGTCGCTCTGATCCTCGCAACAGGCGGAACCGTGCTCGCCAACAAGCCGGACGGCATCACGTTCGGGCACTGTGGTGCGTCGATCGAGACCAGCTTGCGCTTCCGAACCAAGGCCAGGATTCAGGAAAGCAACATCCGCCCGGCCGTGATCGCCAGGAAGAACGCAAAGGCAAGTTTCAGGTAGCGCGGGTTGAGCGCGTGGGCGAGCCTCGCGCCCAGGGGTGCGAACAAGAAGCTCACGGGCGCTATGATGGCTACCGCTGGAAGGCTGACGTAACCCAGGCTGAGCGGAGGCCTGCCAGCAACCTCGAGGCCCGACCAGATGAAGCCGGCCACCGCTGGAAGCGCGATAAGAAGGCCAAGCGCCGACGATGTGCCGACGGCCCGATGGACCGGAAAGGAAAAGCTGGAAAGCGTCGGCACCGAGAGCGTGCCGCCGCCAATTCCCATCAGCGAAGAGACAAAGCCGATGACAGAGGCAACCGCACGGTTGATCCACGCGCTTTGCGGCAAGTGATCGGAGATGACAAGATTCTTCGGCATCGCCATGTTGACGGCCACCAGCACGCCAACGACGCCGAAGACCAGTCGCAAGCCGGCGCCCGGAATGAATTTCGACATGATGCCGCCGATGAGGGCACTGATGAAAATAGCCGGCCCCCACAGATTGAGCAGAGGCCGATCGACATTGCCGCGCTTGTTGTGCGACCGCATCGATGAGATCGAGGTCGGGATAATGACCGCAAGCGACGTCGCGACCGCCAGGTGACTGATCACCGTCGGCGAAAAGTGAAACAGCGTAAGCACCCAGAAAAGCACGGGGACGATGACGATGCCACCACCGACCCCGAGCAGGCCGGCCAGCACGCCGGACGCCACACCGGTCACAGCCATGCCGGCGACCAGCATGGCAATCGTCAGCCCGTCGAACATCGACGTGTCGAACCCGAAATTCACGATGATTTTCCCCTTGATTGGCCGTCTATGTCAGGCCTTGCGGATAGGCATTTGGCCATGCCCATCCGCCGTTGCGACCCGATGCAGGTCGCCCAAAAATGTGCAGCGGTATTGGGACTCGGCGCGCTCTAGTGGCGCACCATCCCGGCGTCGACATTGAGCGTCTGGCCGGTGATCCAGCGCGCATCGTCGGAGGCCAGGAACGAAACCACATCGGCGATATGTTCCGGCTGGCCCTTGCCTTTCATCGCCTGAAGCATCTCGACGAAGCCGAACGCTTCATTGTGCGGGCTCGCCTTGACGCCGTCGCTCTCGATCAGGCCAGGCGTTACAGCGTTGGCGGTGATGTTGTATTTGCCGAGCTCCGTGGCGAGCGCCCTGGTGAAGCCGATGACGCCGCCCTTGGCCGCCACATAGGCCGCCATGTTCGGCGTGCCGGCAAAGAAGGTGTTGGATGCGATGCTGATCACCCGTCCAGCCTTGCCCGCCGCACGCATCTGGTCCGTGCCGGCGCGGCTGACGATGAAGGTGCCAGTCAGGTTGACGTCGATGATCTTGCGCCAATGGTCGAGATCGACATCGTCCCAGGCGACGAACGGCACGATGCTGGCATTGTTGACCAGAATGTCGATGCCCCCGGTCAGGGCCTGGATTTCAGCGAAGAGTGCCTTGACGGATGCCGGATCGGAAATATCGGCGGCGATCGCCTTCGCCTTTCCGCCGATCGCTGCGGCCGCCGCCTTGGCGCCTTCGGCATTGATGTCGCTGACGATGACGGTTGCGCCGTCGGTGGCAAGCCGCGCCGCGATCGCCTTGCCGATACCCTGCGCGGCGCCCGTAACCAGGGCCGTCTTTCCCGCAAGCCGTTCAGTCATGAAAATACTCCCTCAATCCGTGATCTGGTGATGTCTGTTCAGGCGTCGGCGTCGATCACGGCGAGCGCCGCATCGATGCCTTTGCCGATCGCGAGATTCTGCCCTGCCGCTTTCATGGCGCCGCCAAGTGCCGCCAGCGCCGCGATCGCATAGATCGGCTGGGCGGTCGGTCCCATATGGCCGACGCGCGTCAGCTTGCCCAATGTTTCGCCGCGCCCCGACGAAAACACCACGCCGTAGCGGGCCCGCGCGGCTTGGCGAAGCGCCTTCTCGTCGACGCCTTCGGGCGTGCGGACAGCGGTCGTGGTTGGCGACGCGATCTTGTCGCTGGCGGCCCAGATCGACAGGCCCATCGCGGCGACGCCCGCGCGCATGGCCTTGGCGGTGAGCGCGTGGCGCGCCCACACCGCCTCCGGTCCCTCACCAAGGTAGAGGTCGAGCGCGACGTCGAGCCCGCTCATCTCGGAGACGGACGGCGTGAATGGAAACGGCTCGTCCCTTGACCACGCATTTTCCCAGTCGACGATGCTCAGCATCGATGCGCGCGGCGCCAGGGGATTGGCCTTCATCTTGGCCCAGGCCCGCTCGCTGACGCCCATCATCGTGAGGCCGGGAGGCGCACCCAGGCATTTGTTCGGGCCGGTGACATAGATATCGGCCTTGCAATCCTCCGGATGCGTCTTCATGCCACCAAACGACGAGACGGCGTCGACGATGAGATAGCCGCCATGCGCCGAAACCAGGGCGCCGATGGCGTCGATCGGATTGATGGTGCCAGACGGCGTGTCGTGGTGACAGACGGAAACGACGGTGATTTCCGGATGCGCCTTCAGCATTGCCGCGACCGCCTGCGGGTCGATCGCCTCGTTGTAGGGCACTTCGATCTCGAGCAGATGCGGCGAATAGCGCTTCGCCCAATAGCCAAACCCCTTGCCGTAGACGCCGGAGGCAAGGTTGAGCACGACGTCGTCGGGCGCGATCAGGGAGGCGGCGGCGGCCTCCAGGCCAAGCACCGGCTCGCCATGCAGAATGACCGGCCTGTTCGACAGCCGCATCGCCTTCTGCGCCTTGTCGATCACCTTCTCGTAGAAGAGCTGGAACGCTGGGTCGTAGTCGTAGAGCACCGTGCGACCAAGGCCGCGCAGTACGTCAGGATAGGCATTCACCGGCCCTGAGGTGAGCGTGATGACCGGTTCGGCATGGTCGGAATAGCGCATGGTCTTGTCTCCGCATTGGTGACGGTCAGCCGTAGAATTGCGTGCCGGTCCGGTAGGTCTTGAAGTTGTCCATGTCGTGCGAATACATCAGCTCGGCGCCATGGTCCTCGGCGAGCTTCTTCACCCTGCGCATCGAATTGACGCCCGCCACCGGATCGATGTGAAAGGATGCCTGGCACAGCGTTTCAAGGCTCTTCTGCGTGTAGGCGGCATCGATGGTGAACATGATCGGCTTGCGTTTGGGAAACTCCACCAGCAGGCTGTAGTGACCGATCGAGTGGCCGGGCGTGGAGATCAGCTTGACGCCCCTGGCGAGGTCGACGTCGCCGTCGATGCCCTCGAAGGTCGAGTTGGCGCGCGTCGTGCCCTCCAGCAACTGCGCGGTCGCGCCACGCGCCTCCGCCGCTTCCGCCGAGAAGCTCAGGTCGGAATAGCCAAGATGTTCGAAAGGTTGGGGATTGCAGGCCTGCGGCACCTCGCTTCGGTGACAGATCTTCTTGGCATGCGGAAAATACTTGTTGCCGCCGCAATGGTCGAAGTGGAAATGCGAATTGACGACGACGTCGATGTCCTTCGGTTCGAGGCCGAGCAGCGCCAGGGCGCCAGGGATGGTCTGGTGCTTTTCCTGGATCGGCTTTTCGAAAGGCAGCACCTTCATCACGTGATCGTAGTCATAGCCGGTGTCGATGAGAAACCGGCCCTCGGCATGCTCGATCAGGATCGAATAGACGGGGAAGCGCACTTCGCCGCCAGGGCCCCGGTTCCAGAACACGTGATACCCGTCGAGAACGAGCGAGCCGCCGTCGAGCAGGTAGACCTTGGTATCCGACATTCTTGCCTCCTGTTTTGGCGCGGGTCCCGTCCGCGCATGAATTGTCGTCAGCGCGCGCCGCGCTCGTATGGAATGCCAAGCGCCGCCGGCAGGCTGGCGCGCCGGCCGAACAGCACCAGCATGATCATCACCGCCAGGAACGGCAGCATCTGGATGATGTCGGTCGGTATGTTGATGCCGGCCACCTGCATCGCCGTCGTCAGCGACAGGCAGACGCCGAACAGCAACGCGCCGAACAGCACCCAGATCGGGCGACCGCGCGCCAGCATGGCCAGCACGATGCCGAGAAAGCCCGCACCATTGGTGATGAAAGGAATGAACAGCCCGGCTCCGACATTGGCCAGATAGGCGCCGCCAAGCCCGGCCAGCGCTCCGGTCGTCAACACGGCGACGGTGCGGGTTCGCACGACGTCGATGCCGGCCACATCGAGCGCGGCCGGCTTGTCACCCGCGGCCTGCAGGTTGAGGCCCAGCTGCGTGCGCCGGTAGACGTAGCCCATGCCGAAAACCAGCGCGACCGCCAGATAGACGATGAGATGCTGCTTGAAGAGCGCTGGCCCTATCACCGGAATGTCAGACAGTAGTGGAATGACCGTCACTTCAGCCGCCGGCAGGCGTGGATAGCTCCGCGAAAACTGGAAATGGTGGAGCAGTGCCGTCAGGCCTTCCAGTCCCAATGTCAGCGCGATGCCAATGACGATCTGGTTCAGCCCGATGCGCACGCAAAGCAGCGCCATGACAAGCGCCACCGCGACGCCGCCGGCCGCACCGGCGAAAAAGCCCAGCCACAGCGACCCGGAATAGAAGGCGCCGACAAAACCGAGATAGGCGCCGGCCAGCATCATGCCTTCGATGCCGATGTTGAGCACGCCTGCCTTTTCCGACATCTGCTCGCCAAGTCCGGCAAGCAGCAGCGGGATTGCCGCGGTGACGGCGCCGAACAGCAGCGCGCTGAGAAAGACTTCGCTGAACAGCCCGGTCATGCCTCAGGCCTTTCTCGACTGGCTGTAGCGGTGATCGACATACTCGGCCAGAGCGAGCACGATCAGCACGATGGAGACCAGCACCAGGGTGAAATGATTGGGCACGCCAAGCCGCCGCGCCGCGCTCTCGCCACCGATCGACAGCACCGAAAGCAGGAACACGAAACCGATGGCCGCAAAGCCGTTCATGCGGGCGAGAAACACGGCGGGGATCACGGCAAGCCCGTAGGCGGGATTCCAGTCGGCGCGCACATTGCCCTGCACGCCGATGATGTCGACGGCGCCGGCAAGGCCCGCCAGCCCGGCCGAAATGGCGAAGACAGCGATGGTCAGGCCAGGGACGCCGAGCCCTGAGTGGACCGCCGCGCGTGGATTGGCGCCGACGATCCTGAGCTTCAGCCCGAACGCCGTGCGCGTCATCACCAGATGCACGATGATGATCGCCGCCAGCCCGAGCAGCAGGCCGCTGGTGATGGTCGTATCGAACAGGCGCGGCAGCCGGTCTTCCACCGGCAGCGTCCGGGTCTGCGGCACGGTCGTGCCTGGATCGCGGAACACCAGCTTGACCAGCACATTGGCGAGCGAGGTGCCGAGGAACGTCATCATCAGCGTGGTGATGATCTCGTTGACGCCCTGGTAGGCACGCAGCAGGGCCGGCACCAGGGACCAGGTCATCGCCACCACCATGGCGATGAGGAACGAGCAGAACAGCGCCAGCCAGGCCGGCATGATCTGAACGAACACCGGAGCGCTGGCCGCCGCCGTCACCGCGCCGAGCAGGAACTGGCCGTCGCCGCCGAGATTCCACATGCCCGCGCGAAAGGCCACGATGAGGCCGGCGGCAAGAAACAGCAGCGGCGCCATGCGTGTCAGCGTCTGCTGGATGCCGAGCGGCGAGAACAGACCTTTCTCCAGCACGTAGCCATAATAGGCGAGCGGATCGACGCCGACGGCAAGCAGGATGCAGCCGGCGATGACGAGAGCGGCAAGGATCGGGCCGAGCGTCATCAGCAACCGATGCAGGATGTCGCGGCGCGTCGCCGCCCCGCTCGTGGCATCGAGTGCGGTCGCACTGACTGTGGGCGCGGTGTCGATGCTCATGCGGCAAGTCCGATCATCAGGCGACCGACCTTGGTGCGGGCGTCGTCGGCATTGTCGACGATACCGACCAGCGCTCCGTTCGCGATGACGGCGATGCGGTCGCACATGCTCAGCAATTCCTCGAGGTCGGTGGAGATGAGCAGCACGGCGAGGCCACGCGCCGCGGTGTCGCGGATGCGCTGGCGCGACGCCAGTGTGTTGGCGAGATCGAGCCCATAGGTCGGCTTGTTGAAGATCACCACCTTGGCGCCCTCCGCCAGTTCGCGCGCCAGAAGCACCTTCTGGATGTTGCCGCCGGACAGCCGGGCGACCGGCGTCTTCAGGCTTGGCGTGCGCACATCGTATTCGCGCACGAGCTGTGCGGCGCGCTTGTCGATCTCCGCGCGCTGCTCGACGCCGTTGCTCCAGAACGGGGCCGCGCCGACCTGCTTGAGGAAGAAGTTGATCGAGACCGGGAAGGTGCCGACAGTGCCCTCGCCCAGCCGGTCGTCGGTCAGGTAGCGAAGGCCGCGCTGACGGCGTTCGCCGACGTTCAGCGTCTCGATGGCGGCGCCGTCCAGCCGCATTGAACCGCTGGTGGTCGCGCGCTGGCCGGCCAGCGCTTCCGCCAGCTGTTTCTGACCGTTGCCGTCTATGCCGGCTATGCCCAGGATTTCGCCTGGACGGATGTCGAAGGAGATCGATGACAGGCCTGGTGCATTGTCCGTCGGCGCGACCGTCAGATCCGCGACCCGAAGCAGCGGAGCCGCTTCGGCGTGGACTGTACGGACCGGACGCTCGACAGCTTCCGGATCATCCTTCTGCTGGCCGAACATCAATTCCACGATCTCCGAGATGATCTCCTGCTCGCCCAGCGCTCGAAACCGCTCGGGCGGGATCTCGCCGACCTTGCGGCCGAGCTTCAGCACCGAGATGCGGTCGCCGAAGGCCGCCGCCTCCTTGAGCTTGTGGGTGATGAAGACGATCGCCAGGCCCTGCTCGACGAGGCGGCGCATCAGCGCGCCCAGTTCGTCGATGCCCTTTGGCGTCAGCATGGAGGTGGACTCGTCAAGGATGAGCAACCGGCTGTTGCGCACCATTGCGCGCAGGATCTCGACCTGCTGCTGCTCGCCCAGCGAAAGCTCCGATACCTTGGCATGCAGCTTGATGGTGATGCCGAGCGTGCTGGTGATTTCGGCGACGCGCGCCGCCAGTTCCTCTGTCCTGGGGCGCTGCCACCACGGCCCGCCAAGCAAGAGGTTTTCCGCCACCGTCAGCGTCGGCACCAGCATCATGTGCTGGAATACGGTCCCGATGCCGAGTGCCAGCGCATGGCGTGGCGAGGTGATCGGGGTCGGTTTGCCATCGACCAGTATGCGTCCCTCGTCCGGCTGCTGCAGGCCAGACAGCATGCCGATCAACGTCGATTTCCCGGCGCCGTTCTCGCCAAGCAGCACATGCACCTCGCCTGGACGGATCGCCAGGTCGATGCTGTCATTGGCGACGATGCCGGGGAACCGTTTGGTCACGCCTTCGAGCGCGACGATGTCGCGCCCGGCAGCAGACGATGGAGAAGAACTGCTCATGAAAGCCCAGCACCAGAGAATGGGAATCGTCCGGAGGGGTGAACGGATCACCCCTCCGGCAGCCGACCTTGGTCGCCTTACTGGGCGACGCTTGTCATCAGCGCCCTGACGGCGGCCGCGTCATAGACCGGATCGACCGCGATCTTGCCGGAAATGACATCTTCGCGCAGCGCCTGGATTTCTGCCCAGACATTGTCCGGGATCGCGGCGGTTTTGAGAAGCTTGACCGAGTCGTCCTTGAGGCCGATCGTATAGTGTTTGGTGCCGAACGTGTCGGCCTTCAGGTCGGCGATCATCGCCGCGTAGACCGGCTCGATGTTCCACACCACCGACGACAGCAGGAAGCCCTTGTCGATCGGCGACTTGTCGCCGATGACGTCGATGAAATAGACCTTGCCGCCATCGGCTGCCTTGGTCGTCTCGACTGCCTGCAGCATGCCGAAGCTGGAGCCGTTGCCCTGCCCGAAGATGATGTCGGCGCCCGATGCGATCACGCTTTCGGTGACGCGCTTGCCGCCGGCCGCATCGCTGTAGGCGGCCGGTCCGATCACCGCATAGGTGATCTTGACGGCCGGGTTCTCCGCCTTCACGCCCTGCGCGAACGCCGCCGACTGCGAATTCCACGATGGCGGCTCACCCGACACCACGATGCCGACCGACTTGGAGCGCGACATCTTGGCGGCGAGACGGCCGGCGAGATAGGCACCCTGGTGGCCGCTCAGCGTATAGTCGGCGACGAGGCCCTTCTCCAGGCCGTTCGGCGTGTCGACGATCGCCACCGGAACTTTCAGTTCCTTGGCGATCTCGGGCGCCGAAGTGTTGTAGCCGCTGGCGTGGGCGATCAGCAGGCTGGCGCCGTCGGACGCAAGTTCGCGCAATGTCGGACGAACGTCGCCATAGCCGAGGCCCTGGGCCACGACCACTTCGACGCCGGCGGCCTTGCCGGCCGCCTTGGCGGCGTCGATGCCTTGCTGGTTCCAGCCATAATCCGTGCCTTCTTCGGGCGTCAGGATGGCAATCGACTTGATCTCGGCGGCAAGCGCGCCGCTCATCAAGACGCTGCTCAATATAACCGCACTTACACTGCTCTTAAGAAGCTTTAACATGTTACCCTCTCTGTTTGATCTACCAATCAATATTCTTATTGTTATTGCGCGAAAGCGAGATAGACTGCCCAAGAAAATTACCTATGGAGCTCAGGCAAAGTGAAAATCCGTTATGTCCTTCCGGTGATGCTGGCGGTCTCGTCCTTCGCCAACGCGGTTGAGTTGCACCATGTCACCGTCCGCACCGGCACTGACGGGCTCGACATGGTGCCGTTGACGATTTCGAATGCGGGCAGCGAAGGCCTGTCCTGCAATGCCGACTTCGCCCACTGGTATTCAGCCGGGATCGCGACGGTCGAACCGGGCAAGAGCGCCCGCGTCGAACTCTGGTTCGATGCGAAGACCGGCACGTTCACGATCCTCAACGACAAGCGCGAGAACCTGCCCGTCGAGCGGCTTTGGTGCGGCCTTTCGGGCCGCGCATATGCCACCCGCGTGCAGATCGCGCTGGATCGCGCCGACGCCGCCAAAGGCGAGCGTGCCGTGTCCTGCGCCATGGCGCAGGACAATCTGGTCTGCCGATAGGCGGTCATCGATCCGTCCGCTCGAACACCACGCGCCCCTTATTCTTTCGCCAGGAATGTGTCGGTGAAGACATCGTCCGCGGACAGGGCTGCCTTGAGCACGCCCTGATCCGTGAGCGTCTTCAAGGTTTCCTCCCACTGCGTCTTCGTCATCCAGCCGAGACCGTGTTCCTTGGTATCGGGGCTGGTGAATGTCGAGGCGATGTCGGCCTTGATCTGCGCCAGCAAGACGTCCTTCTTGTCCGCATAACCCGGGGCGGCCTTGGCCGTGATCTCGGCGGCCTCTTCGGGATGAGCAACGACATAGTCGAAGGCTTCCCTGTAGGCCTTGACGAAGCGGTGCACGATTTCTGGCTTGTCCTTGATCATCTTCTGCGAGGTGAACAGGCCAGAGCCATAGGCCTTCCAGCCATAATCCGAGCCCATCATGATGCTGAGCGAACCGGGACCGCCGGCCTTGGCCTCCAGTTCGGGAACTTCGGCATCGACATAGCCGACCACGGTCTGGACACGGCCGAGCAGCAGGTAGCTCTCATAGGGCGGCGAGACGCTGTTCAGCGTCATGTCCTTTTCGGTCAGGCCGTTGGCGGCCAGGAAGCCCTTGAAGAAGATGTAGGTGGAGCCGGCGGGGTGAATGCCGATGGTCAGCCCCTTGAGATCGGACGGCTTTGCGAGCTTCACCGTCTTGGCCAGCGAAATGACTGCCAGGGGCGAGTGCTGGTTGACGGCCGCCAGCGCCACGACCGGAACATTCTGCGACCGCGCGACGGCAAGCGTGGGAAGATCGCCGAACCCGAAATCCGCGTTCTCATTGCCCACCAGCCGCATTGCGTCGGGCGAGCCCGACCCCTTGCGGATCTCGGCCACATCGATGTCGTTCTTGGCGAAGAAGCCTTTTTCCTTGCCGACGAAGAACATGGCGTGATTGCCGCGCACCACCCAGTCGAGCTGGACGTTGACCTTGTCGGCCGCCAGGGCCGCACTGGAGAAGCCGATGGCTCCGACAAACGCCGCGAAGGTAGCGGCCTTGATAAGTGAGCGTCTCAGCATTTTTTGTTCCCCTTTGGTGTTCGAAGGCCTAGGCCTGGCTGAATTTCGGCGCCCACGGCACCACGATGCGTTCGAGAATTTCGGCTGCGTAGTAGAAGGCGATGCCGAGCACGGAAACGAGCAGCAGCGCCGCAAAGACCAGCGCCGTGTCGAGCTGGGTCGAAGCGAACTGGATGACGTAGCCGAGACCATCCGAGGCGCCGGCGAATTCGCCGACAATGGCGCCGATCACACTCAAGGTGGCGGCGATCTTGGTTCCGGCCATCAGATTTGGCAGCGAGTGCGGAACGCGGATCCTGAACAGGATCTGCGTTGGACTGGCACCGACCGAATTCATCAGCGACAGCAGCGAGCGGTCGACCGACTGCATGCCGGCCAGCATCGACAATGTCACCGGGAAGAAGGCGATGACGAGGATCAGGCCGATCTTGGGCGCGAGCCCATAACCGAACCACAGGATGAAGATCGGCGCGAGTGCCACCTTGGGCACATTCTGGAACAGCACCACCAGTGGATAGAGCGCTCGACCCAGCCAATCGAAACGCACGATGACCAGTGCGATGGCGATGCCGACCACGACCGATACCAGGAAGCCGAACAGGATCTCGCCTGCCGTCACCAGCGTCGCCTGCATCAGCGTACCCCATTGCGCGACCAGCGATTGTGCGATCTCGGTCGGGGCGGGAACGACGAAGGAGGATATGGCAAAGATCCGCACGGCGGCTTCCCACATCACGATCGTCACCAGCAGGAGGATGACTGCCGGAAGCCAGCTGCCCGTCGCGGCACTCCAGCCCGTGACGAGCCGCGGCTCGGAAAGACTGGTGATGGGTTGCTCGCTCAAGACGCGCCTCCCGGCTGATGGCTGGAGCGCAGCATCGTGCGCAGTTGCACCACCAGCCTGACGAATTCCGGATCTTCGGTGACCGACAGGTCGCGCGGATAGGGCAGCGCAATGTCCAGGCTCTCGGTGATCCGCCCCGGCTTGATCCCCAGCACATGGACATGGCGCGACAGGTGAATGGCCTCGTCGATGGAATGGGTCACGAGCACGATCGTCTTGCCGGTGCGCTGCCAGATCTCCAGCAGCGATTGGCCCATGGAATCGCGGGTGATGGCGTCGAGCGCGCCGAACGGCTCGTCCATCAGCAGGACCGCCGGGTCGAGCGCCAGGGCTCGGGCGATGGCGACCCGCTGCCGCATGCCGCCCGACAACTCGTTTGGGCGCTTGTGGGCGCTATCGCCCAGTCCCACCAACTCCAGCATCTCCTGTCCGCGCGCCCGCAACTGCGAGCGCGACAGCGACCTGTCGGCGATGCCCAGCAGCATCGAGGCATTGTCGACGGCGTTCTTCCACGGCAGCAGGTTGGCGTCCTGAAAGACGAGGCCGATCATTCGCTTGCGCGTCGCCTCGGCCGGCGCGAGCCCGGCTATCGAAACGCTGCCCTGGCTCGGCTGCACCAGCCCGGCCAGCACCTTGAGCAAGGTGCTCTTGCCGCAACCGGAAGGACCGATGAGCGATACGAACGATCCCTTCGGCACCGAAAGATCGATGTTCTGGAGGACCAACTGCCGGCCCATGACCACCGAAACGCCCTTGGTCGAGATGAGGTCGTCATGGCGGATGTGGGCGGGCCGGCCGCCAGCGGCTCGGATGGTTTCAATGCGCATGGCTGGTCGCCCCGCGCGCTGGTTCCGATCGCGCCCGCGCCGTCTCGATTGCGAAGGTGGCCTTCACACAAACGGCCGACCGGCGGAACTCCCCAAACCGGCCGGCCCTCCGCGCACTGTGTGACATTGGCTACTCCCGGCCTTCCAGGATGCGCCGCACCGCGACGAGCTTGCGTGCCCGTTCGCCTTGCAGCGCCTTTGTCTGCTCGGGTGTGTAGGAGAACATCCCCTCGCCCGACTTGATGCCGAATTTCGACGCGCCGGTCTTCTCCAGCACCATCGGCGCGACATCATCGCGGTTGGAGAGGTCGGCATTCAGGAAGGACGAGACGGACTTGTAGATATCCAGCCCCGCCATATCGAGCAGCGCCATGGGCCCGATGACGGCGATCTTGTAGCCGATGCCCCAGGATACGCAGGTGTCGAGATCTTCCGGCTCGATGACGCCGCGCTCGACCAGATCGACCGCCTCGCGCAAGAGCGCATACAGCACGCGGTTCTCGACGAAGCCCGGAACATCCTTTTTCACCACCACCGGCAGCAGGCCGATCGAGCGGATGAGGTCACGGATCGTCGCCACGGTTTCAGGCGCGGTCTTTTCGCCGCCGATCACCTCGATCATCGGAATGATGTGCGGCGGGTTCGACCAGTGCATGCCCACCATCCGCTCGGGATGCGAGATGTGCGCCTGCAGTTTGGTGATCGGGATACCTGACGTGTCGGACGCGACAATGACCGACGGGCCGATCAGCGGATCGATGGCACGATAGGTCTGCGCCTTGATGTCGATATTCTCCGGCACATTCTCGATGACCAGTTCGGCGCCATCAACGGCCTCGGCGATGGTCTCGACAAAACGCACGCTGCCGGCACCTGTCCCGGGCGACTTGATGTCGAGACGGTCGAGCACGCCGCCGGCAAGATCAAGCATGCCTCGGGCACGCTCGACTGCCGCCGACGAAACATCATACGCCGTGACATCGAGCCCGCCACGCGAAAGCCGCGCGGCAATGCCCGGACCCATCGTACCCAATCCGATGAGGGCAGCGCGCTTGATCATCATGCGGCCTTTGCCGGAGCCGCTGCGGTTGCCGCCTTGAAGGCCGGGCGAGCGGCGATCGCGGCCACCCAACGCTCCAGATTGGGCATCGACGGCCGGTCTATCTTGAAGTCGACGCAGCGCTTCAGGATCGGCGCGCAGGCGATATCGGCAAGGGTCAGCTTGCCGAGCGCCAGGAAATCCTTGCCGGCCAGGTGGCTGTCGATGATCTTGAGCTGCGCCACAAGGTCCTTCACCTGTTCCTTGTATTCGGCGGTCTGCTCCTCGGGCGTAAGCTTCGCGCCTTTGAAAGCAGCCAGATAGCCGGGATTGACGGCAGCCAGCAGGAAGTCCATCCAGCGCTCGACTTCGGTCTTTTCCGCTGGCGTCGCGCCATTCAAATGTTCGCCGCCGGATGCCGCGAGATAGCGCAGGATCGTGTTGGACTCCCAGATCACGGTGTCGCCGTCGACCAGCGTCGGGACCTTCGAGGTCGGGTTGAGCGCCTTGTATTCCGCCGTCTGCGTGTTCTCGAACTGGCGGCCGTAATCCTCACGCGTGTACGCGGCGCCAAGCTCCTCGAGCATGAAGAGCACCTTTTGAACGTTGCCTGATGTCTGGCGGCCTAAGAGCTTGTACATGTCGTCTCCTCGATTGTGTCCAGGGCCTACTTGCCGGCCTGCAGCGGCTTGTAGACGATGGCGTCCATTTCGATCTTGGTGTTGATGACCGCCTTGGCCTCGACGGTCGTGCGCGCCAGCACCGCGTCGCCGATCCCTTCGAGGAACGCCTTGTTGTAGCGGCCGAAATCGCGCGTATCCTCGAGATAGGTGGTGATCCGCACGACATCCGACAGCGTCGCGCCCTCATGCGCGATGACGCGCGCGATGGTCTTCAGCGTGGCCAGCGTCTCTTCCTCGATCGTGCCGCTGATCATGTTGTTGTTCTCGTCCTTCGGCACTTGGCCGGAGACGAAGATGAAATCTCCGGCACGCACCGCCGGATGAAACGGCAGGTTCGGATTCTTCTTGCCGATGGCGTAGTGGCTGGCGGATTTTCGCGTGCTGTCGCTCAATGCCTGCTCCTAGAGAACGCTGGTTTCGATGATGTCGACGCCACGGATGCGGTCGATCAGATAGACGATGCCCCGGTCGTCGATGGTCACGTCGTTGGACGAGGATCGCTCCGCACCTTCCGGCGCGTCGGGCATGAAATGGCCGACTTCCTTTGGCGCGAACGGGTCGGCGATGTCGACGAGCCGCAGCCCCTGCGCGAACCATGCGAACGGAATGACCGTACCCCTGAACCGTTCGGAAGGCTGATGGCATCCCGTCATCGGCGGTTGTGGTGCGCCGTCCGTGTCGAGGCCCGGCACCTGGAAGGTCGAGATCGGCAAGGGGTTCGTCTCGTCGGTGATATCGTAGATCCACGCAAAGGCCGGCGCCGAGGGTCGGAGTTTGGCGACATCCTCGTCCGCCACCACCATGATGTTACGACCCTTGAGCAACTGCGGGATCGGCAGGCAGGTATGCGTGGGATGCGGGAAGCTCGGGCTCGAATTGACGTGCGAGACCAGCTTCGGCTTCGTGATGTCCGAAATGTCGAGGATGAACAGGCCGTGATGCCAGTAGCTGACATAGAGCCGGTCGCCCATGCGCAGCGGATGGTGGCAACGCGGCGTGACGTAGTCATGCCAGGGATATTCTTCGCCACCGCCGGTCCACTGGCCGGGAATCCACCAGCGTCCGACCTCGACCGGCTTCGTGGGATCGATCAGGTCGAGGATCATCACGATATTGCCGACATAGCCGTCGGCGGTCGGCGAGATGTAGGCGTAACGGCCGTCGAAGTCGTAGCGGTGGACGCCCTTGCCGCCGGTTATCCATTTCGAGATGAGCTTGGGCTGTGCTGGCTTGGTGGTGTCGTAAAGCGCCAGTCCACCGCCGAAGTCGGCCGGGCCTTCGCTGCCGAAGCGCTCGTGGTTGATGATCATCAGCCCGTCCTTGGCGCGTACCTTGTGCGAATGCCAGCCGGGCGGGACATCGATCGTCGTTATCTTGCGCGGATTGCGCGGGTCGGAAATGTCGACCAGCGTCGTGCCGCTCGGCGGCCGCATGTGGCCGATATAGAGGATGTTGCCGTCGACCCAGACCTGGCCGCCGCCTGGGCAGTCGACATGGCCGATCTGCTTGGTGTTGAACGCCGAAACCAAATGCATACGCCCTTGCTGCTGAAACGTCTTTTCGATGTCCGCGCCGCCATTGGCGGCGCGACATTGCTGCCGGAGGACCAGGATCAGGCGAGGCGAAGCAGATCGCCGGCCTGGTTGCGACCCCAGCGTTTGTAGAGGAGCAGCGCCTTCTGGGTCGGCGCGTCGGTCGCGCCGAAGAAGATCACCGGCTCCGTCGCGGAGCCGTTGACGTGCTCGACCCATGAACCACCCGGTATGGCGATGGTGTCGAACTGGTTCCAGTCGTAGCGCTTGCCGTCGATGATCGAATGGCCGTTGCCGCGGAACGGAGCCAAAAGCAGGCTGGCGGTCTCCCGCTGCGGCAAGGTCTTCTCACCTGGGCGCAGCATCTGAACGTAGAAATTGATGGTGCGGAAGACCGGCCCGCCGGTGGTCGGGTCGACATAATCGACGACGATGCCCTCATGGGGGTCGCCGTCCCAATCCTTGTGGGCGTCGAGGACCGCTTCCATCTTCTCCCAGCGGTAGACATACATCGGTGACGACAGGCCGCCGCCGCGCTTATGGTCGACGAAGCGCGGCATCAGGCCACCCTCGCCATAGATGCGCTGTGAGTAGTCGTTCGGATAGCGCGCGGTCTGCACCTTCTTCTCGACCTCCTTGCCGTCGACCATCTCGGTGTATTTGTGGTCGAAATGGACGGCATGCAGCGTCTCGACCAGCGGCAGGTCGAGCACCGACAGGTTGACCGCCTGCTCACCGCCGACGGTGCCGTGATTGTGCCAGGCGTCGTTGGGCGTCAGCACCATGTCGCCCGGACCGAAGACCACGTCCTCGCCCTCGACGCCGGTGAAGTTGCCCTTGCCGGTCAGGCCGAAGCGGATGGCGCTCGGCGAATGCTTGTGCGGCGGCATGATCTCATCTGGATCATTCAGGCGGTAGGCGGTGTACATGGTGCTGACCGATGCACGCTTGGGCGCAAGGCCAGGATTGACCAGGATCAGCGAACGGCGCTCGCTGTCGTCCATGGTCACCAGTTCGGCGGCGCGCTGCAGCAGCGGCTCGATGTCCGAATAGGACCAAACGAAGGGAATGGCCTTCGACGTCGCCATCAGTTGCTTGATCTCGTCATGATCGACGCCTTCCGACGTCGCCCAGAACGGAAACATGTTCTTTTCGTAGAGGGCGTCATAGAGGCCCTTGAGAGCCGCCTTCTTGTTGGTGAGCACATCGTTAGCTGGTTGCGCCAGGGACATATCGGACACCTCTCATCGCGAAGAAAATGCTTCTAACCAACTCAACCGTATTCGCATTGGTTTTGCTCGACAATCCCCAATTTGCGAAATTTGAAAGTTTTTGGTTGAGGTGCATTTTCGAGAGGCAAATGCCGGAAAATAGGCAGAAATGGCCAAAGATCGCACAAAATGTGCTCATGGATGCGAGTTGCGACCACCCCGCTACGGCCATGCGCGATCACACGGCAGCTCAACCAATGCAGATTTTGGTCTCAACCAAAAGATTTTGGTTGTATTCCAGCCGCCATTCTCAGGCCGCCATGCTCTGTTGAGCGCGGCTGCGGATCAGATCCGCGGCCTTTTCGGCGATCATGATGACCGCCGCATTGATGTTGCCGCAGACGAGATCCGGCATCACGGAAGCGTCCACGGCACGAAGTCCGGCAACGCCGCGCACGCGCAATTCCGGATCGACCACCGAGTCCGCATCGACGCCCATGCGGCAGGTGCCGGCCGGATGATGCACGGTGATCGATGTCTTGCGGATATGCTCGTCGATCTCGTCGTCGCTCTCGCATTTCGGGCCGGGGAAGAATTCCGCGCCAACGAACGGAGCCATGGACGGCTGGCTGGCAAGGTTGCGCGCGACACGAAAGCCGGCGCGAAGCGACTGCCAGTCGCGCTGCGAAGACAGGAAGTTCTGATGGATCAGCGGCGCGGCGAGCGGATCGCTCGACGCTAGGTTGACGCTGCCGCGGCTCTCCGGCTGCACGGCGACAATGCGTGTCGCGAAGCCATCCGCGAAGGGCGCCTTGAACGGCGGCATATAGGGCCACGCGGCAAGAGGCGCCGCGGTGAAAAGCAGCTGGACATCCGGCAACGGCCGGCTTGCATCGCTTTTCAGGAACGCCACGACCCCGCCAGGCACATCTGCCGAAAAGCCCTTTCCGGTGAGATAGGTCTTGACGAAATCGAGCCCGATGCGATCGGCCCGCATCATCTTGAGAAACGGTCCCGGCTGCTTGCGCCGATACATCAGGATGACCGAAACGTGGTCCTGCAGGTTCTTGCCGACCTGCCGGCGATCGACCTTGGTCTCGATGCCATGTGCCGCAAGTTCGGCGCTGTCACCGATCCCCGACAGCATCATGAGCTGCGGCGTATTGATGACGCCACCGGCCAGCAGAACCTCACGCCGTGCCAGAACCTCGTGTGTCGCGCCACCCCTGGTGTAGGCGATGCCCGTCGCGCGCCCGTCCTTGAGCAGAATCCTCGTCGCCATCGCGCCGGTCAGCACCTTAACGTTGCCGCGGCGCATGGCTGGACGCAGATAGGCTGACGCGGTCGAGCAGCGGCGGCCGTTGGCAATTGTCATCTGCAGGCGGCCGAACCCCTCCTGTATGGCGCCGTTGTAGTCGTCGGTCTGCGGATATCCGGCATCCCGGCTGGCCGTGGCGAAGGCATCGATCAGTTCGTCCTTGTAGCGGCAGAATTGGGTGTTGAGCGGCCCGCTGCCGCCGCGATACCGGCTTTCGCCTTTTTCCCAGCGCTCCTGCTTCTTGAAGTAGGGCAGCACCTTGTCGAACGACCAATCGGCCAGTCCGCTTGCCGCCCAGCGATCGTAGTCGCCACGATTGCCGCGCACGTAAGCCATGGCATTGGTGGAGGAAGAGCCGCCGATGACCTTGCCGCGCGCGCATTCGACCTTGCGCCCGCCGACATTGGCCTCGGGCTCGCAGAAGTACATCCAGTCGTGACGGCGCTCGGTCAGGATCTTGCCCCAGCCGAGCGGGATGTGGATCATCGGATCGCGGTCCCATTCCCCGGCCTCCAGCAGCAGCACGGAAACCGCGGGGTCCTCGCTCAGCCGGTTTGCCAGCACGCAGCCGGCCGAACCCGCGCCGACAATGACGTAGTCAAAGGTTTCGCCAGCCGGCATGCGTGATCCTCGGGAGAAGGACAGCCGCGATGGCAGCCGTCAACGAAGTCAGTCAACCATCGCGCAACTGGTGTTGTCAACCATCGCATGCAGATGTAGATTGGTTGAATTGGTTGAGTGCCGTTTCCATCAGGTTTCGTGTCACAATATGATAACCGGACGTTGAGTCGGCACCTGCCGATCGGACAGGAGATTTGGTTTTGAGCGCATTCGAGCCGCAGGTCGAACCATCGGATCTCGACGACATCATTGCCGCGGTCCGCCAGTTGCAACAAGGCGGCGGCAAACTTCCGTCCGAGCGCGATCTTGCCGAACATCTGAGCGTGAAGCGCCATCAGCTTCGCAAGGCGCTCGAAGTGCTGCGCCATTCAGGCGACCTCAAACCGGCGCGCGCCAGGCGGGCGCCGACCGCCCTGCCAAGATATGGGGAGGAACTGGTAAGGGTAACCAACCCGATCGAGGTTCTGGAATTGCGCCTGCTCATGGAGCCCGGGCTCGCCCGGCTGGCATCGCTGCGCGCCTCCTCCTTCGAGACGGCGCGCATCATGGACGCCGCAACCACGCCGGAGAACGCCCCCTCGGGCGCGGTCGACTTCGCCTTCCATCTCGCCATCGTCGCCGCGGCTCGCAATCATCTCGCCGCGGAATTCTACAAGATGCTGCGTCAGGTCGGGGTCGATGCGCGGGTGAAGATCGCACGTACCGCCGCACCCACCTGCCCCAAGCGGATCGCCGAGCGCGATGGCGAACACCGTCTGATTGCCGAAGCGATCTCGCAGCGCGATCCCGAAGCGGCGGAAGCCGCCATGCGCGCGCATTTGCTGTCCGTGCAAAGACAGATCACGGAACGGTCGAATGCCGGCGCTTTTGCCGCATGATCGTTGCGCGTTCTAGCCAACAAGCCTGCTCGCGGGGACTTCCAAATTGACGCGTCATTTCGATGTGCTGGTCATCGGCGCGGGATCCGCCGGGGCGGTGGTGGCCAGCCGGCTGAGCGAGGACGGTTCGTGCCAGGTTGGCCTCATCGAGGCCGGCGTCATGCCGTCCGATCCGGATATCGCCGACCCTCTGAAATGGACGATGCTGCAAGGCCGCGCCTACGACTGGGCCTACCGGACGGTGCCGCAACCGTTTACCGCCAACCGCGTCCATGAATGGCCGCGCGGAAAAATCGTCGGCGGTTCGAGTTGCCTGCATGCCATGGCCTATGTGCGTGGCCATCCCGATGATTTCGAACCCTGGGCGCAAGCCGGCGGCGAACGTTGGTCTTATCGAGGGCTGTTGCCGGGCTTTGTTCGCAGCGAAGCCTTCACGGCCTTCGACGCGCCGGCGCGCGGCCGGAACGGACCGTTGGACGTGTACCTCCCGGACGCCGAGGTCAGTCCGGTCGTGCGTGCCTATATCGCCGCCGGCCGAGCCATGGGGGTCCCCACCCTGACAGACCACAACAGCGGCGAACTGGCCGGCACCAGCCCCAATTCACTCAACATACGCGACGGCAAGCGCCTGAGCGTGGCCGACGCCTATCTGCCCCGGGAGGTCATGGCGCGACCGAACCTGACCTTGCTCACGGCCCACGAGGTCGAGCATCTGGTGCTGGATGGCCACCGGGCCACCGGCGTGGCTGTCGTCTGCAATGGAGATCCCATGACGGTCTCCGCCGACAGGATCGTTCTTTGCGCCGGGGCGGTGTCCTCGCCGCTTGTCCTCATGCGGTCGGGCATTGGCGATCCAGACACGCTGAGGCAGGCGGGGATCCGCTGTCTTGCCGACAGGCGCGATGTCGGCCGCAACCTGCAGGACCATCTGCTGGCGCTCGGCAATGTCTACGCCGCGAAAAAGCCGGTGCCGCCGTCCCGCCTGCAGCACTCCGAATCGCTGATGTACCTGCACAGCGACGACCTGACCCGTTCCGCGGGAAGTCCCGACATCGTGCTGGGCTGCGTCGTCGCTCCGTCAGCGGCCGGGGGCCTGAATGCCCCGTCCTACGGATCCGCTTTCACGATTCTATGCGGCGTCACCCATCCGACGAGTCGTGGCCGCATCGCACCGGGCGGGCCGGGCCGCACCGATACGCCGGTCATCGACCCGCATTATCTCGAAACCGAGCACGACCGAGCGGTTTTCCGGAAGGCCTTGAAGACGGCGCGCGCTGTTGGCCGTCACCCGGCGCTCGACGAATGGCGCGACGTGGAGGTTCTGCCGGGATCATCCGTGCAATCGGACGACGATCTCGACGCTTTCATCGCCAAGGCAGCCTCCACGCATCATCACCCCGCCGGCACGTGCCGGATGGGCAAGGATGCCGACGCCGTCGTCGACCCCGACTTGCGGCTGATCGGCTTCGACAACATCTTTGTCGTCGACGCCTCGGTGATGCCGATAATCCCGAGCGGACCGATCAACGCCGCGATCGTCGCCATCGCGGAAACCTGGGCGGCGTCTTCACGGGTTACCGCGTCGGCATCGTGATCCCCGATTCCGCGCCAGGCATGCTGGGCATGATCGGCCGCATTGCGTTCTGCAACCGCTCGCTGGATAGTCCCGGCAATGTTGCAGACCCTGGCGACTCACTGGCCGCAAATCCTCGCGATCATCTCCGTGGTGATGGCGACCGTCGGCATTGTCCACGCCGTCATGACGAAGGAGGATGTCCGCGCGGCCACCGGCTGGGTCGGCGTGATGGTGCTGTCGCCGATCCTTGGCGTGCTGATCTATGCCGTGGCTGGCATAAACCGCATTCGTCGCGCCTCGATCAGCGCGCAGCGCCCGCTGGCCGACGATGCGGCATCCGCCAAGCAAGACCGCGATATCGCCGCTGAAGAGGCCCTGATCATCGAGCGATACGGGCCACGGTTCACCGGCTTGAGGACACTGGGCGACAGGGTGGCGCGGCGCGCGCTCAAGCCGGGAAATGCAATCACGGTGCTGGAGACGGGCGACGAGGCCTATGCCGCCATGTGCGCTGCGATCGATGGCGCCGAACGCAGCATCCTGCTCGAGACCTACATTTTCGACAATGACGCCGTCGGCCTGCGCTTCGTCGAGGCACTCGCCGGCGCCGTCCAGCGTGGCGTCACTGTCCGCGTGCTGATCGATGCCGTCGGCGCCCGCTACTCCGTGCCGAGCATCCTGGGGCATCTGCGCGATTCCAACATCACCGCCGATGTCTTCAACGGCAACATCGTCATGGGCCTGCGCCTGCCCTACGCCAACCTGAGGACGCACCGGAAAATCCTCGTCGTCGACGGCACGGTCGCCTTTACCGGCGGCATGAACATCCGCCAGGGCTTCTCTGCCGAGTTCGCCGGCTCCAGCAGCGCCAGGGACACGCATTTTCGGGTCACCGGCCCGGTTGTCGCCGATCTCTTCTCGGTCGCCGCCGAGGACTGGCGCTTCGCCGGCAACGAGGCGCTGAAGGGCGATGCCTGGCGGATTGCCCCGCTGTCGCCGGCCCCCGGCCTGCCGATGCTGGTGCGGGCGGTGGCGTCCGGTCCGGACGCCAGCATCGAGACCAACCAAAAGCTCCTGATCGGCGCCTTCTCCGTCGCCCGCAAATCGATCCGCCTGATGTCGCCCTATTTCCTGCCGGACCGCGAACTGATCAGCGCCTTGACGACCGCGGCAAGGCGCGGCGTCGAGATCGACATCGTGGTGCCGGCGGTGAACAACCTCTTCCTGGTCGATCGCGCGATGACCGCGCAGTTTGATCAGGTCCTCAAGCACTACTGCCGCGTCTGGCGCAAGGAGGGGCCCTTCGACCATTCGAAGCTGCTTTCGATCGACGGCGTGTGGGCCTATGTCGGCTCCTCCAATCTTGACGCCCGGTCGCTCCGGCTGAATTTCGAGATCGACCTCGAGATCCTCGATGCCGGATTTGCCAGCGAGATCGAGACGCGGATCGGGTCGGCAATCGCTTCCGCCGTGCCGGTGACGCTCGACTCCTTGCGGGCCCGGCCGTTCCTCATTCGACTGTTTGACCGGGTATTGTGGCTCGGCTCACCCTATCTTTAGGCAAGATTGGCTTGTTTCGGGAGCTCGCCTGTCATTGAACATACGCCGACGGATTCTATTTTGACTGTATCCAGGTTCTGAATTGAAGCCAGCAAGGACGAGCACCACAGACATGCAGAGAACTGGACGCAGCCTCCCGGCAAGCATGCTTCTATCCATCCGCGACAGGCGGATGCAGAAAGCAAACGCCAGCGCGCCCAAGAGAACGGGCACGACCGGAACGCTGGTTGCCTCCTACAATGTCCACAAATGCATCGGCATCGACAGGAAGTTCGATCCCGAGCGGACCAGTCGAGTCATCCGCGAAATCGACCCGGATGTCATAGCACTGCAGGAAGCGGACAACCGCTTTGGCGACCGCGTCGGGCTTCTCGACCTGTCCCGCCTCGAACTGGAAACCGGCCTGGTGCCGGTGCCGATCGCGGCCAATGGCAAAGGGCACGGCTGGCATGGCAATGTCCTGCTGTTCAAGAAGGGCGTCGTTCGCGACGTGCATCAGATCAGGCTCCCGGGGCTGGAACCGCGCGGCGCCGTGGTGGCGGAAATCGATCTTGACGGAAACCAGACCTTGCGGGTCATCGCGGCCCATCTCGGCCTGCTGCGCCGGTCGCGATCGCAGCAGGCCCAGGTCGTGCTGGATATCATGAACAACGCCGACGAGACGCCAACGCTGCTGCTCGGCGATCTGAACGAATGGCGGCTTGGCAATCGCTCGTCACTGAAGACGCTGCATGTGACCTTTGGACCGCTGCCGCCGGCGGTTCCCACTTTCCCGTCCAACCTGCCGCTGCTGGCGCTCGACCGCATCATGGCCAACCGGCACGGGATGATCTCGGCCGTGGAAGCGCACGACACGCCGCTTTCGCGGGTTGCCTCGGATCACCTGCCGCTGACAGCTTTTGTTCGCTTATAGGGCCATAGCGCCAGCCGTTGATGGCGCGCTTGACGCCCACCGCTCTGAAAAGCTTACGGATCGCTATTGGAACGCTAAGTCCTCCCAAGAGTTGATGTAGCTGAAACCGCGAGAGGACGAGACATGAAAAAGTTATTCCTGGCTTCCATGGTGGCATTGGCCGCAACAGCCGCCGTGATTGCGCCAACCCAGGCCGCAAGCGTGATTATCCAGTCCGACGACAACAACCAGTATTCACCGGACGACCAGTCCGACAATGGCGAGGTCATCGTTCGCCGCCATCACGACCGGCGGATCTATGACAACCAGTATGGCAACGATCAGAACCGCGAGGTGCAATATGGCGACTACAATGACGGCCAGTATCGTCGCCATCACCGGCATCACCGCTGCCATATCGAGTTGATCAAGCACTGGCGCCACCATCACAGGGTGATCGAAGAGGTCCGCGTCTGCGGCTGATCTCATCTGGCTCCAGCCAAACCGGCCGGCGAAAAGCAGGCCGGTTTCGTCTTGTGTCTCAACCCGCAATCAGCTGACGAAATAGCGCTGCCACTCGAAGTCGGTGATGTGCGACGCCTGCCAGGCGTCGAACGCCGCCTGCTCGGCGCGCCGGCTCTCGGCGTAGTTGTCGCGGAAGGTCTCGCCGAAGGCATCGGCGCAGAAGTCTGATGCGACGAAGGCCTCGATAGAGGCGTTCAGCGTGCGCGGCAGTTTCGGCTTGTCGAGATTGGCGAGGTTCGATGTCACTGGCGCTTCGAGCGGCAGCTCCTTCTCGATACCCTCGCAGCCCGCCGCCAGGATCGCCGCGATCGACAGATAGGGGTTGATGTCGGCTCCCGGTGCACGGTGTTCCAGCCGGCAGGCGCCGTCGTTCGGCGTGGTGATGGCGCGGATGGGTGCCGTGCGGTTTTCGAAACCCCAGGCGACGTCTTCCGGCGACCAGGCGCCACGGTCGAAGCGACGGTACGAATTGACCGTCGGCCGGAACAGGAGATGCGTTTCCTGCATCCGGTTCAGCACGCCGGCGAGGAACTTCTCGGCGACCGGCGTCAGCCGGTTCGGGCCGGCGGCGAAGGCTGGCTTGCCGTCGCGCCACAGACTGACATGGTGATGCGCGCCGCAGGCGCTTTCCTTGCCCGGCGGCTGGAAGCGCGTCATGAAGGTGGCGACAAGGCCGCGCTCGGCACAGAGTTCGCGCAGATGCAGCTTGGCGCGCATGGCGTCGTCGGCCGCCTGCAGCGCACTCTTCGGCGTCAGCGCATATTCATACATGCCGTAGCCATATTCGGTGACCAGCGAGGCGACGCCGATGCCGATGCTTTTCATGCGGGTGATGAACTCGGCGGCAAAATCCTGGTACTCGCCGCTGCGCACCAGATCATAGTTGATCAGCGAATGGCCCCACGGCTTCAGCTCGCGGTAGCGTCCGGCGCGCATCAGGTCGTGGTCGGCGTGGAAGATGCCGAACTCGTATTCGAGCGCGAACATCGGCTCGTAGCCAAGCGCCCTGGCGCGTTCCTCCACGCGAGCCAGCACGCCGCGCGGATCGAAGGGGCAGACCGCGCCGTCCAGCATGTAGGAGCGCGTGATGGCCGAGGCGAATTTCGGCTTCCAGCCGTGCCGGACGACGGTCGCCGGATCGATGATCCCCTTGATGTTGGGAAAGCCGTTCTCCTCATTGGCACTCGGCGATGCGAAGGCGACATCGCCCATCGGCTGGCCGTCGCCATGGGTGACGCAATAGAGGATGGCGTTGATCGATTCGCCGTAGGTCGAGAGTTTCAGCGGCGCGATCTTGGAACGGAACGCTCCTGATGTGTCGACCGTATGCACCTCGATAAACTCGACCCCGCCCGATGCCAGCTCGCGCTGCAACGCCTCGAGCTTCGGCGCGTATTCCGCGGCCCTGTCCTCAAATTCCACGTTCAAACCTCCACCAGGAAAACCAAGGGACTGCGCTATTTCGCGCTGCGCCTGAAAAGTCGCGACAAGAGTTCGTCGAGCTCGTAGCGGCCGCTGATGCCGCTTGGCCGGAAGGCCATGCAAAGCACGATGACGACGCCGAGCGCCACGCCCGACAGTCCGAGCAGTTGCGGCAGCTGGATGCCGGCGATCGTCACGCCCGATTCGATGCTGCGGATGAATTCGAGCCCGACCGAAAGCACGATGACGCCGGTCACGGCACCTGTCACCGTCGCCATGCCGCCCAGGATCAGCATCGCCAGCGTGTTGAAAATCATCTGGAAGTAGAACAGCTTGGGGCTGATCGTGCCGGCGAAATAGGCGTAGAGCACACCAGCCAGACCGCAGATCAGCGCCGACAGCACCCATGACATCAGCCGCAAGCGACGGGCGTCGATGCCCAGTGCGGCGGCGGCCTGCGGGCTCTGGGCACTGGCCCTCAATTGCAGGCCCCAGCGGCTGTCCTTGAACAGCCGCGCCAGCACGATCACCACCACCGAGAACACCATCATCCACGGCAGGCCAACCACCTTTGGAATGCCGAAGAAGGCCTGGTTGCCCTTGAACAGGTCGGTCCAGTTGAGAAACACCGAGTGGACGATGATCAGCAGCGCCAGGCTGACGATGGTCGCCGCGACGCCCGACAGGCGGCTGATGACCTTGCCGCTGACGGCGGCAAGGATGCCGACCACGACAAGCGCGATGAGCGCCGACGATACCGGATCGAGCTGCAGCGTCGCGAAGCCGAATGGTGCGTTGGGGATCGACAGCTTCTTCATCGCCAGCGGTGTGGAGAGGATGGCGACGCCATAGGCGCCGAGGCCGACAAAGGCGCTATGGCCGAGATTGGCGATGTTGCTGTTGCCCATGAACACTTGCAGGCCGACGACGACGATCAGGTTCACGAAGGCACCGAGCGCCAGATAGGTGTAATAGGTCGGCGCGAAATTCAGGATCGCCAGCCCGACCATCAGCACCGGCAGCGACGTCACCAGCCCGCCGATCAACGACCGCGTCAGCGCACCGCCGGGCCGCGCGACAGCGGCGGCAGGAAGCGCGGTATTTTCGATTGCCTGCGACACCTCAAATCTCGCCACCCTCAAATCTCCTTGTCGCCGAGTTCGACCCGCTGGCCGAGCAGGCCTTCCGGCCGGTAGACAAGCAGCGCGACGATGATCACGTAGGTGAGCGCATCCTTGAAGCCCCCATATTCCTGCGGTAGCGCGACAAGCAGGCCAACCTCGATGAAGCCGAGCAGCATGCCGCCGGCCGCCGCCCCCGCCAGCGAGCCGAAGCCGCCGATCACGCAGGCGACGAATGCCTTCAGCACCAGGCTGAAGCCGAGGTCGGGCGAAACGCTGCCACGTCGCGCGATGATGAACACTGCGGCGATGCCCGCCAGCGCGCCCGAGATGGCGAAGGCCGTTGCGATCACCCGGTTTGCCCTGATCCCCATCAGCCGCACGGTAGCGAAATCACGCGATGCCGCGCGGATGGCCAGGCCAAGCGTCGAGCGGTTGAGGAAGAGCACCAGCGCCAGAATGGTCAGGCCGGAGACGACCAGCTCCATGACCTGCAGCGACGACACAGCGAACGGGCCGAAGAACCACATCTGGTTCAACCCGTTGAGGATCGAGACCGACTGCGGCTTTGGCGAGATCAGCAGCATGAACAGGTTCTGCACGACGATGCTGACGCCGAAGGCAGTCAGCAATCCTGTCGTCGTCGGCGCATAGCGCACTGGCCGGAACGCCACCCTCTCGAAGACGATCGCCGCCAGCGCGGCGGCGGCAGCGGCGAGGAGTACGGCGACGATCGGCGACGTCAGCCCGAGGGCCGCCGCCAGGAACACGCTGTAGGCGGAGACGCCGATGATTTCGCCATGCGCGAAATTGACCAGGCCCATGATCGAGAACACCACGGCAAGGCCGAGCGCGACCAGCGAGTATTCCGCGCCGAAGGCCAGCGCGTTGAGAAGCTGCTGCAAGGCATAGTCCATGTCGCCGCCTACCCGCCAATGTAGAGATTGAAGAGGCCGTGTTCGTCGGCGAGGCCTGCCGGCGGCCCGCTGTGGCGAAGCGTACCGGCGCTGACGACATAGACGCGGTCCGCAAACCGAAGCGCCTGCCTGGCGTTCTGCTCGACCACCAGCAGCGTCAGCCCCTCGGCCTTGAGCTCACCGATGAAATCGAAGATCTGCACCACGATCTTCGGCGCCAGTCCCAGCGACGGTTCGTCGAGCAGAAGCAGCTTCGGCCGCGACATCAGCGACCGGGCGATGGCCAGCATCTGCTGCTCGCCGCCCGAAAGCGTGCCGGCCGCTTGCCCGTAGCGCTCGGAAAGCACAGGAAACAGCGCCAGGAAGCGCTCGATGTCCTGGCGTACCCCTTTCGGGTCACGCCGTGTCGCCGCACCGAGCCGCAGGTTCTCGCCGACCGTCAGATTGGCGAAGATGTGCCGGCCCTCCGGCGTCGAGGTCAGCCCGGCTCGTATGCGGTCCTCGGTGCGGACCCGCGAGATGTCCTGGCCGTCGAGAACGATGCGGCCAGAGGCCGGCGTGACCAGACCAGTCAGCGCGTTGATGGTCGAGCTCTTGCCGGCACCGTTGGGACCGAGCAGGGCGACAAGCTCGCCCCGCCCGACCCTCAGGCTGAGGTCACGCACCGCCGTCACCGCGCCGTAGCGGACGATCAAGTTGTCGACCGTCAGCACGACTGGGCCTGCGCTGCGAAGGCTCGATCCATCATCACCTGACCTGCCTGTCTCAGTTCAGCGCCGGGACGAAGGTCGGCGGCGTATCGGAGATCAGCACCCGCTTGCCGTTCGAGAAGCCCATCACCGGCACCGCCTTGACCGGGTAACCCTTCTTCTCGGCGAAAGAAATGACCGGCGCCGTGGTGCCGGGATAGCCACCCGGCGCACGGATCGCCTCGCGCAAGGCGGCGGGCTCGACGGTGCCCGATTTCTTCGCCGCTTCGTAGCTGATCTGCACCATGTCGGCGCCGAGCGCGTCGAAGATGCCGTTGATCTTGTAGCCATCGGCCTTGCACTGGGCCAGGAACTTGTCGATCGGGCTATCGACGCCGGTCGCGCCATGGGTGGCGAACATCACCTTTTCCAGCGACGCCGGATCGCCGACGGTGCCTTCCAGCGACTTGTCGTCGAAGGCGTCGCAGCCGGCCACCCAGCCGTCATAGCCGTTGGCGCGCAGCTGGCGGATGAAGATGCCGACATCCGGCAGCACGCCGCAGATGTGGATGGCGTCCGGCTTCTGCGGCAAGGCCTTGATGCTGGCGATCTGCGGCGACCAGTCGGTGGTGCCCCAGGAATAGTTGAGCTTGGAGACAACCTTGCCGCCGAGATGCTCGAACACCTCGCCGAACCATTCCGGCAGCTTTTCCGAATAGGAGCCGGCATCGGGCGAGACCATCAGCGCCACGCTGCGCGCGCCCTTGCCGTAGAGCGCGTTGGCGGTCGCCGCCGCGTTGATCGGGTCGGGCACCGCGCCGGCGATGAAATTGTCGAGGCCGGCCTGCTGCATCTCGAGCTGCGTGTTCGGCGCCGAGAAGACCGTGGCGCCATAAGGCGCCGCGATCTGCGCAGTCGGGATCAGCGCGTCCGGGAACGGCACGCCGGTGATGATCTGCGCGCCGGCATCGAGGAATTTCTGGCCGAGCGAAACCGAAAGCTGCGGATCGGAACGATTGTCCTCGATCATCAGCTCGATCTTGGGATCACCGGCGCCTGCGGCCTTGTTCAGTCTGTCGGCCATGCAGCGCGCGCCTTCGGCCTCGCTGTAGGGTGCGTAGGTGCCGGTCATCGCCACCGCGAGTCCGATCTTCAGGTCGGCGGCGCCGGCATGCGCGACCTGCGAAAGTCCCGCCGCGACGACCGCGGCTCCCAGAATCATCTTGTCCATTGAACCCCTCCTTCTCCCTTGTTGTTGCCGTTCCAGGGCGCCGTCACGATGTCTCGGACTGCCCGACATAAACCTCGATGACGCGCGGATCGCGCCACACTGCTTCGGTCTGCCCGGAAGCGATCACCTGGCCCTGGTCCATGACGCAGAGCCGGTCGCAAAGCCGGTTGATGAAGCGCAGATCGTGATCGATGACGATGGTGGCGCAGCCGACATCGCGGCGGATGCCCTCGATCGCCAGCGCGAGTGTCTCGGACTCGCCTTCGTTGAGGCCGGCGGCCGGCTCGTCGAGCAGCAGCAGCGAAGGACCGAGCGCCAGCGCACGGGCGATTTCGAGCCGTCGCTGGCTGCCATAGGACAGCGTGCCGGCCGGAACGTCGGCGAAGCCGTGCAGTTGATATTGGGCGAGCAGCTGATCGACGCCGATGCGCGCCGCGGCGTCCGGCCGAACGGACTGGCAGGTGATATGGGCGACCTCGACATTCTGCCGGACGGTCAATTCCTTGAACAGCCGGATGGTCTGGAACGTGCGCGCGACTCCTGCCCGTGCGCAATATTCGGGACCATGGCCGGTGATTTCCCTGCCTGCCAGCCTGACACTGCCGGCGTCGGGCTTGAGCACGCCGGAGATGGCATTGACCAGGGTGGATTTGCCGGCGCCGTTGGGGCCGATAAGGCCGAGGATTTCGCCCGCCTCGCAGGACAGCGAGGCACCGCGCAACGCCTGCACGCCGCCAAAGGTCTTGCTGACTGACTCAACCGACAGCATCGGTCACATCTCCCATCCCGGCCGATGGCTATTTCTCCTGTCGGCCGGTCAACAGGATGCTAGACCTCCGACTTTTCCATAACAAGTATTTTTTTCCATTTTAGAAAATATTCTTGAGACACCGCGTTTTCCGATCGGAATTCCATCCGGTTCGATCGACTGGGATCAGACCCCAGCGCCGGCCGGAAGCCCGTCGCGCGGCACGGTGTTCGACATCAGCATGACGACCGGCTCGCCGCCCAGCGCGACATAGGCATGCTGCATTTCGCCGTCGAACAGGATGCTGTCGCCCGGCTGCAGCACCGTCGGATCATAGTGGATGGTGTGCAGTTCCAGGTTGCCGCTCAGCACGTGGATGAACTCCTCGCCCGAATGGCTGCGCCAGCCGCCATTTTCCTCAAAACTCTTCGCGCGTAGCGTGACACGCCAGAAAATGTTGGTCTTGTCGCGAAAATCGCTGCACAGGACCTCGAATTCCATTGCATTGCCCTGATGCAGGATGCCGCTGCCGGCGCGCGTGATCGAGCGCCGTGCCTGCATGCCCGGCTTCGGGCTGAACAGGAAGGATGCCACCGGCACATGCAGCACGCCGGCGATCATCAGCGCGACGTCGACCGTCAGGCGGGCCTTGCCGTTCTCGAGCTTCGACAGTTGCGACACCGAAAGGCCGGAGCGTTCGCTGAGGTCGCGCAGCGTGATGTTGCGCTCCTTGCGCGCATCCCGGATCTTGCTGCCCACATTGCCCTGCATCGCCCACGCCCTTGGCTGTCGTGTTTCCAATTCGACAAGCTCTAGCGGCGTGGCATGGGGGCGTCCAGCCTTTAGACGGCTACGGCTGGTTTCGGCCATAACGACATCGCGACGGTGGCAAAGGCACCCTCCAGGGTGCGGCTGACGAGTTCGAATGTTTCCGGATCGGAAAGCAGATCGTTGCGGACTTCGAGATAGAGGCAAGGCCTGCCTTGCTCCAACCCGTGCCGGTTCAACGTGTAGCCGACAGCCTGACGCCAATCGTACGGCTCGTTGTCGCCGATCCTCAACCCGGCCTCCTTGCCCTGCGCACCGAGGGTTTTTAGCACCGAGGTGACGAACGGCGACGGCTCCCGCCACAGCACGCCAATATCGACATTGCGCCGCACGCCGCCCATCACCGGGGTGAAGGAATGCACCGAGATCAGCGCCTGCCGGCCCGCCGCCGCCTCGATGATCGCCTGTTCGACCGGCTCCCAGGCAACAAGGGTGCGCAGCCGGCGGTCCGTCGCATCGGGCGCCAGATTGGCGGGCACCGGAATGCCGCCGAGATCCGGACGCATGAAATCCCACTCGCTGGCCGGGCGGTTGTAGTCGAGGAACAGGCGCGAATAATGCGCGACCACGGCCGGCGCCCGCAACGTTTGCGAGAGCCGGCGCGTCAAGGCGTCGACGCCGATGTCGACGGCGAAATGCGTGCCGAGATAGGGCACCGCCAGGCCAAGATCATGCCATGGCGCGGGCACAAGATTGCCCGCATGTTCGGCGATCAGCAGATAGGGGCTGGCCGCCTCCGTGCGCAGCCGCTCGACGGCGGCCGCGGCCAGCGTGGTGATGGTTGCATCGTCAAGCCCTGCAAGGCCCGCCACGCTCATCTTGCCGCTCCTCGGCTCAACCGATGACGGAGCGGACATGATAGGCCTTCGCCGCTGTCGCTTCCGCCAGGCCGGCGCGGCCATTGCTGCGGCCGAGGCCGGAATTCTTGATGCCGCCCCAGGGCAGGTGCAGGTCGGCGTGGTCGCAGCGGTTGAGATAGACGGTGCCGGCCTCGACTTCGTCGAGCAGCGCCACGCCGCGCTCGATATCCCGCGTCCAGATCGAGGCGCTGAGGCCGAAGTCGCTGTCATTCATCAGGCCGATCGCCTGCTCGTCGCCGCTGACGGACTGGACGCAGGCCACCGGCCCGAACAGTTCGTCGCGCATGATCTGCATGCTGTGGTCGACACCGATGAGCACTTCCGGCGCGACATAGGCGGCCCCGAGGCCAGAGGCCTTGGCGATGCCGTCCTGCGGCATCAGGCGCCGGGCCCCTGCCCGCACCGCCTGTTCGGTGAGATCGCGGATCGTATCTGCGGCGCTCGCCCGCACCACCGGGCCGATCATCGGCTTCTCCTCAATGGGATGGCCAATGGTCCATTTCGCCGTCTCGGCGACCAGGGCTTCGACAAAGCGGTCATGGATCGCCTTGTCGACATAGATGCGCTCGACCGAGCAGCAGGACTGGCCGGCATTGGAATAGGTGCCTTCGGCGATCTGCGGGATCGTCGCCTCGAGGTCGGCGTCGGCCCGGACATAGGTCGGATCCTTGCCGCCGAGTTCGAGATGCACCTGGGTGAAGGTGCCGGCGGCGGCGGCATGAACGCGCCGGCCGCCATTGACCGAGCCGATGAAGTTCACCGCGTTGAAGGCGCCTGACGCGATCAGGCGCTCGGCATCGGCATGATCGAGATGCAGGCTCTGGAACATACCCTCGGGGCCGCCGGCGGCACGGAAGGCTTCCTGCGCCAATTCGGCAATCAGCGGCGTCTGCGGCGAATGCTTGAAGATCACGACATTGCCGGCCGCGAGCGGCGCGGTGACGAGATAGCCGAGCATGGCGGTCGGGTAATTCCAGGCGCAGATCGACAGATGCAGGCCGCCCGCGGTCGGCCGGGCATAGCGGCGGATGGTTTCGTCCGAGGGGTAAGGCACGTCGGCCAGCGTCTCCGGCGCGATCTCGGCAAGCAGCTGCCCGACCAGCGCCAGGCGCGGCGTCTCGTCGGCCTGCCACAAGGGCCGGCCGATCTGCCATGCCACCATCTCGGCCAGCGGCGTCGCCCGCGCCTTCATCTCCTCGCCGAAGCGCAGCAGGATCGCCAGCCTGTCGGCCAGCTTCATCCGCCGCCAGGATGGCGAGGCGGCACGGGCCCGGATGAGCGCCGCCTCGATTGCGGCGCCATCGGCATAGGCACGTGTCGTGTAGGTCGAGCCGTCGACGGGAGAGGTCACGGAGAAGGTCCGCGCGCCGGAATGCAGGTCCATGGTCGTGAAATCCATTCGAGCTGAGAGAGGATCGGTCCCGGCACGATATCGTTATTTTCCATTTTGGCAAATTTTTTCTAATACCGCTTGATGGAATTTTTATCCGCCCCTATTGTCCCGACATCGCGCGTTTGGCGGAGCACATGAGGGGTTGCAGATGATCGTTTATGATTTCACCGGCAGGCATGCGGTCGTCGCCGGGGCAGGCGGCGGCATGGGCGAAGCCATCACGCTGGCGCTGCTCGATGCCGGCGCCTCCGTCACCGCCATCGACGTGAAGCCACGTCCTTCGTCTCTCGCCTCCTATGACGACAGGCTCGCCTTCGCGCAGGGCGATCTCACCGACGCCGCCTTCGTCGAACAGGTCGTCGGCACGGCGGGCCGCGAGCGCGGTGGCATCGACTATCTCGCCAATGTCGCTGGCGTGTTGTGGTTCGGTCGCGACAAGTCGGCTCTCGAGATGGATCTCGACGTCTGGGACGAGGTGTTCAGGATCAATCTGAAGTCCTTCGTGCACACCGCGCGTTCGGTCGTCCCCCATATGCGCTCGGGCGGCCGCGGTGGCGCCATGGTGCACTTCTCGACCATCCAGTGGTATCGCGGCGATGCCAACCCGCAGGACGCCTATCAGGCATCGAAGGCCGGCGTCTGCGCGCTCTCGAAATCGCTCGCCATGCAGCTGGCCGGCGAGCGCATCCGCTCCAACGCCATCTGCCCCGGCATGGCGCTGACCCCGCTGCAGGCGCGCTGGGACACCGAGGAAAAGCGCTCGGCCGTGGCGAGCTACGCGCCGCTCGGTCGCATCGGCACGCCGCAGGACATGGCCAACGCGGCACTGTTCCTGCTTTCCGACGCGGCGAGCTACATCACCGGCATCGAGCTTGCTGTCGATGGCGGCTTGCTGATGCGCATGTAGCCGACATGCCCGCTACCGGGTCGCGATAGCGGCAACCGAGACGAATGGCCGGCCGGCAAGGCCGGGCTGAATCCGTCCACCCGCGCGACGGCCGGGATGACCTGGCTGCCTTGCGCGATGGCGTGGGTTGCCGGGCCCGCTCACCGGGATCGCCAGCGTGGAGAGCGCCCCACCAATTGTGCCACCATCGATCAGCTCCAGCCCGCCAATCGCATCGACGGGCGGCGGATTGGGCATGACTTGCGGTTGGCTTCGCGCATCCGCCATGAAATCCGAACTGACGAAGCCGGTGTCGTCGTTAGAACTGGCCGCATCGGTGGTGGTGCCCTGCCCGATCGCATAGGCTCCGACAGCCTCGCCCGAATCGCGGTCGCCGGCAGCGCCGTCAAGCGCACCGGCCATCAACCAGCCGTGATCGACAATGCCTGTTCTCCGCATTTGGTACCTATGGACACACGTTTTGAAGGCTGAAAAATGGGGAACATGACTCCGTTGTCGGAGTTGAAGAGAAACACGAGGAGCATAGCGCTGAATCTGGAAGACATTGTCGGCCATCCGGCCTTGCACCGTTACGTTCAGGAACAGTCGCTGGCGCTGATCCGAATCTATGAAGATAGCCCGCGGCTTGCTTCTATCTTTGCCACGCAGCAACGCTGGCTGATGGGTCATGTCGGCCTTGCCATGCATTTCAGGCGGGACCCGAACGACCGCCGCAAGGACCTGACAGTATCGCGTTTCATCGAGTTCGTGCACCAGCACGCGGTGGCCAGCCGCAACACGGCGGACGCTTTCATCAAGGAGATGCTGCACTACAACATCGCCGAGTATGTGTCGGGCGGGGACGGGCGCACGCACCCCTTGCAGCCGACGGCGGCGACCGTGCGGACATTCACGGGCTGGGTTCTTGCCCATCTGCGGACGCTGGATCATCTCGACGGTGGCGACCGGCTGGCCAGGTTCCTGGAGCGGCCCGACATGGTTGCCAGGCTGCAGCCTCTGGTGGCGGACGGCCTGCTTGCTTCCAAGCCAGTGCGCGAACCCAACCAGACCTTTTCCCTGTTCATCTGGCTCAACAATGGGGGCATCGTCATGGACTGGCTGATGTCGGGCATCGATCCCGATGATGCCGGCCTGGACCGGATTCCGACCAGCGTGGTTTCGATCGGCGACTTCGCCAGATGGCTCAAGCTGTCGCGGACCCATCTTGCCCGCAAGTTGCGCGATGCCGAAAATCTCGGCAGCATCGGCTGGCTCGGCCAGCGCGGCCATTCGGTCATGTGGGTGTCGAACACCTTCTACCAGGAATACATGACAGTCCAGGCCGCCAAGCTGGCCATTGTCGATGCCGCTTTCGACGTTTGTTTTCCGGCACCCCGGATCGGCTGAACATTCTCTCACATTGCGGCTGGCGGCGGCGTCAATCGGCGATTCGCCAAATGGCTCAAGCTGTCGCGAACCCATGCCGAAAGACCTCGGCAGCGGCCGCTGGCTCGGCCGGCGCGGACCGGCAGGCAATTGATCGGTGCGGCATCCCCCATGCGGGGGCTGGGCGGCGCCATGAGAGGGGCCGGCATGAAAAAGCGTCACCAAAAGCCGACGCTGGACAAGCGCGAAAACTGTCCAGCGTCACGGCGGTTTGCACGCCATCGACTTGCGTGGACTGATCGCCCGGCGATCAGGACACGCATTGGCGGCGAGCAGGCGTCGGCGTTCTCAATCGATGTCGAAGGAGACGCCCTGGGCGAGCGGCAGCGCCTTGGAATAGTTCACCGTGTTGGTGGCGCGGCGCATATAGGCCTTCCATGCATCTGAGCCGCTCTCGCGGCCGCCACCGGTTTCCTTTTCGCCGCCAAAGGCGCCGCCGATCTCGGCTCCCGACGTACCGATGTTGACGTTGGCGATGCCGCAATCCGAACCGTCGACACCGAGGAAGCGCTCGGATTCCTGCAGGTCGCGCGTGAAGATCGACGACGACAGGCCGGCGCCCACCGCATTGTGTTCGTCGAGCACGGCGTCGAAATCCGAATATTTCATCACATAGAGGATCGGTGCGAAGGTCTCTTCCGTCACCGGAGCCACCTGCTTCGGCATTTCGACCAGCGCCGGATGCACATAATAGGCATCCGGATGACCATTCTCGACCCGCTTGCCGCCGGTCACCTTGCCGCCATGGGCGGTGGCTTCCTTCAGCGCCTTCTGCATGGCGTCGAAAGCGGCCTTGTCGATCAGCGGCCCGACCAGAGAGGAGGTCTCCAGCGGATTGCCGACCGAGACGCTTTCGTAGGCCTTCTTGAGACGCGGAACCAACGTATCATAGACGCTGTCATGCACGAATAGGCGCCGCAGCGTGGTGCAGCGCTGGCCGGCCGTGCCCATCGCTCCAAAGGCAATCGCGCGCAGCGCCATGTCGAGATCGGCGGTCGGGCAGACGATGCCGGCATTGTTGCCGCCGAGCTCCAGCACGGCGCGGGCAAAGCGCTTGGCCAGGCGCGGGCCGACATCGCGGCCCATGCGGGTCGAGCCGGTGGCCGAGACCAGCGGCACCTTGGGGTGATCGACCAGGATTTCGCCGACGGCGCGATCGCCGATCAGCACCGGCGCCAGTCCCTGCGGCGCGTCCGCGCCGAAACGCTTGACCGCGCGCGCGAAAATCGCCTCGCAGGCGAGCGCCGTCAGCGGCGTCTTCTCGGACGGCTTCCACACCACGGCGTCGCCGCAGACCAGCGCCAGCGCCGCGTTCCACGACCATACCGCGACCGGGAAGTTGAAGGCGGAAATGACACCGACGACGCCCAGCGGATGCCAGGTTTCCATCATGCGGTGGCCCGGACGCTCGGTGGCGATGGTCAGACCGTACAGTTGCCGGGAGAGACCGACGGCGAAATCGCAGATGTCGATCATCTCCTGGACTTCGCCGAGGCCCTCGGACGGGATCTTGCCGACCTCGATCGACACCAGCCGGCCAAGCTCGGCCTTGTGCGCGCGCAGTTCCTCGCCGAGCAGCCGTACCAGTTCGCCGCGACGCGGGCCCGGCACCAGCCGCCAGGATTGGAACGCCTTGTGCGCGGCATCGATGGTCTTGGCCGCGTCAGCCGGCGAGATGGTCTTAAGCGCCGCGATCTGCTCGCCCGTCACCGGGCTGCGCACGATCAGGTCGCCACCGACAAGCGCCTCCTTGGCGACGCCCAGTTTCGCCAGCAGTTCGGTCGTTTCCTTCGCAATCGTCATTTTTGTCCCTTTCAGATCCGTTCGCCATCATATGGCTCCGGTCAAAGCCTTGCGCCATGCGCTCTGTGTGCCGACGGGCACATCAGCGCTGTCATGGCGTGGCATTACTCGTTTCAGGGCAAAATCGCCACCCCGGCATGGTCCAAGGCGGGCGCAGACCGTTGAACCAGAGGCAGCCGCGTCATTTTGCCGAGCGGGCAGTCCCCCGCACGGCACCGTCTTTCATCAAGCGGTCGATATGCATGCGGATATGGGCAGCTTCCGCCGCCGTGTTGGCAAGCGAAATGGCACGGTCGAAGGCAACACGCGCCTCTTCGCCCCGGTCGAGTTGCATCAGCAGGCCGCCCTTGAGGCCGAAGAAGTGAAAATAGCCTGAGAGCCTCTGTTCGAGCGGCTCGATCATGGCAAGCGCCGCTTCCGGGCCGCGCACCTTGGAGACCGCGACCGCACGGTTGAGCGTGACCACCGGCGACGGTTGCATCTGTTCGAGCAGGCCGTAGAGCAGGTCGATCTCCACCCAGTCGGTGTCCTCTGCCTTCTCGGCCCGCGCATGCAGCGCGCCGATCGCCGCTTGCACCTGGTAGGGGCCAGGCTGGCGATGGCGCAGCGCCTTGTCGACCAGCGCCAGCCCCTCGTCGATCATCTTGCGGCTCCACAGGCTGCGATCCTGGTCCTCGAGCAGGACGATCTCGCCGCTCTCGTCGAAACGGGCCGGAGCGCGCGCATGCTGCAGCAGCAGCAGCGCCGTTAGCCCCATGATCTCCGGTTCGGTCTGGAACAGCCGCAGCAACAGCCGGGCCAGCCGGATCGCCTCCTCGCACAGCGGCGCGCGGGCCGGTGCCTCGCCGCTGTTGGTCGAATAGCCCTCGTTGAAGATCAGGTAGACCATTGCCGCGACCGCGGCGAGCCGCTCGGAGCGCTCGACAGCGTCCGGCGTCTCGAACGGCACGCCGGCATCGGCGATGCGCGCCTTGGCGCGAGTGATGCGCTGCTCCATGGCGCTTTCCCCTACCAGGAAGGCGCGCGCGATCTGTTTGACGGTGAGGCCGGAAACGACACGCAGCGCAACCGCGATCTGCTGCGTCGCCGGAAGATCGGGATGACAGCAGATGAACAGCAGCCGCAAGATGTCGTCGCGGTAATGCGCCCCGTCCAGCCGCTCGGCTATGTCGCTTTCGGCATCTTCCAGATCGGAGATCTGATCCTCTTCAGGCATCGGCGCCTGCTTGGCACGCTTGCGCACCGCATCGATGCCGCTGTTGCGGCCAACGAAGATCAGCCAGGCCGCCGGATCGCGCGGCGGCCCGTTTTGCGGCCAGTTCTTCAGCGCCCTGAGACACGCGTCCTGGAAAGCCTCCTCCGCGGTATCGAGATCGCGGAAGTAACGCAGCAGCGCGCCCATCGCTTGCGGGCGGGCGGCGCTGATCGCCGAGCTGATCCAGGCGAGCTCGGTCATGCGGGAACCTTGCGGGGATTGAAGACCGATACCGGCCTGATCTCATAGGAGCCGCCGCTCGGATTGACCTCGGAAAGTTCGCGGGCGAACTCCACGGCCTCGTCGAGATCGGCGCACTCGAGCGTATAGAAGCCGAGGAACTGCTCCTTGGTCTCGGCGAACGGACCATCGATGACGACCGCTTCGCCCTTGACCTTTCTCAGCGTCGTTGCCGCCGTGGTCGGCAGCAGCCGCGCCACCGGGCCAAGCCGGCCGGCCTTGGCATACTTGTCCTGGACATCGAGGAGCTTGGCCATGACGTCGTCGTCCTGCGCCTTGCTCCATGAGCTGACGACATCTTCGGAAGCATAGCAGAGGATTGCGTAGAGCATTGCTGGTCCTTTTCTCTGTCAAAGGACGAAACACTAGGACCGATCCCGACATTGCGTCGATAAAAAAATCCGGGCGCCACGGAATTGGTGACCGTCGTGCCGCGTCAGCGCTCGTGCGTCTTCAGCCACCGCAGCACCAGCGCCTCCTCGTCATCGAGCCCGTCAATCGAGCGCTTGCGCTTGTTGGCCTCCATCATTTCGTCGAGTAGCCGGCCTTGCGCCCAGGCCTCGAAGATCTGCGGGTGGATATAGCATTTGCGGCAGACGGCGCGGGTGTTGCCCAGCCGCTCGGCGACCTTGTCGATGACGCCGTTCATCACCTGCTTTTGCTGCGAGCGGCTTTCCGGCAATTCCGTCCGTGCAAACAGGGACGCCGCACGGATGGTGCCGCCCCATGTCCGGAAATGCTTGGAGCTGAAGTCAGTGCCCACGGCCTCCCTGATAAAGCAATTGACGTCCTCGGAATGGACCGGCCGCCTGTTGCCATCTTCATCGAGATACTGGAACAGTTTCTGACCGGGCAGCTCCTGCGCCCCGCGAACGATCCTGGCGATGCGGCGGTCGACCAGCTTCAGTCTCCATTCCTTGCCGGACTTGCCCTTGAAGGCGAAACGCAGGCTCGAGCCGACGATATCGACATGGCGGTCGCGCAATGTCGTCAGCCCGAAACTCTTGTTGTCGCGGGCGTAGGCGGCATTGCCGACCCGGATCATCGTATTGTCGAGCAGCCAGACGACCGCGGCGACGACGCGCTCGAGCGGCAAGCCGCGACGGCGCAGATCGGCGTCGATCCGGCGCCGCAGTTCGGGCAGGCTTTCGGCGAAACCGGCAAGGCTCGAATATTTGGCACCATCACGCTCGTCGGCCCATTGTGGATGATAGCGGTATTGCTTGCGCCCACGCTGGTCCCTGCCGGTCGCCTGGATATGGCCATCGGCATCGGGCGAAATCCAGACATCCGTCCAGGCCGGCGGAATGGCGATCGCCTCGATGCGTGCCCTGTTGGCGTCCGACACTGCTCGTCCATCTGGTCCCCTGTAAGAAAATCCCTTGCCCGTCTTCACCCGGCGGATACCGGGCCCGGCATCGCTGACATAGGTCAGCGCGGCATGATCGGCCGAAGTTTGCGCCCCACCGTTCGGCGCATCATTTTTGGCCACGGTATCTTCGTCAGCCGACCGGCCGTGCGACAGCCCGGATCTTTGCAACATGTCCGCTCCACGCAAATATCCGTGGATAATCCGCTGGCCGATTGCTGGTTCCACATATCGTCCGAAAAGCCGGCGGCGCCGACGAGGTTGGCGCCTACAGAGCGCCTTGCAGCTGGATCGACGGCGCGGACAGGCGCCGCCGCGCGGCGAGCTTGAACCTGTAGCGCAGGCAGCGCCAGGCTTCCGACCGTCGCTTCGGCGCCGCCGCGGCGACCGCCAGGAAGCGCGCGGCGGTGTCCAGGTCGCCGCGCGCATAGTGGACGCGGGCGATCTTGAGGGCGACGAGCCCTTCCCTGGTCTTGAGCGCCGATATCGGGATATTGCAATCGGTGAGTGTGTGCAGTTCTCGGCGCCAATCCAGGAAGCGCCGCACCGGATTCATGGCAAAGCGGTCGTCGGAACGCGCCACCGAAACCTCATAGACCATGACCGGGTCGGGAATCATGGCCAGGGATGCCTTGCTCATCAGCCGTGCCCAGAACAACGTGTCTTCGTCATAGGCCAATCCGACCGGGAACCGTGTCTCGCCGATCAGGCGCCGCGAAGCCAGCACGCTGCCAACGGCGACCGAGCGTATATCGCCTTTGACATAGGCCGAAGCGTTCGCGTGGCAGGCAGCCTGATAGCCGTTCGGCACCTTGATCTGCCGATTCTGGCCATTCACCCGGCGCCGGTAGGCGCCAACGATCATATCGGCTTTCGGTTGATTCTCCGCCTGCCGCAGCAGCGCGCGCAATCCGCCCGGAAGATGCAGGTCATCGGCGTCGATCAGGTATACCCAGGGATGAAGCGCCTGCGCCAGCGCCACATTGCGGGCGCCGCCGGCATCGTGGCAATCGGCCGGCAGCACGCGCAACGGCAGGGACAGCTGCGCCGCGGCCTGCTGCGCGACAGCCACCGTGCTGTCCGTCGATGCATCGTCGACCAGCAGGATCTCGCCGATGACCGCGGCCTCGCTGCGAAGCGACGCCAGCGTTGCCGCGATGGTGGTCGCCGCGTTGTAGGCAGGAATTACGACGCTGACCGCTCTCAATTACAAAACCCCGCATCGATGCGTTCTAAGAACATGCAATTATTGTCCACCTCGAAACGGATGTAGACTAGCGGCCGCATCGATGTTTGAGAAGCAGTCTTATCCACCTGGAATTGCACCGATGGGCCCGTGACACATCTTCGGGTTCGGTTTTACGCCTTTTCGAGCACGACCGGAATGACGTCGACAGCCTGCTCGCCGACTTGTCCGCCGGTGGTCTTGAGAACGCCGACGATCGGCGCCACGTCCGAATAGTCGCGCCCATAGCCGACGGTGATATGGTCGTTGCTCGCCCGCATGCCGTTGGTCGGGTCGAACTCCTGCCAGCCGGCATCGCGCCCGCACCAGACCTTGACCCAGGCATGCATGGCATCGGCGCCTTCCAGCCGGGGCTTGCCCTTCGGCGGGATGGTGCGCAGGAAGCCGCTGACATAGCCGGCAGGAATGCCGAGCCCGCGCAGGCCGGCGATCATGATGTGCGAAAAGTCCTGGCAGACGCCGCGTTTCAGCCGGAAGGCATCGCTGGCCCTCGTCCGCACCGTCGTCGCCTCGCCGTCATAGGTGAAATCGCGATGGATGCGATTGCAGAGCTTCATGGCCGTGCCGGCGGCCGAACCGGCAACGCTGTCTTGCGCGTAACCGGTGATCGCACCGTCGATGCCGGAATGAGCGCTGCCGGCCAGAAAATGGTGAGGCGAGGACGGCGCCAGCGACCGCACCGCGGCGAGCTCCTGCCTGAGCCGGCCGATATCGGGCGATACGTCGAGCCCAGGCTCGGGCCGCGACACCGAAACGCGCGCACTCATCCTGATATCGAGCGCATCATGCGCCTCGCGAAAGGCGATCGAGGTGACGTTGTTGCCGAAGAAGTCGGAAAAGTCGGAACGTTCATTGGGCGCCGGCGCAAAGGACAAGGATGCGGCGATGACGCGCTGTACGCCGGAAATCGTCGACGGCAACACGCGAATCTGATGGCGGCCGCCGCCGGCCGCCGCCGCATAGTCGTAGTGGAGATGAAGCCTGATGTCGTAGAGCATGCGCTATCCGAAGTAGGCCTTGGCGAGGCTGTTGTAGAGGCCGCCGATTTCATAGGCGAGATCGTTCAGGGCCTTTGCCGTCATGTCCGAAGGCTCCTTGATGGCGATCTGCGTGTTGAGCTGCAGGATTTCCTTGGCCGCCGGCGACATGTGCCCCTCGCCGCCCACCGATGGCAAAAGGCCGATTTCGGCCTTCAGCCTTTCGAGCTGGAACAGGATGGAGCGCGGATTGAGCGGGTCGAGCGCCAGAAGATCGATCACCGTGCGCCGGCCGGTCTGCACCGGATACTGACGGCGGTGGGTCATCACGCTGTCGCCGATCTCCAGCATCATGTCGAGCGCGCCATCCGGCGCCTTGGCACTGGTCAGCCGGGACAGCGTGCGGGCGATCTGGATGCCGCGCTCCAGCCGCCGGCCGATCTCGAGGAAACGCCAGCCGGCGAAGCGGTACATGTTCTCGTGCAGCAGGCCTGAGAAGCCGGCAAGCTTGCGCAGGATCACAGTCATCGCCCTTGTCGCATCGTCACCCGGCGCCACCGTCGTCGCGAACTGATGGATGGTCTTTGACAGGTCCTTCAGCGCCAGCCAGCCATCAGGCGAGAAGCGGTCGCGGATCTGCCCGGCACTGTAGACGGCGCTATCGAGCGTGCCGATCAGCCCTGGCGGGATCGCCGTCTCGACATCGATGCCGAAGGGGTCGAGATAGTCCCTGATATCGGCGAGCAGCGGCATGTCGGGATCGGACGTTTCGGCCAGCCGCACATGGTAGGCGCGCAGGATGCGCACCGTGTCTTCCGAGCGCTCTATGTAGCGGCCGAGCCAGGTCAGGTTTTCCGCCGCCCGGCTGGGCAGGCTGCCCGGCCTGGTGCGGGTGAAGCTGTCGCTCTCTTGCGGCAGCAGCGTCTCGCGCTCCACCGGTCTGTCGCTGACCACCCAGACATCCGCCGCCTGGCCGCCGCGCTGCATGGCGATCGCCGTCGGATCGAGCGACAGGCCGACACGGGCAAAACCGCCCGGCATCACCGTCCAGCCCTCCGGGGTTCGCGCCAGATAAACCCGCAGGCTCGCCGGCCGCGGCTCCAGCCAGCCGCCAACAAAAACGGGTGTCGTCGAAAGCGTCACCGCTTCCTGGCCGACGAAGTCACCGCCGCCGCGTTCGATGCGCGCCACCAACTCCGCCCGCTCCCCGGCGGACAGCGCCGAGCCGAGCTTCGTCTGATCGTCATCCTCGAAGGCAAGCCGGGTCGACAGCGCCGGGCCAATCACCATGCGGTCGATATTGGCCAGCACATGCGCGCGCTCCGTCTCCTGGCCACACCACCACGTGGCGACGCTTGGCAAGAGAAGCTCCTCGCCCCGCAAGGCGCGTGAAATCTTGGGCAGGAAGGCAAGCAGCGCCCGCGTTTCCATCAGACCCGAGCCCAGCGCGTTGACGGTGGCGACCGCGCCATGGCGGATCGCCTCGACCAGCCCCGGCGTGCCGATCTGCGAATCCGAGCGCAGTTCGAGCGGATCGGCGAAGGCCGCGTCGAGCCGCCGCCACAACACGCTGATCGGCATCAGGCCGGAAACCGTGCGCACCATCAGCCTGCCGCCGGAAACAGTCAGATCCTCGCCTTCGAGCAGCATGATGCCGAGATAGCGGGCGATATAGGCGTGTTCGTAGTAGGTCTCGTTGAGAGGTCCCGGCGTCAGGATGGCGACCCGACCGTCGGTCTCCTCGGCCATGCCGATCAGCGCGTCGCGAAAGCGGCGGAAAAAGCCGGCAAGACGATGCACATGCATCTCGCCATAGATGTCGGACAGCGCGCGCGTGGTGGCGACGCGGTTCTCGAGCGCGAAGCCGGCGCCGGACGGCGCCTGGGTGCGGTCTCCGAGCACCCACCACTGGCCGTCGGGTCCGCGGCCGAGCTCGAACGCGCAGAAATGCAGGAAATGGCCGCTGGCCGGCACGGTGCCGACAATGGGACGCAAATATTCCGGGCTGGCGGCGATCAGCCCAGCCGGCAGGATGCCTTTTTCGACAAGCCGGTTCGGCCCGTAAATATCGGCGATGGTTTCCTCGAACAGCTCGGCGCGCTGCACGAGGCCGGCACTGATGTCAGCCCACTCCTTGTCCTCGATCAGCAGCGGCACATGCGCCAGCGGCCATTCGCGCTCATTGGCGCCGGCCTTGTCGTAGACACGGTAGTAGACACCGGCGTCGCGCAGATACTGGTCGGCGCGGGCGAAGCGCTGGCCGAGCGTTTCAGGCCCCAGTTCGTCGAGCGCCTCGATGAAGTCCTTCCAGACCGGACGAGGGTTGCCTGAAGCATCGACCATCTCGTCGACGACGCCGTCGATCGGCTGGTAGTGTTCCAGCAGGCTGTGGATCTGCGGCTTGCCGCGTATCCTCTTGTGATTCCCCTTTGCCATCGCTGATCAGAGTCTTGCCGGCCGCCGAAGGTCAAGGGTCATCGGGAAATCTTCCGCGGGTTGTTCGTCGCGCAGCACATAGCCGGACGGCGTGTGGCCGCGCGGTTCGAAGCGGGCGAGCCGCCGTGCCTCCGCCTCGTTGCCGTTGACCGGGAAGGTGTCATAGTTGCGCCCGCCGGGATGCGCGACATGGTAGACGCAGCCACCGACCGCACGGCCCGACCAGCGGTCATAGATATCGAAGACCAACGGCGTGTTGACCGGCAGCGCCGGATGCAGGCCCGAAGCCGGCTGCCAGGCCTTGAAGCGCACGCCGGCCACCGCCACCTCACGGTTGTCGGTAACCTTCATTGGCACGATGCGGCCGTTGCAGACAATGGCATGGCGCTCCGGATTGAGCCCCTCGGTCTTGACCTGCAGCCGTTCGACCGAGGAATCGACGAAGCGCACGGTGCCGCCGATGGCGCCTTGCTCGCCCATGACATGCCACGGCTCCAGCGCCTGCCGCAGTTCCAGCTTGATGCCGGCATGCTGCACCTCGCCGCAATACGGGAAACGGAACTCGAGCTGGGCGTCGAACCATTCGGGACGGAACTCGAAGCCGTTGAGTTTGAGATCGTCGAGCACGTCGAGAAAATCGGCCCAGACATAATGCGGCAGCATGAAACGATCGTGCAGCGACGTGCCCCAGCGCACGAAGCGGCCGTCGAGCGGGGTTTTCCACGCGCGGGCAATGATGGCACGGACCAGAAGCTGCTGCGCCAGTGACATGCGCGCGTTGGGCGGCATCTCGAAGCCACGGAACTCGACCAGGCCGAGCCGGCCGGTCGGGCCATCGGGCGAAAACAGCTTGTCGATGCAGATTTCCGAGCGGTGTGTATTGCCGGTGACGTCGGTCAACAGGTTGCGGAACAGCCGGTCGACCAGCCACGGCAGGGGTGCCGCGCCCTTGTCCGGATGCGGCACCTGCGCCATGGCGATCTCGAGCTCGTAGAGCGAATCGTGACGAGCCTCGTCGAAGCGCGGCGCCTGGCTCGTCGGGCCGATGAACAGGCCCGAGAACAGATAGGATAGCGACGGATGCCGCTGCCATTGCAGCACCAGGCTCTTCAACAGATCGGGCCGGCGCAGGAACGGACTGTCATTGGGCGTCGCGCCGCCGACCACGACATGGTTGCCGCCGCCGGTTCCTGTGTGGCGGCCATCGATCATGAACTTGTCGGCGCCAAGCCGCGTCAGCCGGGCCTCCTCGTAGATCGCCGTCGTCGTCGCAACGCAATCCTGCCAGTTGGAAGCGGGATGGATGTTGACCTCGATGACGCCGGGATCGGGCGCGACGCGGATGACGTTGAGGCGCGGATCGTGCGGCGGGCCATAGCCCTCGATATGCACCGGCAGGCCGATCGACTTTGCCGCGTTTTCGGCCGCGGCGACGAGTTCGAGATAGTCCTCCAGCGCCTCGACCGGCGGCATGAACACGCACAGCCGCCCATCGCGCGGCTCGACCGAAAGCGCGGTGCGCACCGCGCCGCCGATCTCGGTGATCTCCTGTTCGACCCGGTCCTGCTGGCCACTGGCCGCCGTGAAGGATACCGCCTGCTGGCGGCGCGCCATTTCGTCGGCGCCTTCGAGTTCGGCCGGAGCGGCGGTGGGCAAGATAGCCTCGCGTGCCGGCAGCGGGCCGCGCGGCAGCGAAGGATCGACCGGCACGATATAGGGGAACTGCGCCGGCGGCACATAGGGCAGCGTGCCGAGCGGCAAGCGGTAGCCGACCGGTGAATCGCCCGGCACCAGGAACAGCCGCCCGCGCCGCGTCTTCCACTTTTCCGAGCGCCAGCGCGGGCTCGACGCCTGGCTGTTCCAGCGCTGCACCGGCAGCACATAGCCCGACGGCTTGGTCAGCCCGCGTTCGAACACTTTCGCCATGCGGCTACGTTCCTCCGGGTCTTCCAGCTTGGAATTGGAGGGATCGACATTGTCAGGCAGCTTGCCTTCCTTGAGCAGCCACTCGGCCGGGTCCTCATAGGCTTCGCTGACCATGTTCTTGTCGATGCCGAGCTCGCCGGCGATCGCGGTGAGCAGGCTTTCGGCCTGCTTCGGGCCGATGTCGGCCTCGCTCTTTTCACGCGCGATCAGCGACGGATCGCTCCACACCGGCTCGCCGTCGGCGCGCCAGTAGAGCGAGAAGGTCCAGCGCGGCAGGCTTTCGCCGGGATACCATTTGCCCTGGCCGTAATGGAGGAAGCCGCCCGGCGCGAAACGCTCGCGCAGTTTTCGGATCAGCGCGTCGGCCTTCTCGCGCTTGGTCGGCCCGACGGCGGCGGTGTTCCACTCGGCAGACTCGAAATCGTCGATCGACACGAAGGTCGGCTCGCCGCCCATCGTCAGCCGCACGTCGCCAGCCGCCAGCGCGGCATCGACTTGGTTGCCGAGCGCATCGAGCGCCTGCCAGCTTTCGTCAGAGAACGGCTTGGTGATGCGCGGATGCTCGGCGATGCGATCGACCCGCATCTCGAAGCCGAATTCGACGTTGGCGAAGCTCGCCATGCCGGAAATGGGGGCAGCATTGCGGAAATGCGGCGTGGCGGCGAGCGGCACATGGCTTTCGCCGGTAAGCAGACCGGAGGTCGGGTCGAAACCGATCCAGCCGGCGCCGGGAAGATAGACCTCGCACCAGGCATGCAGATCGGTGAAGTCGACGGCGGTTCCCGGCGGCCCATCGAGCGCGACAAGATCGGGCTTGAGCTGGATCAGGTAGCCGGAGACGAAGCGCGCAGCAATGCCAAGATTGCGCAGGATCTGCACCAGCAGCCAGCTCGAATCGCGGCACGATCCCTTGGCCGCGGCCAGCGTTTCCTCCGGCGAGAACACGCCGGTCTCCATGCGCACGATATAGGCGATCTCGCGCTGCAGCCGGGCATTGAGGTCGACGAGGAAATTGACGGTGTTCTTCGGGCTGGTGTCGATGGTTTTCAGGAACGCCGAGAGCAGCGGTCCCGCCGGCTCCGGTGTCCGGTAGATGGTGAGATCGTCGCGTATCTCTTCCGGGTATTCGAACGGAAATGTTTCGGCCGACGGCTCGACGAAGAAATCGAACGGATTGTAGACTGTCATGTCGGCGACGAGGTCGACCTCGATCTTCAGCTCCGTTACCGGCTCGGGGAAGACGAAGCGGGCGAGGAAATTGCCGTAGGGGTCCTGCTGCAGGTTGACGAAGTGGTTCGCCGGCTCGACCTTGAGCGAATGGCTCAACACCTTGGTGCGGGAGTGCGGCGCCGGCTGCAGCCTGATGATTTGGGGGCCGAGAACCACCGGCCGGTCATACTTGTAGTGGGTCAGGTGGTAGACAGCTGCCAGAATTGCCATGGGACCCCGGAATTCAGCGTTTCAAAACGAATTCGCTGAACCCTGACACATTTGGCGGCCATTCTCCAAGCAGAGATGTTGCGGTGCACCTAATTTAAACGGCTACCGAACGCTCAGAAAAACGCCTGCAAACCCGTCTGCGCCCTGCCGAGGATCAGCGCATGCACGTCATGCGTGCCTTCATAGGTGTTGACCGTCTCCAGGTTCTGCGCGTGGCGCATCACGTGGTAGCCGATCTGGATGCCATTGCCGCCATGCATGTCGCGGGCCTGACGGGCGATATCGAGCGCCTTGCCGCAATTGTTGCGCTTGACGATCGAGATCATTTCCGGCGCCATCTTGCCTTCGTCCATCAGCCGCCCGACCCGCAACGATGCCTGCAGCGCAAGCGCAATCTCGGTCTGCATGTCGGCGAGCTTCTTCTGGTAGAGCTGCGTGCCGGCCAGCGGCTTGCCGAACTGCTTGCGGTCGAGGCCATACTGGCGGGCGCGATGCCAGCAATCCTCGGCGGCACCCATGGCGCCCCAGGAAATACCGTAGCGCGCCCGGTTGAGGCAGCCGAACGGGCCTTTCAGCCCAGAGACATTGGGCAGCAGCGCGTCCTCGCCGACTTCGACGCCTTCCATCACCACTTCGCCAGTGATCGACGCCCGCAGCGACAGCTTGCCGCCGATTTTCGGCGCCGAAAGGCCCTTCATGCCCTTTTCCAGCACGAAGCCACGGATCTCGTCCTTGCCGTTCTCGCCCTTCAACTTCGCCCAGACGACGAACACATCGGCGATCGGCGCGTTGGAAATCCACATCTTCGAGCCGCTGAGCTTGTAGCCGTTCGCCGTCTTCTCGGCGCGCGTGTTCATGCCGCCCGGGTCCGAGCCTGCATCGGGCTCGGTCAGGCCGAAGCAGCCGATCCATTCACCGCTGGCGAGCTTGGGCAGGTACCTCTTGCGCTGCTCTTCGGAGCCATAGGCGTGGATCGGATACATCACCAGCGACGACTGGACGCTCATCATCGAGCGGTAACCGGAATCGACGCGCTCGACCTCGCGCGCCACCAGCCCGTAAGTCACATAGTTGGCGCCGAGACCGCCATACTCTTCCGGGATGGTAATGCCGAGCAGGCCGGCCTCGCCCATCTCGCGAAAGATACCTGCATCGGTCTTTTCATTGAGATAGGCGTCCTCGATCCGCGGCGCGAGCTTGTCGGCGGCAAAAGCCGCCGCGCCGTCGCGCACCATGCGCTCGTCTTCCGAAAGCTGGTCCTCGATCAGGAACGGGTCTTCCCAGACGAATGCATTCTTGTCGGCGGCCATGGCGATGTCCTCGAGCTGATGCATGTCGCCCAAAAGTGTTCAGCGGTTTTGGGACAACGACATGCACAAAACAAAAAACCTGAAGTGCCCGGCTTATCGGCCCATGGCCTGAAAAAATCAAACGAAATTGCTTCACCGATCAATGAGCGTTAGTAATGGATCATGAGTGTCCAACGCCGCCTTTTGCCCAACATCAGCGCCCTTGCCGCCTTCGAGGCGGTGGCCCGTCTTGGCAGTTTCACCGCTGCCGCCCAGGAGCTCGATCTGACCCAGGGCGCGGTCAGCCGGCAAATAAGATTGCTGGAGGATCAATTCGGCCGCCGGCTGTTCGAGCGCGACAGCCGCAATGTCAGGCTGTCGGCACCGGGTGAAATCTATGCCGAGGCGGTGCGTTCAGCGCTGGGCCAGTTGCGTGACGCAGCGCTTGGATTGATGAGCAATCGGCATAGTGGCATCCTGAACCTGGCCATACTGCCGACCTTCGGCACGCGCTGGCTGATGCCGATGATCCCCGATTTCGTCGAAAACAACCCTGATATCACCATCAACTTCGTCACGCGCGTTGGCCGCTTCGACTTCGCCCGAGAGCGGCTGGATGCCGCCATCCACTATGGGCTGCCGGATTGGCCGGAGGCCGACTCGACGCTGCTGGTGCGCGAAACGGTGGCGCCCGTGGTGTCACCCGAATTCCTCGCCGGCCGCGCCATCGCCACCCCGGCCGATATCGGCCGCTTGCCGCTGCTGCACATGGCGACGCGCCCCGGCGCCTGGACCGAATGGTTCGAGCATCAGGGCCTCAGCGCGCCGACGGGGCCGGGCATGCAGTTCGAACAGTTCGGCACCGCCGCCCAGGCCTGCATGGCGGGGCTCGGCGTGGCGCTGTTGCCGCTGATCCTCATAGCGGGCGAATTGCAGCGCGGCCAGCTGGTGCCGGCGCCCGGCCAGCCCATGCAAAGCCGCAGCGCCTATTATCTCGTCGTCCCGCACGACAAGCGCGGCCATCCGCCCGTCGCCAGTTTTCGCGACTGGCTGCTGGGCCAGGTCGAGAAAGAGCCGGCTGTTCTGGCGTGGTAGCTACTTCCGCTTCAAGGCATCCGCCAATGCCGCGCCGAACGCACCTTGTTGCGCCGGCCGCTCCGGCTGGCGCTGTGGCGCCGGCGAACGCGGCGCCGGCCTGCCGCCGCCATTGTCGCGCGGCCCGCCTTTCGGTGCGCCGCCTTCGCCGCCGTCCTTGCGCATCGACAGGGCGATGCGCTTGCGCTTGATGTCGACGTCGACGACGCGCACCTTGACCACGTCGCCAGCCTTGACCACCTCATGCGCGTCCTTGATGAAACGGTCGGCGAGTTGCGAGACATGCACCAGCCCATCCTGGTGCACGCCGATATCGACGAAGGCGCCGAAGGCGGCGACATTGGTGACGGTGCCTTCCAGCAGCATGCCAGGCTTCAGATCCTTGATGTCGTCGATGCCGTCGGCGAAGGTCGCCGTCTTGAAGCCGGGGCGCGGATCGCGGCCCGGCTTTTCCAGCTCCGCCAGGATGTCGCGCACCGTCGGCAGGCCGAAACGCTCATCGACGAAGACACGCGGGTCGAGCGCCTTCAGCGCGGCACTGTCGCCCATCAACGAGCGCACATCGCGCCCACAGGCGGCGACGATCTTCTTGGCCACGCCATAGGCCTCCGGATGAACCGACGAGGCGTCCAGCGGCTCCGGGCCATTGGCAATGCGCAGGAAGCCGGCGGATTGTTCGAACGCGCGCGGCCCGAGGCGCGGCACCTTGAGCAGGTCCTTCCGGCTGGCGAAGGGACCAGTCGCATCGCGATGCGCGACAATGGCATCGGCCAGCGACGCGCCAAGGCCCGAAACCCGCGCCAGCAACGGCGCCGAAGCGGTGTTGAGGTCGACGCCGACGGCATTGACCGCGTCCTCGACCACCGCCTCCAGTGAACGGCCGAGCCGGTACTGGTCGACATCATGCTGGTACTGGCCGACACCGATCGATTTGGGCTCGATCTTGACCAGTTCGGCCAGCGGGTCCTGCAGCCGCCGCGCGATCGACACGGCACCGCGCAGCGACACGTCGAGACCAGGGAATTCCGCCGCCGCCGTCGCCGATGCCGAATAGACCGAGGCGCCCGCTTCGCTGACGATCACCTTCAGTGGCTTCGGCCCTGAATCCGACGGCATGTCGGACAGCATGTCCGCCACCAGCTTTTCCGTCTCGCGGCTGCCAGTGCCGTTGCCGATCGAGATCAGCTCGACCTTGTGCAGGCGAATGAGCTTGGCCAGTTCGGCCTGCGTGCCGCGCACATCGTTCTTCGGCGGAAACGGATAGACCGTCGTCGTTGTCAGCACCTTGCCGGTACCGTCCACCACGGCGACCTTGACGCCGGTGCGGATGCCGGGATCCAGCCCCATCGTGGCACGCGAACCGGCGGGCGCGGCGAGCAGCAGATCCTTGAGGTTGCGGGCGAAGACGTGGATCGCTTCCTCCTCGGCCCGCTCGCGCAGGTCGCGCATCAGATCGAGCGTCAGGTGCAGCGACAGTTTGATCCGCCAGGTCCAACCGGCGACCTCCATCAACCAGCGATCTCCCGGCAGGCTGCCACCGATGGCATAGGCATTGGCGATCATTCGCTCGACCGGCTTGACCGGCGAGGCGTCATCGGCATCGACCTCGATGTCGAGCGACAGCACTTCCTCGTTGCGGCCGCGCAGCATGGCCAGCGCCCGGTGGCTTGGCACATTTGCCCAGCGCTCGACATGGTCGAAATAGTCGGAGAACTTCGCGCCGGCCTCCTGCTTGCCGTCGACCACCCTGGCGCGCATGAAGGCGCGTTCCTTCATGTAGGTCCGCAATTTGCCGACCAGGTCGGCGTTCTCGGCGAATTGTTCCGACAGGATATCGCGCGCGCCCTCAAGCGCCGCCTTGGCGTCGGCCACCTCCTCGGTGACATAGCCCAGCGCCAGTTCGGCAGGCACCAACGCGCGGTTCGCGAGGATGGCTTCGGCCAATGGTCCCAGCCCACGCTCCCTGGCGATTTCGGCCTTGGTGCGCCGCTTCGGCTTGTAGGGCAGGTAGATGTCTTCCAGCTCCGCCTTGGTGGTGGCGGCGATGATCTTGCCTTCAAGCTCCGTGGTCAGCTTGCCCTGCTCGCGGATGGAGCCAAGGATGGTGTCGCGGCGCGCGTCGAGTTCGCGCAGATAGACAAGACGCTCGGAAAGCAGCCGCAACTGCGTGTCGTCCAGACCGCCGGTCACCTCCTTGCGGTAACGCGCCACGAACGGCACCGTCGCGCCCTCGTCGAGCAGTTCGATCGCCGCGGCTGCCTGTTCTGGCCGCGCGGCGATCTCGGCCGCGATGATGGCTGCGATGCGCTTGATGTCGGATGCCATGTCGTTCCTGCTCTCGTCGAAAAGAGCGGCGACCATAGGCGCAGACTTCCAGTCCGCCAACCGCCGCGTTTCCAGCAGCCCGGCGGTCCACAGGAAAGCGCGGGCTGATTGGCGGCTTGGGGAGGATCAGACCATCCGGCTCAGCGCCTCGAAGAACGCGACGATCTCGACATCGAGCGGATCGTCGACCGGCTCCGGCTGCGACGACATCTTGGCGATCACCACTTCGGCCTTCGGATCGACATAGAGCCATTGGCCATGGATGCCAAGGCCGAAGAAGGCACCGCTTGTCCCACCGGTCTGGTACCATTTGTTGCGGTAGCGTCCTTGCGGCAGAAGGAAGGCCATCGTGCCGCGCTGCCAGGCTTCGGAACTGCCGCCAGAGCTGGTCGTATCGCGCACCCAGGTCTCCGGCACGATGCGCTGGCCATTGGCGATGCCGCCTTGTCGCATCATTTCGCCGACACGGGCCAGATCGCGCGGCGTCACCGAAATGCCGCCGGCGGTACGCGCCGTGCCTTCCATGTCGACGCCGATCGAGGCTTCGCTGATGGCGCCGAGCGGCAGCCACAGCTTCTCGCGCATCAGGTCGCTGAAGCGCTGGCCGGACGCCCGCTCGAGCAGGATGCCGAGCAGGTCGGAATTGGGCGAGCGGTAGCGGAAGGTCTGGCCATGCGGCTCGGCCAGCCGCTGCAGCGTCAGGATGAATTCGCGCAGGCTTTCCGTGCCGCCGCCTGGATTCCACAGCGTGGCGCGGCGATAGCGGGCAAAGGCGCTTTCCGGGTCCAGATAGGCTTCCTCGAAATCGAGGCTGACGCTCATGTCGAGCACATGCCGCACGCTCGCATCGCCATAGGCGTAGCCGGCTGCTTCAGGAATGTAGGCCGTAACCGGCGCTTCCGGGTCGAACACCCCCTCGCCCTCCAGTATGCCGGCGACGATGGCGGTCAGCGATTTGCTGATCGAAAAGATGATGTGGCGTGCGCCGAAATCCATATGCGGCGCGAACCAGTCGCCGACGATCTTGCCGCCCTTCATCACCGTCAGCGCGTCGGTGCTCGATCGTACGAGGAACGCGGCCACCGTCTCGGCGGCGCTTGCCACCGTGACCTTGTCGCCAAGCAGGCCACCCAGATCCCGCACCGGCGCCTCGACAACACCCGGCGCTGCCGCCACGCGTGCTGTCGGCACCAGTTCGCCCAGATTCTGGAACGACCAGCGGTTGAACGGATTTTCACGCCAGTTGGCGAGCAGCACCTCGTTGCGGCGGAAGCCATAGCGGGTCTCGAACGCGGTCTTGCCGGTCATGGCGTTTCCTTCCAGGTCGTTTCTTTTGGGATTCAGCTCAGTGCGGCGGCGATGGCGTGCACGGCCTTCAGCGTCGCCATGGAATAGGCGATATTGCTGAAATCCGGATAGGTCGAAAGCTTGACCACGACCATTCCGGTGTTCCAGTCGATATGGATCATCTGCCCGAACACGCCCCGGCACATCAGCGCGCGCGAGCTGGGATCCTCGATCCAGAACTGGTTGCGATAGCTGCCTTCCGGCAGGCTGGGGCTGAAATCCGGCCCGTGCCTGCCATTGCGCGTCGCCTCGATCCAGTCGGCCGGCACGATGCCGCCGCCATTGTCGAGGATCAGCTGGCCAAAGCGGCCATAGTCGCGCAGCGTCGCGTTGAAGCCGCCATCGGCCACCGCATAGCCGGCGCTGTCGACGGTGAAGCAGGCGCTCTCATCGGTGCCGAGCTTTTGCCAGAGTTCTTCCGAAACCAGCTGCGGCAGACGCTTGCCCGTCACCCGTTCCATGATGAAGGCGAGCACATCGGTTTCGATCGAGCGGTACTCGAACGCGGCACCGTGCGGGCGGATCGTTTCCTTCAAACCCAGGATCAGCTCGAATATGTGCGAAGGCCAGCGGAAGGCCGGATCGCTGCCCGGCGGCACCGGCTTCCAGCCGGTGGCGACATCGACCTGGCCGATGTCGGAATAGCGGTCGGTATACTCCTCGGAGAAACGCACGCCGCTCGTCATGTCGAGCACGTGCTGGACGCTGGCGCCGGCCCAGCCCGTTTCCGCCAGCTCCGGCAGATAGGTCGTCACCGGCTGGGTCGGATCGATCAGGCCGCGGCCGACCAATATGCCGAACACCGAGCCGGTGACGGACTTCGCCATCGACTGCGACAAGTGGAGCGTGCGCTCGCCCATGCCGTTGAAATAGCGCTCATAGGCGACCTTGCCGTGCTTGAGCACCAGGAAGCCGTCGGTGTAGGTCTCGTCGAGCAGCCCGGCGAGTGTCGTTGGCGCGCCTTCACTATCGCTCACCGCCAGCCCGTCGAGATCGACCTCGGCGCGTTCCAAACGGTGGCGATGGCCGTTGCCGCGCCAGACTTCGGCGGTCGGCAGGATTTCGCGGATATGCTGGAACGCCCAGCGGTTCCAGGGCGGCCGGTCCCAGTCGAGCTTCGGCAGCACCATGACGGGCGGCGAGCCCTGCATGATCGGCGGCCGCGGATCGGAATTGCGGTAAGAGTCCATGAAGCCGAGCCCCGGTGAACATGAAAACGGACCCGGCGGCGTCTACCGCCGGGTCCGTCGAAATGCAGTTACTTCTGCAGTTCGGTCCAGATCTTGGTGTAGATGTCCTGGATTTCCGGAGCACACATCTGCTGCAACTCGGCATGCGGCTTGTCGGCTGCCGGAATGACGACTTCCGGTGCGTCCTTCATGTCGGCAGGCATGTACTTGTCCGAGCCGACGATGGCGTTAGCGTAGCGGTGGAAAGCCGAGAGACCTGCTGCGTTTTCCGGATCCATGATGAAGTTCTGGAACAGCTTGGCGTTCTCGACATTCTTGGCTTCCTTGAGAACGACCACATTGTCGCTCCACAGGCCAAAGCCTTCTTTCGGATAATTGTAGTGGATGGCCGGGTTGGCCAGCCGCTGACGCAGCGCCGAGCCGTTCCAGTCGCTGGTCGCCTTGAAATCGCCGGCGCCCATCTTCTCGATGGTGTTGTACTCCATCGCGATCCAGTTCGGCTTGGCCGCGACAAGCGTGTCGCGTACCTTCTTCAGCACGTCCTTGTCGGTGGTGCACTGCTGGCCGCCGACATACTTGATCGCCGCGAAGATAACGTCGTTCATTTCGGGAACGACGTTGACCTTGCCCTTCAACTCATCCGGGGTGTTGAAGATGATGCCCCAGCTGTCGGCCGGTCCCTTGTAGGCGTCGGTGTTGACGACGACACCGACAGTGCCCAGGGCCCACGGCACCGAATATTTGCGGCCCGGGTCGAAATCGGGATTGGCCCATTCCGGCGCCACGTTCTTGAAGTTCTCCATCTTGCCCGGATCTGTCTCCTGGACGAGGCCTTCCTTGATCCAGATCGGCACGTAGGTCTGTGACGGAACCGCGATGTCGAAACCGGTGCCGCCCTGGCGAACCTTGGCGAGTGCGGTGTCGTTGGAATCGTAGTCGGTGATGGTCACCTTGACGTTGTATTTCGCTTCGAACTTCTTGATCACGTCGGGGCTGGTGTAGTTGCCCCAATTGTAGATGTTCAGTTCGCCATCGGCGCGAGCCAGGCTCGTCGATGCGAGCAGCGCCAACCCCATGGCGGTCGCTGTTGTCTTCCAGTTCATGGTGTTAACTCCCATTTTCAGATTTAGTCTCGTTTCCTGCTGATGAAGAAGAACAACGTCACGATAGCGACCGACAAGAGCAGGAACACGGTCGATATCGCGTTTATCTCAGGTGTTATGCCGCGGCGTATCTGGCCGAGCATGTAGGTGGGCAGCGTATCCTGGCCTCCCGACTTGACGAATTCGGTGATGACAACATCGTCGAGCGAAATAACGAAAGCCAGCATCAGGCCGGCCAGAATACCGGGCCACAGCAGTGGCAGCGTGATGCGCCTGAAGGTCCGCCACGGCGTCGCGTAGAGGTCGGCGGCGGCACGCTCCAGCGTCAGGTCCATGTTTTCAAGACGCGCCCGGATCGGCAGATAGGCGAACGGGATGCAAAAAGCCGTGTGCGCAGCGATCAGGTAGCCGAGGCCGGAATAGCCGGTGAAGATCTTGATGCGCGAGAAGAAGATCAGCAGCGCCACGCCGGTGACGATCTCGGGCACCATCAGCGGTTGGTTGATCGCCGCGTATTTGAACGTCAGGCCCGGATAGGGCGCCGTACGTGTCGTGGCGAGCGCGGCCATGGTGGCGAAAATGGTGGAGAATATCGCCGCGATGGCACCGATCTGGAAGGAACGCAGGGTCGCATCGATGACCTGCGTGTTCTGCCACGCCGACTGGAACCATTTGAGCGAGAAGCCACCCCATTCCGATGTCGATGTCGCTGCGTTGAAGGCGTAGACGACCAGCACTATGATCGGCAGATAGAGCACGATAAAGCAGGTCGCGGCGATCGCGGTGAATCCCGGCTGATGCTTGATGGAAAAGCGATTAGCCATGACGCACCCCCGACTTGCCAGCGTTGCGCACATAGGCAAGCAGCGCCACCATGACGATGATCATGACCGCGATCGACAGCGCCGAGCCAAGCGGCCAGTTGCGGCCTTGCCCGAACTGCAATTCGATCAGGTTGGAAAGCATCATGTTCTTGCCGCCGCCAAGCACGCTTGGCGTCACATAGGCGCCAAGTGCTGGAATGAAGACCAGGATGGATCCGGCGATGACGCCGGGTTTGACGAGCGGGAAAATGATCTTCCGAAGCACCTTGAAGCGTGTCGCGTAGAGATCATAACCCGCCTCGACCAGACGGAAATCGAGCTTTTCCATGCTGGCATAGATCGGCAGCACCATCAGCGGCAGATAGACATAGGCCATGCCGATCAGGATCGCCGTGTCGGTGTAGAGGATCTGGATCGGCGACGAGATGATGCCGAGCTTGAGCAGCACCGTGTTGATGATGCCTTCGTTGCGGATGATCTGCAGCACCGCGAAGGTGCGGATCAGAAGGTTGGTCCAGAACGGTATCGTGATCAGGAACAGCCAGAGATCGCGTGTCTTTTCGCTGCGCGTCGCCATGAAATAGGCGGTCGGGAAGCCAAGCGCCAAGGTGGCGATGGTTGTCACCACCGACAGCTTGATCGAGCGCAGGAAGATGGTGACGTGGGCTGCGGCAACGGAAAGCGTATCGTCAAAGATATCGCGTTCCAGAAACACCGCTATCCAGGCCTCCGGTGAGAATTGCCACTTCACGTCGCCATAGGAACCTGGCGTCAGGAACGAATAGACGAGCACGATCAGCAACGGGCCGGTCGCGGCGAGAAAAATGATCAGCAGCGCTGGCGCCGACAAAAGCCAGCGGTCACGAATATCGCGCCGCTCCGCTGCCTTGGCGATTTCCTCTGCGGTCGCCATCGTCAGTCCTTCAAGACCTGAGCGGCATCGCCGCCAATCAGGATGCCGACCTTGCCGCCCTGCACGATCCCATCGCCGGCGCCACGGCTGTTCTGGCGCCGCACGATGAAGTGCTCGCCATCGGCAAGGCGCAGATGGAAATGCGTATCCGTGCCGAGATAGACGATGTTCTCGACCGTGCCCAACAGGGAAGCGTTGGGGCTGGCTGCACTCAATTGCGCATGTTCGGGGCGCACGACGATGGTGACCTTGCCCTTGGGAACGAGGCCATCCGGTAGCGAGGCCGGGATTTCCGCGCCCGATGACAGCTTCACTGTCGCCCGGCTCCCGGACACGCCAACCACATCGGCCTTGAGGAAATTCGACTCGCCGATGAAATCGGCGACGAAGCGTTCGGATGGCCGGTCATAGATGTCGCGCGGCGAGCCGACCTGCAGGATCTTGCCCGACGACATCACCGCGATGCGGTCCGACATCGTCAGCGCTTCTTCCTGGTCATGGGTGACGAAGATGAAGGTGATGCCGGTCTCGTGCTGCAGCCGCTTCAGTTCGATCTGCATCTCCTTGCGCAGCTTGTAGTCGAGCGCCGACAGCGGTTCGTCGAGCAGCAGCACCTTGGGCTGCGGCGCCAGCGCCCGGGCCAGCGCCACACGCTGCTGCTGGCCACCGGAAATCTGGCTGGTACGACGGGACGCCAGCGCCTCCATCTGGACCAGCTTCAGCATCTCGGCGACGCGCGCCTTGATCTCGGCCTTCGGCTTGCCCAGCATTTCCAGGCCAAAGCCGATATTGTCGGCGACGGTCATGTGCGGAAACAGCGCGTAGGACTGGAAGACGGTGTTGACCGGCCGCTTGAAGGGCGGCAGCGGCGCGATGTCCTGGCCGTAGAGCAGGATCTCGCCAGCGGTTGGAAAGTCGAAACCGGCGATCAGCCGCAGCAATGTCGTCTTTCCGCAGCCGGAGGGGCCCAGCAGCGTGAAGAACTCGTTCTCGCGGATAGATACCGAGACCGTGTCGAGGGCGGCAACCTGCCCCTCACCTGATCCGAAAATTTTGCTGACTTTTACTACTTCAATCGCATTCCGATCCGGTTTGTCCGGCACGATTACGCCTCACTGTTGACCCCGCTCTTGCTGGCGGAGCTCTTCCCCTGTTGGATGTGAACACAAGGCCGGTATGTTGGCAAGCCCGGCATTGAATCACAGTTCAGTCAGTCATTTCGGCTGGCAAGCCGCATGCCATTGTCAGGCCTGATAGGTAACCTTGCCGCCGCAGATCGTCGTTACCGGCCGCACCGTGTGCAGTGCCTCCGGCGCGGTCGCTTCCAGATCGGCCGAAAGCACCACCAGATCGGCCATATAGCCCGGCTTCAGCGAGCCCTTGCGGTGCTCGGCGAATTCGGCATAGGCGCCTTCGACCGTATAACCGGCGAGCGCCTCATGCAGCGAGAAGCTCTGGTCCGGGTCGCTGTCTGCCCACCGTTTGCGCAACACTGCCGCCTGAATGCCCAGGATCGGATCGATCGGCGACACCGGCCAGTCCGACGCGAAGACGACATGCGCGCCGGCATCCTTCAAGGTCCGCCATGCATAGCTCAGCGGCCAACGCGCCGGCCCGATGCGCGATACTGTCGGCTCCAGTGGAAAATCCATGGCGCCAGGCGGATGCGGCGGTTGCATTGACGCGACGACGCCGAGTTCGGCGAAACGCGGCACGTCGGTGGTCGTGATGACCTCGATGTGCTCGATCCGGTGGCGGCCGTCGCGCTTGCCGTTCGCCTTCCGCGCAGCCTCATAACCGTCGAGCACCGCGCGCACCGCGCCATCGCCGATCGAATGCACGGCGATCTGCAGCCCGCGTCTGTCGACGGCAACGGCCAGATCGATGAATTGTTGCGGTGTAAAGAGCGGCTCACCCACCCAGTCGGGACGGTCCGCGTAAGGCTCGACCATGACAGCGGTCCAGGAATCGAGCACCCCGTCGTAGAACACCTTGACCATACCCGACGACAGCCATTCGCTGTCGTAGCGCTTGGCCATGTCAGACGCCTTGTCGAGCATGTCGAGTGTCATGAAATTCTTGTAGTGGAAGGGTATCTGCACCCGGCACGGCAACCCTTCCTCGGCCTCGATCTCGGCCAGCAATTCGAGCTGATAGAGGTTGCCGTCCATGTTCTGGATCGAGGTGATGCCGTGGCGAGCGCACCAGGCGAGCCCGCGCCGCATGATGTCACGGTCGGCGGCCCGCTCGGCCGCTGTCGGCATCGGGTCCGGCTCGCCGCCGGTCGCCAGGCCCAGCCGCACCCGGCTTTCGCCGGCAAGGTCGAGCACCGGGCCGAAGGCTTCGCCCTCGCGCAATTCGCCCGCGGCGAGGCCATCATCGCCCATGACGATTTCGTTGCCCGGACCAAGCGTGCGCCCATGCAGGATGCCGGCCATTTCCAGCGCTCTGGTGTTGGCCCACATGGTGTGATGATCGGGCGCGGCCATGACGAAAGGCCGGTCCGGCAGGATCGCGTCGAGATGGTGGCGCGTCACCCTCTCGCTGCCGAGCACGGTGTAGTCGACGCCCTGCCCGACCAGCATTTTCGCATCCGGCCGTGTCGATGCATAGTCGCGGATCGCCTCTTGCAGCGCCTCGAACCCGTGAACGCCCGACAGCTGCAGATGGGCAAGCTCGGCGGCGCCCGAGAAAAGATGCATGTGGGCTTCGATGAAGCCCGGGATCACCGAACCGCCCTCGGCGTCGATGACCTTGGTGCCCGGCCCCTTGAGCACTTCGATTGCAGCACGGCTGCCGATGGCGATGATGGCGCCGTCCTTGACGGCAACGGCCTCGGCGGCGGGATTGTCATCGTCCATGGTCAGCACACGACCATTGATGACGATCAGATCCGCACTACGACCCGCACCCGTGACAGACATCGCGACTCCGCGCTTTTGATGACCGGCTGAGACCGGCAATCCTCTTGTCCGGCTAGCTGCCACCGCCGCGGCGCTATCGGACGAAAAGTGATGCCGGTGCGCTGTTTTGAAATTCCCCTTGTGATCTCCGAAAACAGCGTGGATAAAAGAATGCGACTAATTATTCGCGTTTGTCAACGTGCCGAATTTCGAATGTATTGTGGACAGCACCCTGCTCCTGTGTCCGGACCCAGCGGGGAACGAGGGCATCAATCCGTGAAGCGCAGTCTCAGCCGCAAAACCAGGATAGCGCTCGAACCACGCAAGCAGCCGCGGCAACAACGGTCGAGCAAGGTGGTCGACCGGATTCTCGACGCGGCGCTGATCTTGACGCGGGAGCAAGGAACCAGGACGCCGACGACGCTCGCCATTGCCCAGCGCGCAGGCTTGTCGGTCGGTTCGGTCTACCAATACTTTCCCAACAAGGAAGCCATTCTTCTGGACCTCGCCCGGCGCTGGCTGTCATCCTTTCCCGAGGTGATCGCGAAGCGCATCAAGGTCGCCCCGCCCACCAACCGCGAAGAGTTTCGGCGGGAAGTGCGCAAGCTCTTCATCGACACGTCCAGGCTCTATCTCGAGAACGCCACCCTGATGCCGGTGATCGAGGCTATTTCAGGCAATGCCGACCTCAGGCCGATCCAGAACGAATATGACGACCAGATCATCGCCCTCTACGCCGCATGGCTGCAGCATGTGAACCCGGCTCTTGAAGACAAGATCGCCAGCCGGCTCGGCGTGGTGATGATGGAGGTCGGACACGTCTGCCGGCTTGTGGGGCTGAAAAAAGATCGCAAGACGTTCGACCTCATCGAGGACGACGTGGAAACCATGTGGCTCGCCCTGGTGAGCCCCTATCTCAATCTTGACTGATTTCGCACTTCGAGAGGAAATTTATGAAGACTGTCTATTCACCGCTTCATGCCGGCCATGCCGGGCAGATGGAACTGGTCACGAGCGCCATCGTGCCGGGTTTCGAAAAACCCTCGCGGGCCGAATTCATCAAGGCGCGGGTCGAAAGCGAGAAACTCGGTCCAATCGTCCTGCCGCTCGAGCATGATCTTGCCGCCGCCAGGCGTGTCCACAGGGCCGACTACATCGACTTCCTGCCGACGGTCTGGCCGCAATGGACGGAAGCCGGCTTCAAGGGCTCGGCGATGCCCTTCACCTGGCCGACGCGCGGCCTGCGCGGCGACGTGCCGCCGAAGCGCATCGACGCCCTGCTCGGCTATTACTCCTTCGATGGCGGCGCCACGTTCGTCGAAGGCACCTGGACCGCGATCAAGTCGTCCTATGACGTGGCGCTCACCGCCGCTGGCCTGGTCAAGGGTGGCGAGGCCTCCGCCTTCGCGCTCTGCCGCCCACCCGGCCATCACGCCGGTGCCGGCTTCATGGGCGGCTATTGCTACATCAACAACGCCGCCGTCGCCGCGCAATGGTTCCGCGACCAGGGCGCGGCCCGTGTCTCCATCCTCGATGTCGACTATCACCACGGCAACGGCACGCAGGAAATCTTCTATGACCGCGCCGACGTGCAGGTCATCAACCTGCATGGCGACCCGATGACAGAGTATCCGTTCTTTCTCGGCCATGCCGACGAACACGGCGCCGGCGCGGGTGAAGGCTTCAACATCAACTATCCGATGCCGTTCGGCACCGATTGGGACGCCTGGAACGCCTCGCTGGAGGACGCCTGCGTCAGGCTTGCCGCCTATGCGCCGGACATCGTCGTCGTTTCGCTGGGTGTCGACACCTTCGAAAAGGATCCGATCAGCCAGTTCAAGCTGAAGACATCGGACTATCCCAAGATCGGCCGCCGCATCGCCAAACTTGGGCTGCCGACGCTGTTCGTCATGGAAGGCGGCTATGCCGTCGAGGAGATCGGCATCAACGCCGTCGGCGTGCTGACCGGTTTCGAGGACAAGTAGGAAGCGCCGGGGGCGCAAGCGCCCCCTCGTTTCCAATTAGGCGGCAGCACCTGCGCTCGGCGTGGCCATCGGTGCGGGCGCCTTGCGTGAGCGGCCGAGATAATAGACCGCCGCCGCCGCGATCACACCAGCGGCCAGAATGCCCGCCGCCAGAACCGGCCGATACCAGAACCAGGCAATCGCAATCGTCGTCGTGCCAACCAGGATCGACAGGAAGAAGGCGATGATGCCGGTTCCCATCCGCGCCATGCTGCCAAGGAACGGTATGACGTCGAGGATCACGCCGATCGGGCCGAGGAACAGGGCAAAGCCGATGGTCAGCAGCAGCAGGCCGGCGGCGCGCAGCAGCCACGTGATCAACGTGTTTGCACTGACCGCCTCGGCAAACATCTTGTCGGCCGGGACAGTGCCGGTGTCTACCATCAGCAATTGGTCCCCGGCCACCGTCTGGTAAGGCTCGAACCGGCTACCGGCCTGGCGCGCGACGATGCTGACCACGCCGAGCGGCGCCAGTTCATAACCGATGCGATAGTCGCCCAGCGCCGGCCTTGTCGTGTCAGCCCCGAGATAGATCTTGCCGTCAACGACACTGAGCGGCTTGGTTCCGGTATAGGCGGCCTTTATCGCGGCCGATTTGTCAGGCGACAACGAATACTCCTTGTCGCCCTCGATGCGATCAAGCACCGGCGTATCGAGATCGAAGGCGACGAGCTTGCCCTGTGGAATCTGAAAGGTGCGGCCGTGGATCGTCATCGGCGGATTCTCGTGGCCGTCCGGCTTCTTGAAATCCGACGAATTGATCTGGCTGTCGTCCCACACCTTCGAATAGCTGTAGGTCGTCACCGTGTCTTCGCCGCCGCCCAGCTTCGTGGTGGTCTCCGATTTGGATTCCTCCTTCCACTGATACATCTCGACGCTGCGCGACAGGCGCAGGCCCTGCGCCGCGATGCCGAAATCCGGATCGGACAGGCCGCTGTCCGCCGTCACCGGCCCGCTGACATGCACCAGCTTGCCGTCATTGGCAGCGTCGACGCTGTCGACGCCCACCGAGATCACGGTACCCGCGCCCTCGGCCAGCGAGCGCGCCGTCTGCACCGCGCGGCCCTCGTTCCAGAACAGCCCGATCACCATCAGCACGGTCAGCAGCAGGCCGAAGATGACCCCGCCGACCGCGCGCTTGATCCGCCCGAACCACGAGACGGATGTAACTTCCCGAAATGAATCGCTCATCGTTTCCCCCGAAACCAAAAACTGCCGCCGCTGTGCGCGCCGCCGCCGCGCCACGATCGCGCCGGTCTTGTCGCCCGCGGGCACGGCTGCAAGAGGCGCCCACCTCTTCAGTCGCTCCCGAACCTACCGGAATCGATCAGCCGCCGATATGGCTGGCTTGCAACCAGTACCGGCTTTTCGAGTCCCGGTCTTCGAAAGGCTCGAAAATGGGCCTCTGAGTCGCATGCGAGTCGACGCGATTCGATTTTGTCAAATCGCATTTGATGTCGGATTCATCTGCGGATAGATTAGACCCGAATCAGCCGGTCCTCGGGGGGACGGCGACCACCCAAAGTCTAACGTTCCGGAGTTTTCCGGCGCCAGACGCGGACGGCTTCGCGTTCCCTGAATGGATTCGGATCTGGTTGGCGCAACTCTGCGCCACGAGTGTGTCTTCGTCAAAGTAGTGCGTATTCGGGTTCGGCGGCTGGCCTCCAGCATCCGGACAGCAGAAACGATTCCGGCCAAAAGCAACAAGAATGAGCAGTCCCGCCGCGCAACTTCAATCCGACACATTGGGCTCGCGCCTGGCGTCGCGCGGTGATCTGACCAGCTTTTTCATGCAACTGACCGCCGAGATAGGCGCCGACAGCTACATGCTGGTCGCCATCGTCCACGACCAGGACCGCAACGACGCGCGCATCGTCTCGTCCAACTGGATTTTCGACGCCATCGAACTGATCGGCAAACGGCTGATAGCCGGCCTTGCGCAAGGGGCACTCACCGTCGCGCCAGGCGTCCGTCCCAAGCCGCTGGTGGCAGCCCAGGCACCGGACGCCGGCGGGCTGGTCACAGGCGAGGAGGCCCACCTTCTCGACGTACTTGGCCATGCCGAAATCTATTCGCTGCGCCTCAATGTCGGCCGTCAGCGCCTGTTCGCCTTGTTCTCGGCGGCGACCGCCGGCAGCATCGACCCGCCGGCGCTGATGAAGGCCCAGTTGAAGTGCTGCTACGCGCTCTCGAACATCCCGCAACTGATCGCCGCCGCCGCCATGCAGGATCCGCTGTCGGATCGCGAGCGCGAATGCCTGTTCTGGGTCTCCGAAGGCAAGACCACCGACGAGGTCGCCGTCATCCTTGGCGTCTCTTCCAACACCGTCAACAGCTACATCACCCACGCCATCCAGAAATTCGCGGCCAGCAACCGCGCGATGGCCATCGCCACGGCGATCAGGAGCGGCATCATTTGAAACACGCCGACATCAAGGAGGCTGCCGAAGCCCTTTTCAACGAGCAGCGCAATCCGTTCGGCGCCTTTTCGCTCGGTTCCGAAACTCATCACGCCGTCACCATTCCCGATGCCGTGCGCCGATGCCGCTGGATCGCCGTCGACATCAACGCGGCGGCCTTCGGCCTGTTCTTCGTCAGCCCGTCGCCGGAGCGGGCACGGCTCGTCCCTTGCCTCGATTCCGACTATCCCGGTGTTGGGGTAGCGACGAAATTCATTTCAGGCGCCAATGGCGAGGAGATCGTGCGCCACACCCGCATCTCGACCGAGCCGCGCTGGTGGACCGACGACGGCGTGGCCGCCGCGGCGGAGACGTTCCGCAATCTTGCCTGGACCGAGCAGATGGCGCCGCTGGCGCCAGGGACCAGCGGCATCGCATTCCCCGTCCACGCCGACCGCGGGCAATGCGGCCTCGTCGTTTTCCTCGGTTCGGAGATCATCTTGTCGCAGGACGCGCTCTACGAAATCCATGCCCGCTGCTTTTCATTGTTCGCCGCTGTCGCCCGCATCCGTCCAAGCGACACAGGTCGGACGCGCTCGATCTCCAAGCGCGAGCTCGAATGCCTGAAGCTGACCGCCAATGGCAACACCAGCGAGGAGATCGCGCGCCTCCTGAAGCTGTCGGTGCACACCGCCAACCAGTACCTGACCCAGTCGACCCAGAAGCTCAACGCCGTCAACCGCAACCAGGCCGTGGCCAAGGCGCTGCGGCTGGGCTTGATCGAATAGGGCAGTTCGAGGACCGGCTGGCGGTCGCCGGGAACCGATCGTTTCTCAGCGAAAGGCCAGGGGTTCGACCTTGCGAATACGCGCCTGTTCGATCACCGCCTCCAGCAGGGCCGTGTTGTGCTCGGGGTTCTCGCCCGGCTTCTCGAACGAAACATAATTAACCGACACCGAGGTGCCACGCTCGCTCAGCGTCAGCTGGAAATAGACCGTGACGCCGGGCGGCCTCAGCTCCAGATCGAGCACGATGCGCGGACTGCCGCTCCAGTCGACATGCGCCTCGCCGCCATGGCCGAGCCTCAGCGTGCCCGGCATGAAGAACAGCTCGGCCGCTGAATCGACCAGATCCGACAGGCAAGCGAAATGCTCGAGCCGGATGAAGGCGATGTAGTCGGCGACGTCGATCAGCCTGAGTTCCCCCACCACCTGTTCGATGGCGTCGGCGACGATGATCTCGCGGGAGTTTGCGTGCGGTTGGCGGTTCATGAAGTCTGTCTGCGCTCAGCCTTTTTCGAGTAGACGATCCGCACCAGTTCGGCGACGGCCTGGTAGAATTGCGATGGGATCACATTATCGACCGAAACTTGCTTGTACATGGAGCGGGCGAGCGCCACGTCCTCGAAGATCGGAATGTTGTTTTCCCGCGCGATCTCGCGAATCTTGAGCGCCATCAGATCCTGTCCCTTGGCCAGCACCAGCGGTGCCGCGTCCTCGTCGCGCACATATTTCAGCGCGATCGAGAAGTGCGTCGGGTTGGCGATGATCAGCGTCGCGCGCGGCACCGCCGTCATCATCCGCTTGCGCGCGCGGTCGCGCGCCAGCGAACGCAGCCGCGACTTGACGATCGGGTCGCCCTCGGACTGCTTGAACTCGTCCTTGACCTCCTGCTTGCTCATGCGCAGGTCCTGCTTCCAGTGGAAGCGCGACCAGACGATGTCTACCGCCGCGATCAGCCCCATCACGAAGACGATCGCCACCAGGATGTCGACGGCGATGCCGCGGATGACAAGGCCGAAGGCGACGGGATTGGTGATCATTCCGGCGAGCAGCTTGCGATGGTCTTCCGACAGCGTGAAGGCGAGCACGGCAATGGCGAAGCCGACCTTGCCAAGCGACTTCAGGAACTCGACCCAGCCCTGAATGCCGAACAGCCTGCTCCAGCCCTTGGCGATCGAGATGCGCGAGAGTTGCGGCCGCACCCGATCGCCGACGAATTGCGGCATGTTCTGGAACACCGACGCGCCGACACCCGCAACGGTCAGCAGCACCAGCAGGCTGACGAGCGCGCGGCCCACTTCGAGGAGGACGATCTTGTAGAGCGCGATGACGTCGGTCTCGGTGTCCATCGGCCAGGCTTCCGGCTTCTCCAGGAACATCGACAGGAACATGCCGAGATCGACAATGGCTTCCTTGGCGTAGAAGACGGTGAACACCAGGATCGCGACAAAGGATGCGAGGAGCGCTGTTTCCCGCGAATGGGGCAGCTTGCCCTGTTCGATGGTGTCGCGGATCTTCTTTTCCGTCGCCTCTTCGGTTTTCGAATCCTTGTCGACCGCGTCAGCCATGCCGCGGTCTTAGGCGGCGTTCTGGGTCGAGGGCAGCTCGAACGCGCCTTCGCGCGACAGCCGGATCGTCGTCGACACGATCGTCTTGCGGGCCGCCATGATGTCGGCAAGGGGAATCCCTTCCGAGCCCTGTCCGAGTTCGGACTCGATCATGCGCCGCGACCGCGCGCCGATCGCCGACAGCGCCGCCTCGGCGAGTGCGGCCGAAGCGCCGCGCAAGGCCAGCGTGACCAGTTCGGTCGACAGCCCGTCGAACAACAGCACCCGCGCTTTCTGTGTCAGCAGCGGCAGGTCGTCGAAGGCGAACAGGCGCGCCCTGACGCCGTCGAGATCGGGCGTGCCGGCGGCCTCGAGATCCTGCATGACCTCTTCGAGCAGCGGCTTGTCCAGTTCGTTGAGCACGCTGGCGACGCGGGCCTGTCCGGCCGAAGTGTCCTTGGTCGAGGTTTCCGTCAGCACGCTGGAGCGTAAGCGGTCCTCGACGATCCTGCTGGCGGCATCCGGAACATTCGCCATCGTCACCATGCGCTTGATGATTTCGCCGCGCATCGGCTTCGTCATGGTCAACAGAACGCTCGCGGCCGCCTGCGGCGCCAGCTTCGACAGCACCATGGCCGCGGTCTGCGGGTGTTCGCCAGCCAGGAAAGCGCCGAGCCGTGCCGGCTCGAGCTTCTCGAGTTCGGGCCAGATCGGCGGCGGGCTTTCCGGCGCGGCCTCGAACCTCTTGTCGCCCATGATGGCGCTCATCTCTTCGGGCGAGAGCGATTCATTGAGGATGGTGTCCATCCTGTCGGCCGAATCGAGCAATCCCGCCCCTTCGGTGAACTCGGCCTCGAATTCGGCGACGATGCGCTCGAGATCGCTTTGCGGGATCGTCCGCAGCAGGCGCGCGCCCTCGATCAATGCCTTCAATTCTTCCTGCTTGAAGAATTTCAGCAGACGGCTGGCCGACGGTTTGCCCATCGCCACCAGTATGGCGGCCGCCTTCTGCGCGCGCGTCAGCGTCGCTGCCGTCGTCATGCCTCCCGCCTCCGCTGCCGGCAAGCCCCGCAACCCATGCTAGGCGCCCTTCGAGCCGGCGATGATTTCGGTCAGCCTGATGCCGAAGCGCGACGGATCGCTTTCCAGCACGGTGATCTCGCCGCGGGCGATCTTGCGACCGTTGACCACGACGTCGACCGGCTCGCCGATACGGCGATTGAGCGCCACCGTCGACCCCTTCTGCAGCGCCATCAAATCGGACACCGGCATCTCGGTACTGCCAAGGATGATCTGGACATCGACGGGGATGTTCATGATGACGTTCGAATTGGCGCCGGAGGCGGCCCTGAACGCCGCATCGGGGCGTTTATCCTCTTCATTCAGGACACCGCGCAACTCTTCGATGGCACGGTCGAGCTGCTCGTCCGGCTGGTCGAGGTCGGCTTCCACCTTGGTCATGGCCATGCGTCGTCTCCAAATGCTCAGGCACTGCCGGCGGCAGCCGGCATCAGCCCATCGATGAAGTCCTGCCCGGCATCATAGGGATGCCGGATTCGAACGGTGTAATTCTGCCCCAGCTTGCCGAACTCGCATACGAACAACGTCTGGCCGCGGGCGCTGAGGCGCGCCCGCGACTGCGCCGTCTCCTCGAATTCGATAACCTGGCCAATTTCGAGATCGGCGAGGTCGCCGAGCGTCAGCCGGGCCAGCGGCATGGTCGCCTCGAGCGCGACCGTGGAGCGCATCACCTCTTCCGAAAAGCGCGCGCGCCAGCTGGCGCTGAGATCGCCCTCGCCGGCCGTGGCAGCGCCGTCGCGGCTGGCCAGCACGATGCGCTGCGGCATCGTCACGGTGACGGTGCCGGTTTCGGCCGGGGTCGAAATGCCAAGGACGATGCGCACTGCCGCGCCGTCGCGCAACACGTGCCGTTTCGCCTCGGTGCCCGACATCGCCCGCGGCACGGGCAGGCGCAGGTCAAGCGAGCGCCGTCCCGATCCGTTGAGCGCCTGCGCGACCTGCTGGAACACCATGGTCGAGACATCGACTTCGATCTGCGACAGATCGCGCTCGATCGGCGACACCGGCAGGTCCGGGTCGCCGCCGAACAGCGTGCAGACCATGATCGCGATCGCCGGAGCATCGATCACCAGGGTCATGGCGTCGGAGGAGGTGGATGATGCGACGATTGTCATGGCAAACGTGTCGCCGGCACGCGAGCGCGCCTCCGACACGCGGCTGACCTCGACGGCCCTGAGGTCGACGGTAACCGGGACGCCAATCTCACCTGTCAGGCTCTTCTGCAGCAGCGGCGCGGCGCGCTCGGCCATGGCCCGGCCGGTACCGATGACCTGGGCGGCCTCGCCACTGTCGCCGATCAGGCGTTCGATGATCAGCGAGCGGACTTCCGCTGGGCTTCCGGGACTGGTCATGACAGGGCTTGGACCAATCTGTCGCGCATCGTTCAGGCGGCCTTCTTCTCGGCGGAGCCGGTGGCCATCGTGCTCTGCTCGACAGCGTCGATCGTCGGCCGCTCATAGGACGATATGGTCTTGCGGCCGAACTCGATCGCCACCTGCGGCAGCGCGCCGTTCATGTAGGCCAGCAGCGTCTGCTTGACGATGATGTAGAGGCGGTTCTTCTTCTCGCGCACCGTCTTGATCTTGGTGGCGATAGGCCCGACCACCGCGTAGGACAGGAAGATGCCGAGGAAGGTGCCGACCAGGGCCGCGCCGATCAGGCCACCGAGGATTTCCGGCGACTGGTCGAGCGCCCCCATGGCCTTGACCACGCCAAGCACGGCGGCGACGATGCCGAGCGCCGGCAAGCCGTCGCCGACCGCCACCAGTGCGTGATAGGCCTTCATCTTGTCGGACTTGATGGTCTGGATTTCCTCGTCCATCAGCGCCTCTATCTCATGCGAGCGGGCATTGCCGATGATGATGATGCGGCAATAGTCGCAGATGAAGGCCATCAAGTCGTGGTTCTTGAGCACGGTCGGAAAGGCCTGGAAGATCGCCGACTCCTCGGGGTTGTCGATATGCGCCTCGACCTCGCTGCGCGACTTCGAGCGCAGCTCGCGCATCAGGCTGTGCAGCACGCCGAGCGTTTCCAGATAGTCCTGTTCCTTCGGCACCGCTTGCTTGAACGCCTCTATGATGCCCTTGCCCGTATCCTTGACCGTCTTCATCGGATTGGCGACCAGGAAGGTGCCCAACGCCGCGCCGCAGATGACCACGGCTTCCCACGGCTGGACCAGCACGTGCAGATGGCCACCCATGGCCATGAAGCCGCCAAGGACGCAGCCGAGCGTAACCACCAGTCCAATCAGAATGCCCACGGCAGGTCCTTCGCATTTCACGTCAGGAGCAACGGATAGTCCCCGTGCCTTGTGTGAGGCTTGAATCGAGGCGTGTCGGAGACGATTCAGTTTCGCGCAAGGAAGTGAGGCTATTGTGCTGGCATAAGCTTCGGCCGGAGGCGCGTTCTTGCTCAATACCTTTACCAGCTACCAGCTCATCACCAAGGACATCAGCAAGTCGCTCGACAGGATCGAGCAGCAGCCCGTGGTCGACCGCGATACCAAATATTATCTGGACAACATCACCAAGGTGAAATCGATCGACGATTTCGTCAACAATGACCGGTTGTTCAAATATGCGATGAAGGCCTATGGGCTGGAGGACATGGACTACGCCAAGGCCTTCATGGTCAAGGCGCTCAAGGAAGGCGTTTCCGCTTCCGACAGTTTCGCCAACAAGCTCACCGACAAGCGCTATGCCGAGTTTGTCAGCGCCTTCAACTTCGCCGCCAATGGCGCCGATGCGACCATCTACAACAAGGCGCAGCAGCTGGTGACGAAGAACTACGCCGCGCAGGCGGAAATCGCCGGCGTCGATCCGAATTCGGACTATGTAAAGGGCGAGACGACATACTATCTCGCCAACATCACCAAGGTGAAGTCCATCGATGATCTGATGGGCAACGGCCGGCTTTACACCTATGCGCTGGCCGCGTTCGGCCTCGATTCGGCGACGGAGGACAAGGACCTCATCAAGCAGGTCCTGCAAGGTGGCGTGAGCGACCCCGACAGCGTCGCCAACAAGCAGACGAATCCGGCTTACGCGGCATTGGCCTCCGCCTTCAATTTCCAGGCCTATGGCGAGAACGCCACAACTTACAATCCCGCGCAGCAGCCGACCGTCGACAAGTACATGCGCCAGACCCTCGAAGAGGATGCCGGCAACACAAACCAGGGCGTGCGGCTGGCGCTCTATTTCGATCGCAAGGCGCCAACCATCACCAGCTGGTACGACGTGCTTGCCGACACCGCCCTTGCAAGCGTCGTGCGCACCGCGCTCGGTCTCCCCGATTCCTTCGCTACCGCCGACATCGACAAGCAGGCGCAGCTGTTCGAGCAGAAACTCGACATCTCGGATTTCTCCGACCCCGAGAAGCTCGGCAAGTTCCTGACCCGTTTCACCAGCATGTGGGAGATCAACAACCCGACCTCATCGGCCGTCACCTCCGTCAGCGTGCTGTTTGCCCAGCCGCTCACTGTGGGCATCTCCACCGACCTTATGATGGCCATGCAGAAGCTGAGGTTCTGAAACCATCATGCGGGACAGCCTGTACGTCGCCCTTTCCTCGCAGATCGCGCTCGAGCGCCGCCTCGACACGATCGCCGACAACGTCGCCAACGCCTCGACGATCGGCTTTCGCGCCACCGGTGTGAAATTCGAGGACGTCGTCTCCGGCAGCGGGTCGAAATCGGTATCCTTCGCGTCCTCGGGCAAGACCTATCTTTCCGGCGCCCATGGTGCCTTGACCGAGACCGGAAACCCGTTCGATTTCGCCGTCCAGGGCGATGCCTGGTTCGCCATCGACACACCGGTGGGCACCGTCATGACCCGCGACGGTCGCTTTTCGATGAACGAAAATGGCGAGCTGATGTCGATCGAGGGCCACCCGGTGCTCGATGCCGGTGGCGCGCCGATCCAGCTCGACCCACGCAACGGTCCGCCCAAGGCCGGAGCCGACGGTTCGCTGCGCCAGAACGATCAGCTTGTCGGCTCCATCGGCCTCTACGATTTCGATCCGGGCGAGAATTTCGTCCGCTATGGCAATTCCGGCGTCGTTCCGGCACGCCCGCCAGAGCCGGTCACCGATCGTTCCGATGTCGGGATCGCCCAGGGATTTCTCGAAGAGTCCAATGTCAATCCGGTGCTGGAAATCACCCGGCTGATCATGGTTCAGCGCGCCTTCGAGAACACCGCCGCCCTGATGCGGCAGACGGACGCTTCCACCGACGAGGCGATCAAGACGCTCGGCTCGAAGTAACCCATGTCGCTCGACCTGCCATCCATACGCGCACCCGAACGACAGCTACAGACGGCGCCGGAAGACAGGCTTGCCGCACTGGAACGGGTATGGCGGCGTTTCGTCGACACCGAGGCGCTGCTCAAGCGCGGCGGCCGCGTCGCCGAAGTCACGCCCACGCACTACAAGGTTCGTGGCCTTTCCGACTTCGCCAGGCTGGGCGACATCGTCGAGCAGCGCGGCCAGGCCGGCACGCGCCGCGGCGAGATCGTCAAGATCAGCCGTGACGAAATCGTTGTCGCGCCTTTCGAACGCAGCGCCGATGCCGGTATCGGTGATGCCGTGTTCCGCCGCGGTCCGCTCGCGGTGGCGCCGCATGCCTCGTGGCGTGGCCGTACCATCGACGCGCTCACCAGGGCGATCGACGGCGGCCCGCCGCTGATCAGGGGAGACGACGCGTCAAGCGCCGCCCTGACGACGCCCGGTGCCATGGCGCGGCAGCGCGTCGGCACCGCCTTCATGACCGGCGTCAAGGTCATCGACATCTTCACCCCGCTTTGTTTCGGCCAGCGCCTCGGCGTCTTTGCCGGCTCCGGCGTCGGCAAGTCGACGCTGCTCGCCATGCTCGCCGGCGCCGACGCGTTCGACACCGTCGTCGTCGCGCTGATCGGCGAACGCGGCCGCGAAGTCCGTGAATTCCTGGAGGATACGATCGGCGACAGCATGGCCAAGACCGTCGCCATCGTCGCCACCAGCGACGAGAGCGCCATGATGCGCCGGCGCGCGCCGGACACCGCCATGCGCGTCGCCGAGCATTTTCGCGACCAGGGACAACGTGTGCTCCTGGTGCTGGACTCGATCACCCGCTTCGCCCACGCCTTGCGCGAGGTGGCTACGGGAACCGGTGAGCCTCCGGTCGCCCGCGGCTATCCCGCCTCGGTCTTCACCGAACTGCCCAAACTGCTCGAGCGCGCCGGGCCCGGCGCCGAAGGCAAGGGATCGATCACCGCCATCATTTCCGTGCTGGTCGACGGCGACGACCACAACGATCCGGTCGCCGACTCCGTGCGCGGCATCCTCGACGGCCATGTCGTGCTCGACCGCGCGATCGCCGAACAGGGCCGCTATCCGCCGGTCAATCCGCTGTCGTCCATATCGCGACTGGCCGGCAAGGCCTGGAGCGCCGAACAGCGCGCGCTGGTGACACGGCTGAAGTCGATGATCTCCCGGTTCGAGGACACCCGCGACATCCGCTTGCTGGGCGCCTACCAGGGCGGCGCCGACGCCGAGCTCGATATCGCTGTGCGTCAGGTGCCGCTGATCTACGAGGCGCTCACGCAATCGCCGAAGGACCGCCCATCCGCCGATCCGTTCTCCGATCTCGCCCGTCACCTCAAGAGCAAGATGAACGCCGATGCAGGAGACTGAACGCCAGTACACCGAGCGCATCCTGCGCGAAATGATCGACGAGGCCAGGGCCGCGGAGAAAGCCAGGGCTGACGAAACGCGAGTTGCCAAGGCAAAGGCTGCCCGCGCCATGGCTGCCAAAGCCGAGGCTGTCCTGGCCAGAGCTCTCAGGCCAGCCCTGCCCAGGGCCGCCAAGGCCGAGCCTGTCCTGCCCAGGGCTGCCAAGGCTGAGCCTGTCCTGGTCAGGGCAACCGAGCTCGCGCTGCCCACGGTTCCCCAGGCAGAGGCTGCCGAGATGACGCAGGCCAGCCGCGACTCGCTGATCGACGGCCTGTTCCCGCTCACCGAATGGCCGCAGCCACCAAAGGCGCCGTTTCCCAGGCTGAAGAAGGAGTCCAGCCGGCGCAGCGACTTCGTCGTCGCCGCGCTCGGCATCACGCTCGGGCTGATCTGCGCCCTGTTTCCCTGGTATATTTTCTTCAACCAGGAACAGTTTGGCGTGCAGGCGATCAAGTTCGGCGGCACCGGCACCAATTCAGGGCGGGCCGGCGGCGGCGTGGTCGCCGAACGCAGCGCGCCGCTGACGGCAAAGGACGTTCCGGCCGCCAATCTGGATCTGCTCGCCACCGGAACGGTGCAGGACGACCCCAATCCCGCCCCCGCTGAGCAGCCCTTTCCGGCCGACGCCACGAAATTCCGCATGGTTCATGTCGCCAATGGCCGCGCCATGATCGAGGACGATGCCGGCCTCTGGATCGTCCAGCGCGGATCGATATTGCCGGACTCCAGTCAGGTGTCTTCCATCGAGCAGCGCAACGGCAAATGGATCATGGTCACCAGCACGGACCAGGTGATCGAGCTTTCCAGGTAGACCCCACGCGTTTCAGGGCCCTGCCATCCGCAAGGTCCACGCAAGACTGACGGCCTAGTCTGCGGGAACCTGCCCGGAGATTCCCATGGAGCCCGTTTCCCTTTTCGACCTCGCTGCCAAGCAAGCGCAATGGCTGGCCGTGCGCCAGTCCGCGATTGCCGGCAACATCGCCAACGCCAACACGCCGGGCTACACGGCGAACGATGTCGAGCCGTTCGAAAAGGTGCTCGACCGCACCGCCGTGTCGCTGCAGGCCACCCAGGCCGGCCATCTTGGCAACGCCGCGACCAATGCCGGCTTCACCATCAAGCCGCAGGAAGACGACGGCGTCGTCATGCCGTCCAAGAACTCGGTCGTGCTGGAAGACCAGCTGATGAAGGCCGGCGAGGTGCGCCGCTCCTTCGAGCTCAACACGGCGATCGTCAAGGCGTTCCATTCGATGATGATGATGGCGGTGAAGAGCTGACCATGGACGCACTGACCGCAGCCCTCAAAGTCGCGGCATCCGGCCTCGGCGCCCAGTCGGAACGCCTGCGCGTGGTGTCGGAAAACCTGGCCAACGCCCAGTCGACCGGCACGACACCGGGTTCCGATCCCTATCGCCGCAAGACCATCAGCTTCGTCTCGGAGCTCGACCGGACCTCCGGCAGCTCAACGGTCGCGGTGAACTCGATCGACCGTGACCCCAGCGACTTTCCGGTCGAGTTCCAGCCCGGAAACGAGGCCGCCGACGACAAGGGCTACGTCAAGATGCCCAACGTCAACGTGCTCATCGAAATGGCCGACATGACCGAGGCCAACCGCTCCTATGAGGCCAACCTTCAGGTCGTCAAGCAGGCGCGCGATCTCATTTCAATGACCATCGACCTGATGAGGAACCAATGATCGTGAGTGGCATCGGCGCGCTTAACCTGAAGCCTGGGTTGAGCGACATGGCGACGGACCTGCTTCAGGGTGGCGTTGCGCCAGCGACCGGCGGCAACCTCGGCACCTCCTTCGCCGAAGCGCTGAGCCAGGCGGCCTCCAAGACCGTCAACACGCTGCAGAATGCCGAGCAGGTGTCGATGCAGGCGCTCAAGGGCGACGCCGATACCCGTCAGGTGGTCGACGCCGTGATGAGCGCGCAGCAGGCGCTTCAGACCGCCGTCGCCATCCGCGACAAGGTGGTTTCCGCCTATCTCGAAGTCAGTCGAATGGGCATCTGAGGAGTTCCGCCATGAAAGCACTCGCCATCGCCGCCACCGGCATGAACGCCCAGCAGACAAACCTGGAAGTCATCGCCAACAACATCGCCAACATCAACACCACCGGCTACAAGCGCGCCCGCGCCGAATTCTCCGACCTGCTCTACCAGGTCGATCGCACCCAGGGCGTGCCCAACCGCTCCAACGCCTCGCTGGTGCCGGAGGGCGTCTCGATCGGCCTCGGCGTCAAGACGACGGCCGTGCGCAACGTGCACACCCAGGGTGAACTGACCAGCACCGGCAACAGTTTCGACCTGGCGCTCACCGGCAGGGGCTGGTTCCAGATCGAGGGCGCCGACGGCGGCACGCTCTACAGCCGCGCCGGCGCCCTCAACACCAACGCCACCGGCCAGCTGGTGACGGTCGACGGTGCCAGTGTCATTCCGGCGATCACCGTTCCCGTCGATGCCGTCGAGGTCATCGTCAACAAGACCGGCCAGGTCTTCGCCCGCATCGACGGCCAGACCGACCTGCAGAATCTTGGCCAGATTCAGATCGCCAATTTCGCCAACGAAGCAGGCCTTGCGCCGCTCGGCGACAACCTGTTCAAGGAAACCACCGCGTCCGGCCCGGCCAATGTCGGCGTGCCGGGCGACCCTGGCTTCGCCACCATCCAGCAGGGCTATCTCGAGGCTTCCAACGTCGACCCGGTCAAGGAAATCACCGAGCTGATCTCGGCGCAGCGCGCCTATGAGATGAACTCCAAGGTCATCCAGGCCGCCGACGACATGGCCTCGGTCGTCTCCAAGAACATCAGGTAACGGATGATGGTCATGCCGTTCTCCTGCTCCGCATTTCGCCGCACCGCGCTCGTCCTTGCGTTGGTGACCGGCGCCATGCCGGCTTTTGCCCAGGAATCGGCCAACCAATCGGCTGACCAATCGGCCACCAAGATCGCCAGCAGCCACCCTGCCGGCGAGGTTGTGCTGATCCCCAGCCGGGTCATCTATCCCGGCGAGACCATCGAACCCGCTGCCCTGAAGCAGGTGACCCTGATGGCGGGCAAGCACAAGCCCGATGCGGTGGCGACCCGGGCCGAGGAACTCAACGGCAAGATCGCCAAGCGCACGCTGCTGCCCGGCCGCTACATTCCCGCCACCGCCATCCGCGAGGCCTGGCTGGTCGAACAGGGTGCGGCCGTGCAGGTCTTCTTCATTGCCGGCGGACTCACCATTTCGGCGACGGCGGTGACGCTGCAGCCGGGTGCCGCTGGCGATCTCGTCAAGGTTCGCAACATCGACAGCGGCAAGATCCTGTCCGGCACGGTGATGGCAGACGGCTCCATCAGGGTCAGCGCTTCATGATGCGCCCGCTTGCCTTTCTGCTCGCCGCGGCCCTTGGTCTTCAGCCGGCGCTGGCCGACGGCCTGACGCCCAAGGCCAAGCGCGAACTCGCCGCCAAGAATGGCGGCGTCTACGACGATCCGGAATATGATCCGGCCACCACCAACCGCATGTTCCGGGTTTCGTCCGGGCCGAGTTCGCTGCCGCCGGGCCAGGTCGCCTCGCGCATCAAGGACATCGCCCAGTTGCAGAGTTCGCGCGACAACCAGCTCGTCGGCTACGGCCTGGTCATTGGACTTGCGGGATCGGGCGACAGCCTGCGCAATTCGCCGTTCACCGAACAGTCGATCCGCGCCATGCTCGAAAATCTCGGCATTGCCACCGAGGGCGGCAGCGCACGCGCCAAGAACGTCGCCGCCGTCATCGTCACCGCCAACATGCCGCCCTATGTGCAGTCGGGCGCCCGCATCGACATCGACGTCTCCTCGATGGGCGACGCGACCTCGCTCGCCGGCGGCACGCTGATCATGACGCCGCTGAAGGCGGCGGACGGCGAGATTTACGCCGTCGGCCAGGGCTCGGTCATCGTTTCCGGCTTCACCGCCAAGGGTCAGGCCGAGCAGTTGACGCAAGGCGTGCCAACCGCCGGCCGTGTGCCCAACGGCGCCATCGTCGAGCGCGCGGTCCAGTCCGAATTCGACGATCAGGCGACGCTGACGCTGCAATTGCGCAACCCCGATTTCTCGACCGCCATCCGCATCGCCGATGCCATCAACGACTATACCAGCCAGCGCTTCGGCATGCGCGTGGCGGCCGAACGCGATTCCCGCACCGTTCAGATCAGAAGGCCCAAGGGTGTTTCAGCGGCGCGCTTCTACGCCGAGATCGAGAACCTGGTGGTCGAATCCGATACGCCGGCCCGTGTCGTCATCGACGAGCGCACCGGCACCATCGTCATCGGCAACGACGTCAAGATCTCCCGCGTCGCCATCAGCCACGGCACACTGACGGTGCGCATCACGGAAGCGCCACGCGTCGTGCAGCCCGAACCCTTCTCCAAGGGCGAAACCGCCGTCGAACCGTTCACCGCCATCGACGCCAGCCGGCCCGATGCCCGCGTCGCCGTGCTTGACGGACCCGATCTCGAAACGCTCGTCTCCGGCCTCAACCGTCTCGGCGTCAAGCCGGACGGCATCATTGCCATTCTGCAGGGAATCAAGTCGGCCGGCGCCCTGCAGGCCGACCTGGTTCTCCAATAGGCGATGCCGATGACACGCTCCCTCTCGCCCACTGACAGACGCGGCCCCGCCGGGACCCTGCTCGCGGCCGCCATCCTTGTCGCCATGCCTCTTGCCGTCGGCACCGCGCGTGGTGAGGAAAAGGTTCGCCAGGTCCTGCCGGGAGCACCGGCCGCGGAAGCGCCGCAGCAATTGGCGCGGGAAAAGGCACCAGACCAAAGCGAGATCGAGCGCTTCTGCTCCAACATAGCCGACGCCGCTCGCGACCGTCGCTACGCCTTGCAGGCCGAGGAACTGAAGCAGCTCCAGATCGGCATCGACCAGCGCATGAAGGCACTGGACGAAAAGAAGGCCGAATACGAGACCTGGCTGAAGCGGCGCGAGGTTTTCCTGGCCCGGGCCGAGGACGGCGTCGTCCAGATCTATGCCGGCATGAAACCCGACGCCGCCGCCGAGCGGCTGGCAATCGTCAACGCCGATCTGGCGGCGGCCATACTGATGAAGCTCGATTCACGCAAGGCCGGCGTCATCCTCAACGAAATGGACCAGAAGGCGGCGGCGACGCTCACCGGCATCATGGCCAGCGCAGCCCGAAGGGTAGATCCGTCATGATCCGCAAGATGCTTGTGCTGTGCGCGGTCGCGGCCCTGTCCGGCTGCGGCACCAACCTCAAGGAGGTCGGCAAGGAACCGGCGTTGTCTCCGGTCGGCTCAGGCATCGACGGCGGCAACACGTCTTCCCTCTATAAATATCCGGAGACACCGCCGGCGGCGCCGAAGAAGTTCTCGCTGTGGGACGACCGCCAGAGCCGGCTGTTCACCGATCCGCGAGCGCTGTCCCAGGGCGACATCCTGACCGTTAACATCAAGATCAACGACCGCGCCAACTTCAAGAACCAGAACGACAGGAGCCGCACCGCCAACCGCAAGCTCGGCTTCGACATCAGCGCGCAATGGGACAAGCTGAGCACCGCCGGCAAGGGCGCCGGCACTCTCAATTCCGCCACGGACACCACCGCGGACGGTGAGATCAAGCGTTCGGAAACACTGGAGCTCAACGTTGCCGCCGTCGTCACCGACGTGCTGCCCAACGGCAATCTGATGATCAGGGGTTCGCAGGAAGTGCGCGTCAACGCCGAACTCAGGGTGCTGACCATCGCCGGCATCGTGCGGCCGGCCGATATCGGCGCCGAGAACACGATCCCCTACGAACGCATCGCCGAAGCGCGCATCTCTTACGGCGGGCGCGGCCGCATAACCGAGATCCAGCAACCTGCCTATGGCCAGCAGGTTCTCGATCAGGTTCTTCCGTTCTAGGATTGGGGAACACGGCACCGTGGCGAATGTCGAACAGGTACAGCCGCGCAAGGGTCCCTCCCTTGCCATCCAGGCCGCCATGCTGCTGTTTGTGACGGTCGCCGCCATCGGCATGGGCTGGCTGTCCGGCGGCTACCTCAAGGGTGTCGGGGGACCGGTGCCCGTGCCGGTCGCGCCCGAGAATGAAGGCAAAGTCATGGAGCCCGCCGCGGCCGAGTCGCTGGGCGCGGGGCCGACGCTCGTCGCGCTGGCGCCGATCACCACCAACATCGCCTCGCCGGCGGACACCTGGATCAGAATGGAACTATCGGTGGTCTATGACGGGCCGCAGCCGCCGGCAATGTCGGAGGACATCCATCAGGACCTGCTCGCCCTGGTGCGCACCTTGAAGATGCATCAGATGGAGGGCGCCAGCGGCTACCAGCACCTGAAGGCTGATCTCGAGGAGCGCGCATCGATCCGCAGCCAGGGGCACGCCAAGCAGATTCTCATCAGGACATTGCTGGTCGAATGAAGAAGTTCCTTCTCGCCGCGGCGCTGATCGCCGCCGCCACCTCCGTCGCGGCGGCCCAGCAACTCGACCTCGGCGGCATCGGCAAGGCCGACGGTACCACCGTCGGCTATATCATCCAGATGTTCGGCCTGCTGACAGTGCTGTCGGTGGCGCCGGGCCTGCTGATCATGGTGACGAGCTTCACCCGCTTCGTGATCGCCTTTTCGATCCTGCGCGCCGGCATCGGCCTGCAATCGACGCCGGCAAACCTCATCCTCATTTCGCTGTCGCTGTTCATGACCTTCTATGTCATGGCACCGACTTTCGATCAGGCCTGGAATACTGGCGTCAAGCCGCTGATGGACAACCAGATCAGCCAGACCGAGGCCTTCGAGAAGATCTCCGATCCGTTCCGCACCTTCATGTTGCGCAATGTGCGCGACAAGGATTTCGACCTGTTCGCCGACCTCGCCCGCGAACGTGGCCAAGTCGTTGCAAAAGAGACCGTCGACCTGCGCATCCTGGTGCCGGCCTTCATGATCTCGGAAATCCGCCGCGGCTTCGAGATCGGCTTCCTGATCGTGCTGCCATTCCTGGTCATCGACCTGATCGTCGCCACCATCACCATGGCGATGGGCATGATGATGCTGCCGCCGACAGTGGTGTCGCTGCCGTTCAAAATCCTGTTCTTCGTCCTCATCGACGGCTGGAATCTACTTGTCGGCAGCCTGGTGCGCTCCTTCAACTGATCGCCCCTGCCCGCCACCTTGACACTGTCCTCCCGGAAGGGCTGGCGGCGGCCGAGGCATCGCCGAATTTTCCAAGATTATTTTCGGTTAACCGTCCGGTTTAGCCCTTTGGTAGGGACTTGCCGCCATAGTCACTCGCAGATGGCGGGTGATCTATCGCAACGATCATTGGCATGATGCCGCTCCGTCATACCGGGAAAGCCGGTATGCAAAAAAACACCGTGTAAAAACAAGGTACGAGTAGCCATGGCCAGTATCATGACCAACGCTTCGGCGTTGACCGCTCTGCAGAGCTTGAGCGCCACCCAGAAGAACCTCGACACCACCCAGGCCCGCATCTCGACGGGTTATCGCGTTTCCCAGGCTTCGGACAACGCCGCCTACTGGTCGATCGCCACCACGATGCGCTCCGACAACCAGGCCATGTCCACCGTTTCGGACGCACTCGGCCTCGGCGCGTCGAAAGTCGACACCGCCTACACCGGCATGAACAGCGCGATCGACACCATCAACCAGATCAAGACCAAGCTGGTCGCTTCCTACGGCCAGACGGATGCCGACAAAGAAAAGACGCAGACCGAAATTGCCGCCCTTCAGAAGCAGTTGAAGGCCTACGCCGATGGCGCCACCTTCTCCGGCACCAACATGCTGTCCGTCGACAGCGGCACGGCTACGGCTGCAGCCGACGTCAAGATCGTTTCGGCCTTCAATCGCGACGCTTCCGGCAGCTCTTCGATCAGCACGATCGACGTCAACGTGGAAAGCACGAAGCTTTATGAAGCCGGCACCACCGCAGGCACGGCGAAGGGCATCCTCGACGCCAATCGCCTCGGCACCACCGGTGCGATCACCACCACGACGCAGGCCCCGACGGCGGGCGCCGCTTCAGCGGCCGGCGACACCTATTCGGTCGCCACGCTGAAGGTCTACGACTCGACCACCGGCAAGGGCTTCAGCGACTCGCAGATCGCCGACCAGATGAAGGTCGTCGACGCCGCGCTGAAGGACATGACGAACGCCGCCACCACGCTTGGCGCCGCCAAGAGCTCCATCGACCTGCAGAAGACCTTCACGCAGAGCCTGATGGACTCCATCGACCGCGGTGTCGGCCAGCTCGTCGATGCCGACATGAACAAGGAATCGACCCGCCTCCAGGCCCTGCAGGTTCAGCAGCAGCTCGGCGTCCAGGCGCTGTCGATCGCCAACGGTTCCTCGCAGTCGATCCTGTCGCTCTTCCGCTAATCGACTTCGCTCAACCGAAGTTCGCACCAAACATCGGGCCGCGCCAAAAGCGCGGTCCGATTTGCGTTTGTTCAAGGCTTACGCAATCCTCGTTCCTTAACTCTCGAAAGCAGGCCTTTAACAGGCCGTTAACCATAACGCGCTAGTCATGGTTAACCAATAGCTTACAACGGTTGGCGAATCGGCCGTATCGGGCACGATGACAACCGATGCACAGGCCGATCCGGCCTGCGAGGGCAACGCTGGTTCTTCGAGGGGCCAGCCTTAGAAAAGGAGCGAGTTTCTTGGCGAGCATCATGACAAACGCTGCGGCGTTGACAGCACTTCAAAGCCTCAACGCCACCAACAAATCGCTCGAACAGACGCAGGCTCGGATTTCCACGGGCTACCGGGTCTCCGAAGCCTCCGACAACGCCGCCTATTGGTCGATCGCCACCACGATGCGCTCCGACAACCAGGCGCTCTCGACCGTGCAGGACGCGCTCGGCCTCGGCGCCTCGAAAGTCGACACCGCCTACACCGGCATGAACAATGTGCTGACGACGATCGGCCAGATCAAAACCAAGCTGCTTTCGACCGTCGGCCAGACGGATGCCGCCAAGGCAAAGACGCAGACCGAAATCACGGCACTGCAGGCGCAGATGAAGTCCTTCGCCGATGCCGCGACCTTCTCAGGCTCGAACTTCCTGTCGGTGACCTCCAAGCAGGTCGCGGCGGCCAATGATGGCGTCCAGCCGGACGCCAAGATCGTCTCCTCGTTCAATCGCTCTTCGTCGGGCGCCATCTCGCTCGGAACGATCGACATCAATGTCGAGAGCACCAAGCTGTTCGATTCCGGCCTTGCCACCGACGTCAAGAACCAAGGCACTCTCGATCGCCAGACTTCCGTCTATTCGACGGCGGCAGCCCAGAACCTGTATGACACCGCCTATGCGGCCGCGCTCGCCGGCGGCGCCACCGACATCGCCGCCAACACCGCTGGCCAGACCGCGGCGGGGGCGGTTACCAAGATCGACAACGTCTCCGCCTACAATCTCGACATCACGGCATCAGGCGTGACCGACGACATCATCACCCAGATGATCGGCAAGATCGACAAGGTCATGAGCCAGTTGACCGACCAGGCCACCATCCTCGGTTCGGCCAAGAGCAGCATCGACCTGCAGAAGACCTTCACGCAGAGCCTGATGGACTCCATCGACCGCGGCGTCGGCCAGCTCGTCGATGCCGACATGAACAAGGAATCGACCCGCCTCCAGGCGCTGCAGGTTCAGCAGCAGCTCGGCATCCAGTCGCTGTCGATCGCCAACAGCTCCTCGCAGTCGATCCTGTCGCTGTTCAAGAACGGCTAGTTCCTCCCTGGCTGGGATACTCCCGCTTCCGATTGACGGGCCGCGCCACAAGCGCGGCCCGATTTCATTTTCGCACAAGCTTCGAGGGCTAGTGTTCCGGCGGACAGTCATGCTGGGAGTCGCTGAATCGTGCCGGAACAGATCCAGAGCATCATCTCGAATCTCCGCGGGTTTGGCGTGAAGCGCCTCGCTATGCTGGCGGGTATCGCCGTTCTGGTGATGGGCGTCATCGGCGTCGCCTCGGTCTATCTCAACCGCCCGGCCTACGACACGCTCTATGTCGGGCTCGATCGTGCCGACGTGAACCAGATCGGCCTGGTGCTGGGCGAGGCTGGCATCGGCTTCGATGTCGGCGCCGACGGAACCTCCGTGCTGGTGCCGGCCGGCACCACCGCGCAGGCGCGCATGCTGCTTGCCGAAAAGGGCCTGCCGACCAGCGCCAATGCCGGCTACGAACTGTTCGACAATGTCGGCTCGCTCGGCCTCACCTCCTTCATGCAGCAGATCACCCGCGTGCGCGCGCTGGAAGGGGAGATAGCCCGCACCATCCAGTCGATCGCAGGCATCAAGGCGGCACGGGTCCATATCGTCATGTCCGAACGCGCCAATTTCCGCCGCGACGAGCAGCAGCCTTCCGCATCGGTGGTCATCCGCTACTCCGGCATTGACGCCGAGAAGAGCGCCATGTCGATCCGCCATCTCGTCGCCGCCGCCGTCCCCGGCCTGTCGGCCGACAAGGTGACGGTGCTCGATTCCAATGGCAACCTGCTGGCCGCCGGCGACGATCCTTCCAACACCAGCGCCGCCCGCACGCTCGGCGTCGAGCAGACGGTGGAGGCGCAGATCGGCGACAACATCCGCCGGGCGCTGACAGCCTATCTCGGTCCCGACAATTTCCGCGCCAGCGTCAAGGCCGAGGTCAACACCGACACCCGCCAGACCGAAGAAACCATTTTCGATCCGAATTCCCGCGTCGAACGCTCGGTGCAGTCGGTGCGCGCCAACGAAAACAACAACCAGAAGCAGGCCTCCACCCCGGCCAGCGTCGAGCAGAACCTGCCCGAGACCCAGGCGACCGCCAACGAGGGTCCGCAATCCTCCTCGCAGAACGACCGCAAGGAAGAGATCACCAATTACGAGATCAATTCGAAGAAGATCGCCACCGTCTCCAACGGCTACACCGTCACCAAGATGTCGATTGCGGTCGTCGTCAACCAGCAGCGGCTGATGACCATTCTCGGCAAGGACGCCACGCCCGAGCAGATTGCCAAGCGCGTCGCCGACATCCAGAAGATGGTGACCTCCGCCACCGGCTTTGACGACAAGCGCGGCGACGTCATCGACGTCTCGGCGGTCGAATTCATCGACGGGCTGGATGGCGAAGCGATCCCGCAAGCTGGAATGCTCGATTCCATCGGCCAGCACGCCGGCACCCTGATCAACGCCGGCGCCTTCATTGTCGTGGTGTTCATGGTCGCCTTCTTCGGCCTGAGGCCGATGGCGGCCGCGCTGACGGCAAAGGCCACCCCGGCAATAGCCGGCCCCAACTTCGATGAGGTCCAGCGCTCGCTGCCCACGCCGGAAGCCACCGCGAACGCAGAAAGCGCTGCCGTTGGCGCCTTGCCCAGCTCACGCCCAAGTCCCGCTCCGCTCGACGATCTTCGCCAGAGGATCAGGCCCGCGCCACAGGATCGGCTTGCCCGAATGGTCGACCTCAACGAGGAGCGCACCGCGCAAATCCTGCGCAAATGGGCTGCCCAGGAAGTCGCGGTGTAAACCATGCCTTCCGCTGCACTTTTCGATCTTCTGCCCGATTTCGGCACGCGCACGCCACGTGCCGACCAGCCGCGGGCCGCGGTCGATCCCGAACACAAGCCCGAGGCACCGGCACCCCGGGCCGATATCGGCACGCTGATCGCGGAGGCGGTCGCCCAGGCCGAAGCCGCGCTCGAGGCGCGCCTGTCGATTGCTCACGCAGCGGCGCTCGAAGCCGAACGCCAGGCCAATGCCGAGGAAGCAAGGCTGTTTCTCGAAAGCCTCGGCGACGATGTCGGCAAAGCGGTCTCGTCGCGCATCGACGCCATGGAGGCACGCGTGACCGGGCTCGTCGCCGCCACGGTCGCCCGCATCATCGGCGGCATCGTCAGTGACGACCTGCAGAAACGCTCGCTCGAGGCACTTGCCGGTGCGATCCGCGAAGCGGTCGGCGATGCCGAAGCGGTGCGCATCGCGGTGCGCGGGCCGCTCTCGCTGTTCGAGACACTGAAGGCATCGCTCGGCCCCCGCGCCGCCAATCTCGACTTCGTCGAGACACCAGGCTTCGACCTCACGGTCGCGATCGACGAGGCGGTGTTCGAGACGCGCATGGCTGAATGGTCGACGACGCTTTCCGAGGTTCTGGCATGAGCGTCGCCGATGCCGGACACGCCCACCAGGAAATCATCATCGTGCGTCGTGGTCATGACGACCACGACGAAGCCCACCATGGCGGCGTCTGGAAGATCGCCTTCGCCGACTTCATGACGGCCATGATGTGCTTCTTCCTTGTCATGTGGCTGATCAACGCCGCCAACGAGCAGACCAAGGCAGCCGTCGCCAGCTACTTCAACCCGGTGAAGCTGGTCGACCGCAATTCGAGCCGCAAGGGCCTGGAGGATCTCGGCGACGGTCCGAACGCGATCGGCTCGACGGCCAACAACCCGCAACAGGCGACAGCCAAGACCGGGCAGGAGGGCAGCGGCGGCGCCGGCTCGTCCGAACGCAAGCAGGACAAGCAGGAGCAGCAGCAGTCGGAACGTTCCGACGAGCATCTCTTCGCCGACCCCTATGCGGTGCTTTCGGAAATCGCTACCGACACCGGTGTCATGCAGAATGTCAGCCAGAAGGGCGATGGCGGCGCGCAGACTGCCGGCCCGGCGACGGGCGCCTCCGGTGGCGCCTCCTATCGCGATCCTTTCGAGCCGGATTTCTGGTCGCAACAGGTCGCCGCGCCCGGCGCCGAGGCAAGCGCCCAGCGCGCCAGGATCGAGGGCGACCCGCTCAAGCCCGGCGACAAGGCCGCCGAGACGCAGGTCGCCAAGGTCAAGGCCGTGCCGCCAGCCCCGCCCGTCACAAACGCACCGCTCGAGCCTCTGGCAAAGGATGGCAAGGACGCCGCCGCCACGACGATGGCCAAGGCCGGCGAAACCAAGGCCGGCGACATCAAGGCCAACGATGCCAAGGCCAGCGATGCCAAGCCCGGAGACACCAAGCCCGACGGCACCAAGGCCACGGATGCGGCCAAGGCGGACGCCGCCGCGGCGCAAGAAGCCGCCAAGCCAGACGCTGCGGAAAAAGCGCCGACCGCCGCCGCCCTCAAGGCCGCGGCTGACGTCAAGCAACAGTTGGCCGCTGCATTCAAGCCCGGCGACAAGCTGCATGACGGCGTCTCGGTCGAAGCCACCGACAAGGGCGTCGTCATCTCGATCACCGACCAGCTCGACTTCGGCATGTTCGAGGTGGGCTCGGCGCTGCCGAGCCGCGAACTGGTGCTGGCGATGGAGAAGATCGGTCGCATCGTCAACGGCCAGAAAGGCACCATCAGCATCAATGGCCACACCGACGCACGGCCGTTCCGCAGCGACAGCTACGACAATTGGCGATTGTCGACGGCGCGCGCGCATTCAGCCTACTACATGCTCGTGCGCGGCGGCGTCGACGAACGTCGCATAACCGAGGTCGCCGGCTTCGCCGACCGACAGCCGAAGGATCCCGCCGATCCTATGGCGGCCGTGAACCGCCGCATCGAAATCCTGATGGCGACCGGCGGATGAGACGGGCGACCGTCATCAGCCGATCTATTGGCTTGCTGCTGCTGGCCGGCGGATATCCGTCGGCGGGCTTCGCCCAGGACACGCTGCAGCCGTATCAGCTGGTGCGCTCGTTGCAACTCATCCAGGACCGTATCGCTGCCGGCGATCATGCCGCACTGCCGATGCAGGCCAAGTTGCTTGAGATGACGGATGCGCGCCTGCGCGCGGCGAATGCCGAGGATTTCAAGGATCCCAAGAATTTTCGCGCCCTGCTTGTCTACGGCATGAGCGGCGGCAACCCGGTGACCGTCGAGGCAGCCACATCGCGCGCCACGAGCGACCCGCGGGACCTTGCCATTGCCAAAGGCGTGATAGATTACCTCAACGGCCGGCCCGGTGAGGCTATCGAAGCCTTGAAGCCGATCGATCCGATGGCGCTGCCGCCTGATCTCGGCGCCTTCCTTGCCCTGGTCAAGGGCTCGCTGCTCGCCGGCGACCAGCCGGTGGCGGCGCTCAAGCTGCTCGACGAAGCAAAATTGCTCAGCCCCGGCACGCTGGTCGAGGAAGCAGCACTTCGCCGTTCGATTGGCATTGCCGCCACGCAAGGTGACGCGGCACACTTCGCGCTTGCCTCCACCCAGTATGTCGAGCGCTACCTCTATTCGCCCTATGCCAGCCAGTTCGCCGACTCCTTCGTCACCGGCGTCATCACGCTGCATATGTCGATCAGCCAGGACAAGCTGGCCGACATCACCTCGATGATGGATCCGGAGCGCGAGAAGGTGATCTACCTGCGCATCGCCCGCCGTGCCGCGATCGACGGCCTGAATGACCTGTCGGCCTTCGCCTCGGCGCGGGCCGAGCAAGGACGCGACGGCATCACCAACCAGGACGACCCACGCGCCCTGCTCTACGCCAGCCTGTCCACCGTCACCTCCGGCACCATCGAGGACGTGCGTGCCAGGCTGGGCAAGATCGACCGCAGCCGGTTGTCGGAAGGCGACCGCGCCCTGCTCGACGCCGCCCAGGCCATTGCCGGCGAAGTCGTCGCGCCGCCCGCCGCCCATCCCGAGGAAACCCCCGCACCTGCCGCGGCCGGGCAACCTCCGGCTCCCCAGACCGCCGCGGCGCAAGGCGCCGATGCGAGCGGGCTGCCACCGGTCGAAGGCGCGATCTCGGAGCAACCCGCGGTCGCCGCGGTCTCGAGCGGACCAGCCACCCATGCGCCGGACACTCCGGCTGTCGCGGCCGCGCCGGCCGAAGCGGCCACTGTCACGCCGGCATCGGCGCCATCGCCGGCGGCCGCTCCCGAACCCGCCGATCCGACCGACGCCGCCATGGCCAGAACACGTCGACAGCTCGACCTGATCGACCAGATGCTTGGAGCCGCCCCAAAATGACCACCAGCCTCGGTTCGGCCTTGCCAGGATTTGCCCCTGTGCGCGCGACGCCGGAACAACCGGCAGCGAACGGCAAGACGGACGACGCCGGCTTCGGCAAGATGCTGGGCGGCGACACAGGTCCTGCCCGCCCGGAACGGCGGCCGACGACGGAGGCGGGGTCGCGCGAGCAGCGCTGGGGCAAGCTCGCCGCCGGCCTTGCCGCACATGGCGACAAGGCCGAGCCGACATCGGCCGATCCCGGAAAGATCGTGTCGGCCAAAGTGTTGGTCACAAAGGCCGCCAAGGATGCAGCGGACACCGGGTCCGGCACGGACGACGCCACCGACGCCGAAGCGACGGCGGACGACACCGCAACGACACCGCTCCAGGACCATCTGCCGCTGCTGATGGCGTTTCACGACCTGCGCCATTTCTCGACATCGGCCAAGGCAGCCGACGCAAGCGAAACCGGCCAGGACCCGGCGCTCGCCGGGCAATTGCCAAAGGCTCCTCGGTCGCATTCAGCTGCCGGGCGCGACGACCTCGAAACCATGTCGAAATCCGAGCGGGCGTCGGTCGTCGACGGGCCTTTGACCGAGCTCGACGTCCAGGATGCACCCGTCGCCGGCTTGGCCTCCGGGGCGCCGAAGCGCGACACCGCGATCGCCGCCCGTCCTCTGCCGGACGCGCCAGCGGCCGATGTGCCGGGCGTGCAGCCGAAACAGACCGCGCCGGCGATGAAGACCATTGCGGACGTCCAGTCCTCGATGCGGTCCGACCCCGGAAAGCAGCCCTCGCCGGCTGGCCGCATCGATGTGGTTTCCGAGCAGAGCTTCCCGGCGCCGCCGCAGACCACGATGAGCCAGGCAGCCATCAATGTGATCGGCGCCATAACCGCCGATGGCGGCGCGCAACAGGCGTTCTCGGCGTCGTCCGCGACCTCACAGTTGGCCAGCTCTGTTGCGGTTCCGACACATGTGTTGAAGATCGAACTTCACCCCGCCGAGCTCGGCATGGTTACAGCCAGCCTTCGCCTCTCCGGAGAACAACTCTCGATTGAATTGAAGCCCGAAACACACGACGCCTATCACCGGCTTTCCACCGACAGCGAGGCGATCGTCAAGTCACTGCGCGGACTCGGCTTTGAGGTTGATAAGGTCACCATCCTGCAACCTTCGGTAGCGGTCCCGGCTGCAACCCGCACTGATGCCACCGCTTCCCTGACCGCGGCGCCAGGCCGAGACCCGTCATCCTTTCAACCCGGAAATCCAGGCGGCGGCAACGGCGGGGCCGGCGGCCAGCAACCAGGTCAGCAATCAGCGGGGAAACGCAACGATGACGCGCAGGACTATGGCCGCGGCGCTTCGCCTTCTCGCGAGCGCGCTGGCGGCGATATGTTTATCTAGCGTCGCAAGCGCCGCCGCTGCCGCCACCAACCCTTGCGAGCCGGAGATCCTGCGCGCCGCCGATCGCTATGGCGTGCCCGCCGGCATCCTCTATGCCGTCGGCCTGACCGAAACCGGGAAGAAAGGCAGCCTTCAACCCAACGCATTGAATATAGAAGGAAAAGCGGTCTTTCCGAGAAGCCGCGCTGAAGCCCTTGCCACCTTCGCCAATGCCCAGCGCGAGGGCAAGACGCTGATCGATCTGGGCTGCATGCAGATCAACCATCACTACCACGCGTCGCATTTTCGCAGCGTCGAAGACATGCTCGACCCGCGCCAGAACGTCGACTATGCGGCGCGCTTCCTGGCCAGTCTCCATGCCCGTCACGAGACATGGTCGATGGCCGTCGCCCGCTACCACGCCGGTCCCGACAACGATCCGGCGCAGAAGGTCTATGTCTGCCGCGTCATCGCCAACATGGTCGCCACCGGGTTTGGAAAATGGACCGCCAACGCCCGCACCTTCTGCAACCCATAGGCGTATTTCCGCTTCCAGGACACCAATCGCACAGTCCTTGGTTTGCCGCTTCGACTTGGCCAAGACTTGCCACCGCAAGCATATCTGGTTGCACGCTAATACAACCGCCACGATTCCAGACTCCCAAGAAACTAGTTACAAGAAATGACGGTTGTTCAGGATTCTCGCCAACGGCTACGCCTCTCCTCACGGGGCAAATAGTTTGATTCGGAGGCGGGGCCGATGATTGTAATCGTTGACGAGCGCGAGCTCGTAACAGAGGGATACAACTCACTTTTTGACCGCGAGGGCGTCGCCTGTGCAGGCTTCGCGCCCGGCGAGTTCGGCGAGTGGGTAAACTCGGCGGCCGACACCGATCTACGCTCGGTCAGGGCCTTCCTCATCGGCGACTGCCGCGAGGGCGTCATCTCGCCACGGCAGATCCGCGACCGCACCGGCGCACCGGTCATTGCGCTCAGCGAGCAGCATTCCCTGGAGAACACGCTGCGGTTGTTCGAGAGCGGCGTCGACGATGTCATTCGCAAGCCCGTTCACATCCGCGAGATCCTGGCCCGCATCACCGCCATCCGCCGTCGTGCCCACGAAGACGTCGCCTACACCGAGATCGGCGCCATGCGCATCTTCATGGATGGACGTGACCCCGAGATCGACGGTCAGCCGCTGCCCTTGCCGCGTCGCGAACGCCGCATCCTCGAATATCTGGCAAGCAATCGCGGGCGTCGCGTCACCAAGACCCAGGTCTTCAACGCCATCTACGGCATCTTCGATGAAGAGGTCGAGGAGAACGTGGTGGAAAGCCACATCAGCAAGTTGCGCAAGAAGCTGCGCGAGAAGCTGGGTTCCGACCCGATCGATTCCAAGCGCTTCCTCGGCTACCGGCTGGTCTTCTGATGCCGCACCGCGCCAGCCTCGCGCAAGACAGGACGCGTAGCCTCCCAGCCAGTGGCATGGACATAGCGGAGACGTTTCGATGAGCCTCTACGGAATGATGCGGACCGGCGTTTCCGGCATGAATGCGCAGGCAAATCGGCTGTCCACCGTGGCCGACAACATCGCCAATTCCGACACCACCGGCTACAAGCGATCCTCCGCCGAATTTTCGACGCTGGTCATGCCGAACACGGGCGGCGCCTACAATTCCGGCGGTGTCACCACGACGATCCGATCGGCGGTCAGCTCCCAGGGCGTGCTTCAATATACCACCTCGGTCTCCGATCTTGCCGTCAGTGGCGATGGTTTCTTTGTCGTCCAGGATCCGAGCGGAACCCCATTCCTGACCCGTGCCGGCGCCTTCGTTCCCGATGCGCAGGGCAGGCTGGTCAACGCGGCCGGCTTCCAACTGATGGGCTACAGCTACGCCAATGGCGTGCCGGCAGCGACGGTGAACGGCTTCGAGGGGCTGGTCCCGGTGGTCATCTCCGATCAGGAAATGACGGCAACGCCGAGCACGGAGGGTACATTCAACGGAAACCTGCCCGCGGGTGCCACGCCGGTCGCGGCTGGCAGCCTGCCCAGCGCCAACGCCGCGGGCGCGCAGTACACGTCGAAATCCTCGATGGTCGCCTACGACAATCTCGGCAACAAGGTGCTGCTCGACGTCTATTTCACCAACACCGGCGCCGGCACCTGGGAAGTGTCGGTCTTCGACCAGTCGAAAGCGACGGCTGGAACATCGTTCCCCTACACAGGCGGAGCACTGGGCACGGCCAACCTCACCTTCGACACCACCACCGGCAAGCTCACCGGCGCCGTCACCAGCGTCGGCCTGACGGTGCCCAACGGCAGTGCCTTCTCGCTTGACCTTTCCAAGCTGACCCAGCTCGGCACCGGCTTCACGGTTTCCGACGCAGAGGTCAACGGTAACGCGCCGAGCACCATCGACAAGGTCCAGATCAGCAAGGACGGCACCATCTACGCACAATACAAGGACGGCTCCACCAAGCCACTCTACAAGATTCCGCTGGCCGACGTGCAGAGCCCGGACCAGCTCATGGCGCTGCCCGGCAACGTCTACGCGCAGGGCACCGAATCCGGCGCGGTCCGTGTCGGCTTTGCCAATGAGGGCAAGCTCGGATCCATCGTCTCCGGCGCGCTCGAGAATTCCAACGTCGATATCGCCGAGGAACTGACCAACATGATCGCGGCGCAGCGCAGCTACACCGCCAATTCGAAAGTCTTCCAGACCGGATCCGATCTGATGGACGTCCTTGTCAACCTGAAGAGATAAAACGGGCGTCGCCCGTGAAAGACCCGCATGTCGCTATCCACCGCATTGAGTATCGCCCAATCGGCGCTTATGAACACCGCGCGGCAGACAAGCGTTGTCTCGCGCAACGTCTCCGACGCTTCCAACCCGGATTACACGCGCCGCATTGCCGTCGTCACCAGCACGGCCCCGGGCGCGCGTTCGGTCGACATACAGCGGACCACCAACGACCTGCTGTTCCGTCAGAACCTCAGCGCTCTGTCGGCGTATAGCGGCCAGAATGCGCTCTACAGCGGCATGGATCAGCTCGACGTTTCGGTCAATGGCGTCGATAATGCATCCTCGCCGTCGACCGCGATCGGCAATCTGCAGCAGGCGCTGCAGCTCTATGCCACCTCCCCGTCCAACCAGAATCTCGGCGTCAGCGTCATCGACGCAGCCAAGCAGGTCGTGCGTTCGCTGAATGACGGCTCCAAGGCCATTCAGGATTTCCGCACCCAGACCGACGGCCAGATCGCCACGGCCGTCGACGACCTCAACTCGCTGTTGAGCCAGTTCCAGGATGCCAACACGGCGGTCATTTCCGGAACCCGTTCCGGCACCGATGTTTCCGATGCGCTCGACCAGCGCGACGCGCTTTTGAAGAAGATCGCGGACTATGTTCCGGTATCGACCTTCACGCGCGGCGACAACGACATGGTCATCACCACGGGTGACGGCACGACGCTGTTCGAAACCATCCCGCGCTCGGTCAGCTTCGCGCCGTCGTCCGGCTACACCGCCGGAGCCGCCGGCAATGCCGTCTATATCGACAACGTGCCGATCTCGGCGGGAACCGGCGGCAACACCAGCGCCAGCGGCAAGCTTGCCGGCCTGCTGCAATTGCGCGACGGCGTCGCCTCGACCATGCAGAGCCAGCTCGACGAAACCGCGCGCGGCCTGATTTCCGCCTTTGCCGAGACGGCACCGTCGATGCCTGATGCCGCCGGCCTGTTCACCTGGTCCGGCGCGCCGGCCGTTCCCGCCGCCGGCACGCTGGTCAACGGCCTCGCCGCCTCGATCAGCATCAACGCGGCGATGGATCCTGGCACCGGCGGCAATCCGACGCTGTTGCGCGACGGTGGCGCCAACGGCGCGGCCTATGTCGCCAACACCAGCGGCGGCGCTTCCTATTCCAGCCTCCTGGTTGCCTATGGCGACCGTCTCGACCAGCCGACGACCTTCGATCCCGCCGCCGGGATTTCGGTAACGTCCAGCGTCTCCGACTACGCCGCCAATTCGATCGGCTGGCTTCAGGGCGTGCGCCAGCAGGCTTCGACCGCCGCCGACGCCAAGGAAGCGCTGGCGTCGCGCAGCGCCGAGGCGCTGTCCAACGCAACCGGCGTCAATGTCGATCAGGAGATGTCGCTGATGCTCGACCTCGAGCACACCTATCAGGCATCGGCCCGGATGATGAAGACCGTCGACGACATGATGACGGCCTTGTTGAGCGCGGTGGGATAAGCCATGACTTCAGTCTCCTCGGCCGCCCTCTCCAACGCCATGCGCTACCAGCAGATGCGCATGCAGGCCGACCTCGTCAAGGCCACCAAAGAGTCCTCGACCGGCAAGGTCGCCGATGTCGGGCTGGCGCTGGGCGGGCGCACGGCCCAGTCCGTTACCTTCTCGCGCGATCTCGACCGGCTCAACGTCATCATCGATTCCAACGGGCTGGTCGCCGCCCGGCTTTCGTCGACGCAAACTTCGCTCGGCCAGCTCTCCAGCGTGGCGCAGACCTTCCTGTCCAGCCTGACCACCGCGACATCAGGCGATTCCTCCGACAGCCTCACCCAATCGACGGCCAACACGACCATCCAGCAGCTTGGCTCGATCCTCAACACCAGCGTCAACGGCGAATATCTGTTCGCCGGCACCAACACCGACGTCAAGCCGATCAACGATTTCACGGCAGCCGGCTCAACCGCCAAGGCCGCCTTCGACGCCTCCTTCGTCTCCCATTTCGGTTTCACGCCCAGTGACCCGGCCGCTGCCAACATCACCGCTGCCCAGATGGACGACTACATCACCAACGACGTCGCGCCGCAGTTCCTCGGCTCTGGCTGGCAGACCAACTGGTCGAATGCCACCGACCAGCAGATCGTCAGCCGCATCGCGCTCAACGAAACCACCGCGACCTCGACCAGCGCCAACAGCGACGGCATCCGCAAGCTCGCCATGGCGGCGGCCATGGTCTCCACCCTGATGACCAGCAACATCAGCCAGGCGGCCAAGGACACGATCGTCGGCCGCTCCCAGTCCCTGGTCGGCGAAGCGCTGAGCGGCATCGGCCAGGTTCAGTCCGAGACCGGCATCGTCCAGAAACGCGTGTCCGACGCCAGCGACCGCATGAAGACGCAGGTCGATCTGTTCGAACGGCACATCCTCGATCTCGAAGCCGTCGACCCGGCCGAAGCCGCGACCCGGGTCGCCAATCTGACCCAGCATATCGAGACGTCCTTCGCGCTGACAGCACGCCTGCAGCAGCTCAGCCTGCTGAATTACCTGACCTGATACCTCACAACGGAACGGTAGCCCCACGATGTACCAATTCTCCTACGCCGACATCCAGAGCAACTCCGTTGCCGACGCGAAGGACCGTGAGCGGCAGCTCCTGACCCGCTCGATCGACATGCTGGCGGCGGCGGCGGCCGTTGGCCACGACTCGATGGAGGCGATCGAGGCGTTGCATTTCACCAACCGTGTCTGGACCGCGTTCGTGGAGGATCTCGGCTCCAGCGACAACGCCCTGCCCAAGGAACTGCGCGCCAACCTCATCTCCATCGGCCTGTGGCTGCTGCGCGAGGCTGAGGAGATTCGCCAGGGCCGCACCAACAATTTCGAAGGGCTGATCGAGGTGTCCCAGATCATCCGGGACGGCATTCAATGACCAACACGCTGAAGATATCGCTGAAGCCGAACGAGAAGATCTACATCAACGGTGCCGTCATACGCGTCGACCGCAAGGTCACCGTCGAGCTGATGAACGACGTGCAATTCCTGCTCGAGAGCCATGTGATCCAGGCCGAAGACGCCTCGACGCCACTCAAGCAGCTGTATTTCATCCTGCAGGTCATGCTGATCAATCCGGCCGGCGCGGCCGAGGCGCGCGACATGTTCAGACGGTCGCTGCCGCTCCTGCTGGTAAGCTTCGAGGACGCCCAGATCTGTGCCGCGCTCAAGCAGATCGACCGCATGGTCAGCGAGGATCACATCTACGAGGCGCTGAAGGCGATCCGATCGCTCTATCCGCTCGAACGCCGCGCGCTTGGCGGCAATGACGACGTTCCGGGCGCGCGCCCGCTGGCTGTGGGAGCACGATACTGATGAACGTGGACATGACGACGACGATACCGACTGGCGCCAACCAGACCAGCCAGCAGACCTCCAAGACCGCGGTCGACTACCAGTCCTTCCTGAAGCTTCTGATCGCCGAGATGAAGAACCAGGATCCGACCAAACCGATGGACTCGACGCAGTATGTCGCCCAGCTCGCCACCTTCTCGCAGGTCGAGCAATCGGTGCAGACCAACACCAAGCTCGACCAGATCATGCAGTCGTCGGCGTTGTCGCAGGCCGACGCGATTATCGGCCGCTCGATCACGTCGGCCGACGGCAAGACCACAGGAATAGTGGCTTCGGTGACGCTCGCCAGCAGCGGACTGATCGCAGTGCTGCAGGATGGCACCCAGGTCCCCGTCGGCGCAGGCGTGTCGATCAAGCCGGCAAGCTAGGCCAACCTCCCGCATGAACGAGGCCGACGCTCTCGACATCGTCCAGTACGCGGTGTGGACGGTGCTCACCGCGTCCGCCCCGGTGGTGCTGGTCGCCATGGTCGTCGGCATCGGCATCGCCCTGATCCAGGCGCTGACGCAGGTCCAGGAGATCACCTTGACCTTCGTGCCGAAGATCGTCGCCATCATGCTGGTGGTGGCGTTGACCGGACCGTTCATCGGCAGCCAGATATCGGCCTTCACCAACGTCATCTTCGAGCGCATCCAGAACGGGTTCTGAGCAATTCAGGATAGGCGCGGCGGCTCTCTGTCCACAATTGCGTGAAAGCGGCCGCCGCGCTTGCCGGTAGCGGGTTCGGCCAGATTGCTTCCGTGCCACCCGGCAAGGCGGTCGCCGGCCTGATGTCACCGTATGCGCCTCGATGTCTTTGCGCACGCTGCATGCCGCCGTCGGTGGCGCGCGCTGATTTCACATGCCCTCGGCCGGAGATAACGGCGTGGACCGCAGCTATCCCATTGTTGGACCATGATCCTTTTTGAAAGGCGTTCGCCCTTTGCGGTGCGATGCCCTACTTTCGGCAAATGATCTTTGCAAACGGATCATCTGACGAATTCGCACGACATGGCAGGAACTCCCGATGATTGACGAAAAGCCGGAAAGCGATGGCGCCTCGGCGCTGGCGCCCTTCCGGCATGGCATTTTCCGCGCCGTATGGGCCGCAAGTCTTGTCTCGAATTTCGGCGGCTTGATCCAGGGCGTAGGCGCGGCCTGGATGATGACCACGATCGCCACCTCGTCCTACCAGGTGGCCCTGGTCCAGGCTTCGACCACCCTGCCGATCATGCTGTTTGCGCTCGTCGCCGGTGCCATCGCCGACAGTTTCGACCGGCGCAAGGTGATGCTGGTCGCCCAGACCTTCATGCTGGTCGTTTCGGTGCTCCTGACCCTGTTCACCTATTCTGGCCTGATCACACCGTGGACGCTGCTTGCCTTCACCTTCCTGATCGACAGCGGCACGGCGCTGAACAGCCCGTCATGGCAGGCCTCGGTCGGCGACATCGTTCCCCGCAACAAGGTACCGGCCGCCGTCGCGCTCAATTCGATGGGCTTCAACCTGACCCGCAGCGTCGGCCCGGCGATCGGCGGCATCATCGTCGCCGCGGCCGGTGCGGCGGCGGCCTTCGCGGCCAACGCCGTGAGTTATATCGGCCTGATCGTCGTGCTGGCGCGCTGGAAGCCGGACGTGCCGGTATCGACCTTGCCGCGCGAATCGCTGGGGGCTGCCATGGGCGCCGGCCTGCGCTATGTCGCCATGTCGCCAAACATCGGCAAGGTGCTGGTCAGGGGCGCCGCCTTCGGCTTCAGCGCCGGCGCGGTGCTGGCGCTGCTGCCGCTGGTGGCACGCGACGTCGTCAAGGGCGACGCCCTGACCTACGGCATCATGCTTGGCGCCTTCGGCATCGGCGCCGTCGGTGGTGCACTGATCAGCGTGCGGCTGCGCCAGTTGCTGTCCAGCGAGACGATGGTGCGCTCGGCCTTCGCCGGCTTCGCCGTCTGCGCCTTCAATGCCGCCGTCAGCCACCATGCCTGGCAGACGTCGCTTGGCCTGCTTGTCGGCGGCGCCTGCTGGGTGATCGCCCTTTCGCATTTCAACGTGACGGTGCAGATGGCGACACCACGCTGGGTGGTCGGCCGGGTGCTGTCGGTCTATCAGACCGCGACCTTCGGCGGCATCGCGCTCGGCAGCTGGATCTGGGGCGTCGTCGCCGACGCGCATGGCGCCGAGACCGCGCTGATCGCGGCCAGCATCGCCATGCTGGCCGGCGGCGCCATCGGCTTGCTGTTGCCGCTGCCGCAACATCAGGTACTCAACCTCGACCCGCTCAACCGCTTCAAGGAACCGCATCTGGCACTCGACCTGAAGCCCCGCAGCGGCCCCATCGCCATCATGATCGAATACATCATCCGCGATGAGGACGTGCCGGAGTTCCTCGCCACCATGGCTGAACGCGGCCGCATCCGCCGCCGTGACGGCGCCCGCAACTGGACGCTGGCGCGCGACCTTGAAAACCCGGCGATCTGGATCGAGCACTATCACACGCCGACCTGGCTCGAATATGTGCGCCACAATGGACGCATCACCCATGCCGACGCTGTCGTCGGCGAGCGCTTGCGCGCCTTGCACAGCGGCGACGAGCCGCCCCGCGTGCGCCGCATGATCGAGCGCCCGACGACTGCGGGCACGACTCTCGTCATGGCCAAGGGGCCGATCGAGCACTGACACCGGGGGGCTTTTGCGCGGCTAACCTTCGCCCGACAGGTCCCTGCGGGCCTTGTCGAGTTCCTCGGCATAGCGCCGCATCAGATGGCCCTCGGTCAGAAGCCCGAGCACGATGCGGTCGGTGAAATCCTCGACGACGGCCAGTTCTTCGGCGCCGGCACGCTGGAACGTCTCTGCGGCCGACTGCACGTTCATGCTGGGCACCAGCACGGCGTCCTGGAACTGGGCGAGCGAGCGCACCGGCACCTCGCCGTCGGATGGATCGCTGTGCAGTTCGGCCACGATCAGCACGCCGACATAATGATCGCCTGCGTCGACGGCGATGACGCGCTGGGCCGAACCGAGCGGCACTTCCTTGCGGAAGGTGGCAAGCGTCGTTGCGGCGTCGATGGTCTTGATATCCTTGCGCATCATCGAGCCGACGGTGAGGCTGCGCATCCAGCCGACATCGTGGGCGCTGCGGATCGTTTCGCCGCGCAGGTGGAAGCGCCATGTCGAGAACGAATAGCCGAAGGTTTCACGCACCAGGATCGCCGCCATGATCGAGGCGGCCAGGACAACGCCGGTCAGCGTCAGGTCGCGGGTCGATTCCAGCGCCAGGAACGTCATCGTCAGCGGGCCGCCGACGACACCGACGGCCAGCGACGTCATGCCGACGACGGCGGCGACGGAGGGGTCGATGCCGGTCGCCGGCGAAACGAAGGCCATCACGCCGGCGAATGCCTTGCCGAGCAACGCGCCGAGGAACAGCGAGGCGAAGAACAGGCCGCCGCGGAAACCCGACCCCAGCGAGATCGCCGACGCCGCCAGTTTCAGCACGAAGACGCTCGCCACCACGCCCAGCCCATAATTCATGGCGAATTCGCGATGCAGCGCGCCATGGCCGCTGGACAGGACCTGCGGCGTGATCAGTCCCAGCAGCCCGACGATGACGCCGCCGACGACGGGACGCAGCGACGCATCGACCGACAGCCTGGCAAAGGCGCGTTCAATCAGCGTCACCAGATGCATGATGGCGATCGAGGCCGCGCCGCCGAGCAGGCCGAGCAGCAGGAACGGCACGTACTGGCTGGCGGTGAGCGCCGGCAGGCCCGAAAGCTCGAGCGGAAACGGCACGCTGCCAAACATTTCGGCGGTCAGCGAGGCCGAGATCGCCGCCGTCATCACCGGCGCGACATTGGCGACCGAATAGATGCCGATGACCAGTTCGAAACCATAGAAGGCGCCGGTCAGCGGCGCATCGAAGGCGGCGGCGATGGCGCCGGCCGCACCGCAGCCAACCAGGATGCGGACATCGTTGCGGCGCAACCTGAACACGCGCGCCAACCGCGACGCTAGGCCGGACCCGACCTGCGTATAGCCGGCTTCCAGCCCGACCGAAGCACCGAAGCCGCTGGAAATCATCGTCTGGCCGGCAATGATGAAGGTGTCGGTCAGCGACATGCGCCCGCCATAGAGCGCGTTGGCCTCGATCGGGTCGACCGGGGTACGGAACTTCCGCTTTCTCAGCCAGATCACCGAAAGCCCGAGCAGGATGCCGCCGATCGCCGGTATCAGCGCCTGCAACGGGTTGGCGAGCGAGAACATGCCGGAAAGCCGGCCGCCGGGCTGGACGCCGAACAGCAGCCCGTGCAGGTCCTGCACGATCTGGCTCATCGCGGTGACCAATATGCCCGCCATGACGCCGACGACGCCCGCCAGGATGACCACGGCGATGCCGCGCGCCTCGAGCAGCGGCAGCGACCTGATCAGCACCGCGCGCAGCCGGCGGGCGTAGACTTGTGGTTGGTTTCTGGAAAGCACCGGGGCGGCTCGCCGATATCAGAAAGGCAATGGAAGGCTCGCCTGATACGCCCGGCGACACGGCGTGGCAACCACAATGGCGACATGCAAGGCGCCATTGTGGCGCTGGGCCGGCTGGTTGCAGCCTTTTACTGCCTTGGCTAGAGCGCGGGCGGCGCTGCCTTCAGTCCGGGATGGTCAGCGCGCCGCAATCGTCGTCGGCGATGAAGGTCGCCAGCAACGCCGCCGGCTCCGTCGTGCTGGCGTTCTCGGCGAACAGATGGATCGCACCGGGCGGCTCGAACCAGGCCTGTCCCTTGGTGTAGGTGCCGGCGGGGCTGCCTTCCAATTGCGAGCGCAGCGTGCCTTGCAGGACGAAGGCACTCACCGAACCCGGATGGCGGTGCCGAGCTGTGTACGCGTTTGGCGGGAACTCCACGATCACCGTGGTGACCGATTTGCCCGGCATATCGGGCAGCTTTTCACAGGAAACCGGTGTGACGACCGTCTTCGGCCGTGCCGCGGCGGGGCTGCCCGCATCCTCGCTTTGCATGTGCATGTGCCCTTCCATGCCGTCAGGCGTGACGTTGATGAGGCCCTGCCCGGCCCATCTTGCCGCGAGCGCGAGCAGAACCGCGGCAGTGGCGGCGGCAAGACATTGGCCGGTGCGCAAGCGGGATTGATTGCCGATCATGTTGATGTCTCCGAACAGGAATGGCCGCCTCAGGCCGGCAAGCGAAAATCGGCGCGCCAGCCCAGCTCCTCGACCGCCTTTTGCGTCGAAACGGCCTGGTTGGGCTCAGCCACGTTGAAGATGCCGGGCGCACCCTTGTCGAGCGCGAGCAGCGCGGCGTAAGCGGCGGCGTCGACATGCAGCGGTGAAGCGCCGGCAGGCGCGTCGGCCCCCGTCCCCGGGCCATAAAGCTGGCCGTATCGCAGCACGATGCCGGCGAACGGCGCGTGCAGCACGGACGTTTCGAGCGCGATGACGCCACCGACGCTGATGCCGCGGTTACCGCTCGCGGCGCTGTCCAGCGGATCGGCCTCGCTATGCGGTTCGGGACCGGGCGCGTAGGCCCAGGCGATGCTTTGCGCGACCATGCGCCGGACGCCGGATGCGGTGGCGGCCGCGACCAGATTGCGGGTGCCTTCGTCGCGGACGCGCGCATTGCGCACGATCGCCTCGCCCATCCGGCTCGGATCCAGGCCTGGCGGCAGGTCGGTCAACTGGTGGATGACGACATCGGCGCGGGCAGCAAGCATTGCACGCGACAGGGCCTCGGCATCAAAGACATCCACCACCGCTGGCTCGACGCCAAGGGCGCGCAACATGACGGCCTTGTCCGCATTGCGCGTGGTGCCCGTCACATGATGGCCGGCCGCCAGAAGCTGCGGGATCAACCGCTGCCCGATGGCGCCCGAGGCGCCGGCAAGAAAAATGCGATGACCCATCGCCACGAACTCCCAGTCGTTATAATGTCAGCATTCGAATAACATATAAGAGCTCTTATATCATGCGCAAGCCAAATCAACGTCCGTCGATTCCGGCTCCGGGCGAAGGCAAACGCGGCGAGGAAGGCTATCTCGGCTATCTCTTGCGGCAGGCGGCCGGCGCCCATCGGCTCAGGGTGGAAAGGGCGCTGGCCGATCTCGGCGTGACGCAACCGCAATTTGTGACGTTGACCATGCTTGCCGCCTATCCCGGCCTCTCCAACGCCGATCTCGCCCGGCTGGCGCTGCTCACGCCGCAGACGCTCAGCGTCATCGTCGCCAACCTGGAACGGGCCGGCGCGCTGGTCCGCAAGCCGCATGCCGTCCACGGCCGCATCCAGCATATCGATCTCAGCGACAGCGGACGGGCGCTGCTGCGGACATGCCGCGAGCGGGTGCATGCGATCGAGAGCGAACTGACCGAGGGCCTGTCGGCGCCGGAAGAACGAGCCGTCAGGCGCTGGCTGGTTGGCGTCGCGACGGCTGGCACCAGCAAATCCTGAGTGCTCGACAGCGGCGGACGGGATCCGGTCTGCGGATCGATCAGGTCGGCTTGGGCTCCCCGGCTTCATAGAGCACGAGGTTGCGTTCGCCGATGCCGAGTGCCGGCCAGCTCGCACGCCAGTCCGCAAGGTGCGGCGCGCGGAAATGCGCGTCGAGCGCGGCCCTGTCGCTCCAGACTTCCGTGACCCGGATGAGCCCGGCGTCGAAGACATCCTGCGCATAGGAATATTCGAGGCAGCCGGGCTCGGCACGGCTGGCGCGAACCATGCGCTCCATTGCCGGCATTGCCTCCCCGAGCTTGTCGGGCGGCAAGCGTATCGTGCCGATGATCAGAAGCATCCGGTTTCCCTTCTTGCGAGACGTTCGAACCAGCCAGTCTCCCACCCTCGCGCAAGCTTGGCCAGCTACCCTCACCGGGCTGTCGCACGTTCGGCAGCCTATGGTTTGGGGACGACATGGCGATCAGCGAAAGCATAGCGGCAGGCGCAGTAGCCAAGAACGGCCGTGACGTCTTCTTTGCCATCGGCATCGTCATCATCCTGGCCGTGCTGTTCCTGCCGATCCCGGCCTTTCTCATCGACATCGGCCTCGCCTTCTCGATCGCGCTTTCGGTGCTGATCCTGATGGTGGCGCTGTGGATCCAGCGGCCGCTCGATTTCTCGTCGTTCCCGACGGTGCTGCTCATCGCCACCATGCTGCGCCTGTCGCTCAACATCGCCACCACGCGCATGATCCTGTCGCATGGCAATGAGGGCACGCATGCCGCCGGCTACGTCATCGCCGGCTTCTCCAAGCTGGTCATGGCCAGCGACTTCGTAATCGGCCTCATCGTCTTCATGATCCTGATCGTGGTGAACTTCATCGTCATCACCAAGGGCGCCACCCGTATCGCCGAGGTTGGCGCCCGCTTCACCCTCGACGCCATCCCCGGCAAGCAGATGTCGATCGACGCCGACCTCTCCGCCGGCATGATCGACGACAAGACGGCGCAGCTGCGCCGCCGCGAACTGGAAGAGGAATCCTCCTTCTTCGGCTCGATGGACGGCGCCTCGAAATTCGTCCGCGGCGACGCCATCGCCGGCCTCATCATCACCGCCATCAACATCGTCGGCGGCATCGCCATCGGCTATATCAGGCACGGCATGGGCATGGGCGAGGCAGCCGACGTGTTCATCAAGCTGTCGGTCGGCGACGGCCTCGTCACCCAGATCCCGGCGCTGATCGTCTCGCTCGCCGCCGGCCTGCTGGTTTCCAAGGGCGGCACCCGCGGTTCGACCAACCAGGCGGTGTTCGGCCAGCTCGGCGCCCATCCGCGCGCCCTCTATGTGGCGGCATCGCTGCTGGTGCTGCTCGGCTTGATGCCCGGCCTGCCGCTGTTTCCGTTCTTTGCGCTGGCCGGCGGCATGGCCGGGCTCGGCTACGTCATCCCGATGCGCGCCAACCGGGTCCTCGCCGAGGCCGAAGCGGTGAAGAACCTGGAGAAGGCGACCAAGGCGGAGGAGGAGGAGAACTCGGTCAAGGCCTCGCTCGCCACCGCCGAGATCGAGCTGCTGATCGGCAAGCAGCTTTCGACCCGGCTCCTGGTTTCGCATCAGGAACTGATTTTCCGCATGTCCAAGATGCGCAAGAAATTCGCCACCCAGTACGGCTTCGTCGTGCCGGAGGTGCGCGTCGCCGACGATTTCGCCATCCCGCCGAAGAGCTACCAGATCAAGGTGCACGGCACCGTGGTGGCCGAATACCAGATGCGCGTCGGCGAGATCATGGTGTTGCTTGGCAATCGCGACCTGCCCGAAATACCGGGCGAGGAAATCCGCGAGCCGGCCTTCGGTATGCGCGCCTACTCCGTGCTCGAAACCTTCGCCGAGGATTTGAAGCGCGAGAACTACACCTTCGCCGACAACATGTCGGTGCTGCTCACCCATCTCTCCGAGGTCATCCGCAACAACCTGCCGCAGCTTCTGTCCTACAAGGACATGAAGGCGCTGCTCGAACGGCAGGACCAGGAATACCGCAAGCTCGCCGACGATATCTGCACCACGCACATCTCCTATCCCGGCCTGCAGGCGGTGCTGAAGCTGCTGCTCGCCGAGCGGGTCTCGATCCGCAACCTGCATCTGATCATCGAGGCGATCGCCGAGATCGCGCCGCATGTGCGCCGCACCGAGCAGATCGTCGAACATGTCCGCATCCGCATGGCCCAGCAGATCTGCGGCGACCTCTCCGAGGGCGGCGTGCTGAAGGTGCTGCGGCTTGGCAACCGCTGGGACCTCGCCTTTCACCAGAGCCTCAAGCGCGACGCCAAGGGCGAGGTGCGCGAGTTCGACATCGATCCGCGCCAGCTCGAGGAGTTCGGCCAGGACGCGACCAAGGCGATCAAGAAATATCTGGAAGCCGGCGAGCGTTTCGTGCTGGTCACCGCGCCCGATGCCCGCCCCTATGTGCGCATGATCATCGAGCGGCTGTTCACCACGCTGCCGGTGCTCAGCCATGTCGAAATCGCCAAGGGCGTCGAGATCAGGGTGCTCGGGACCATATCGTGAGCGTCCTTTCGCAGAGCGTCGTCATCGCGGCGTTCCTCGCCTTCTGCCGCATCGGCGCCTGCTTCATGCTGATGCCTGGCCTGTCCAGCGCCCGCGTTCCGGTCCAGGTCAGGCTGTTCGTGGCGGTCGCCGCCACCGGCGGCCTGCTCGCCTTCCTGTGGGACCGCATCATTCCTTTCGTCGACCCGCGCCCGCAGATCCTGGTGCCGATGATCATCTCGGAACTCTTGGTCGGCGGACTGATCGGAGCCATGACCAGGCTCTACATGGAAGCCTTGCGCTTCATGGGCTCGGCCATCGCCATGCTGATCGGCTATGGCGGCACCGGCGGACCGGCGATCGAGGAGCCGGAACCACAGGCGGCGCTCGCCGCCATCATCTCGTTCTCGGCGCTGTTGATGCTCTTCGTCTTCGATTTCGACCACGAGATCGTGCGGGCGCTGGTCGCGTCCTACACGGTCGCGCCGGTCAACATCTTCTTCAATCCGCAGGCCGCACTCGTCGATGTCACCGACACGGTGTCGGACACCTTCTTCCTTGTCATCCGGCTCGGCAGCCCGTTTGTCGCCTATGCCATCCTGGTCAATCTGACGATCGGCTTCGTCAACAAGCTGACCCCGCAGATCCCGATCTATTTCATCTCCCAGCCCTTCGTCATCGCCGGTGGCATGATCATCTTCTATTTCGCCGTCGGCACCATGCTGTCGCTGTTCGTCAACGGCTTTGTCGACCTGACGCTGGCGAGATGACGATGAGCGCACGCAGGGACCGCCTGAAGAAACTGGTCAAGGTGCAGGAGCAACTGAAGGCGCTGCACGAAACCCGTCATGCCACCTTCCTTGCCGCGGCAAGCGCCGCCGAGGCCGAGGCCAGGGATCTGGTCGGACATTTCGACCAGGCCAATTCCCTCTCGGGCCTGTTTCCCGACCTTTACCATCGCCGCATCGCCAGCGCGGTCGGGCGCCAGGAAGCTAACCTCGAAAGCGCCAGGCAAGAGGCCGGCCTCATCGCCGCGGCAACCGCGCGCACCAACATGGTCGAGCGCACCTACAAGGATGTGCGCAGCCGTGACGAACGCCAACGCTCTGACCGCGAGCGCCTCGACCTGATCGCGCAGAAGCGGCACCCGGAAAGTGACGACTAGTGCATGTCGTCCAAAAGTGGGTCCGGTCTTGGGACAACGACATGCATGAAAACAAGGACTTGAAGCGCGTCGCAGGATTCCGTTTCGAGGCGATGCGCGTCAGCCAGCGACCGCGCAAGCCTGCCACAAGCTTGTTGAGGCATTGTCCTAACCACGGAAAACCGACAAAAGGCGGACTTTCTTGGCGATCTCTCCACCCAGCGACATCGTTATGGATGTTGCCCGAGCCGTCGACCCGACGGATATCGAGGCTGCCCGCGCCGCGCTGACAAAGCGGGCCAGTGGCGCCGCCGGGACGTTTTCGGTCGACACCGCCGCGTCGGTCGATGCCGGCTCGATCCTGTCGCGCGCCACCGCCGACAAGGCGGCCGCGTCAACCGACCCCGCCAAGAAGTTCAAGAAGTTCGAGGCGATGGTACTGCAGACCTTCATCCAGAACATGCTGCCCAAGGACACCGAAGGCGTCTACGGCAAGGGCCTGGCCGGCGACATGTGGAAATCGCAGCTTGCCGAGCGGGTGGCCGACGTCATGGCCGAGCGCGGCGGCATCGGCATCGCCAAGTCGATGCTTGCCGACCACTATCTCGAAGGCAAACGCGTTGTGCCGGTCGGCCCGGTTTCGGGCGGGCCCGAAAAGACCGAGATCGATCAGCAGAACAGCCTGTCAACCTCGTTGGTCCACGAATTGCAGCGCAAGGCTGCGCGGTCGATCACCGGTGACGACACGACCATCAAGACCGACATCAAGATCTAGGGCACGATCCTCAAAATCGGAACCGGTTTTGGGGAAAAGATCATGCTCAAGCACTGAGATAGCGCGTATCCGAGTTCAATCTAACTAGACCAGGATTCTCATGGCCGACTTTTCGGAATTCACCGCCAACCTGCCCGCGCGCACGAACGCGTCGGAAGCGCCGATCCCGTTCGCGCGGCCTGGCAATCTCGCCGCCATCATCGGCCGCATCGAGGAAGTGGTCGAGGAAGAGACCGCCGGCATCCGCAGCGACACCAGCTATGACCTCAAGGCATCGAACGCCCGCAAGAGCCGCTATCTCTATGAACTGACCCGCGCCATGAAGGGCGGCGGTGAAGCCGAGTTCCTCGAACAGCATCGCGAAGGCCTGACCCGGCTGCGCCAGAAGCTGGCGAAGAACGAGGCTGCGATCCTGGCTCACCTCAGCGCGGTCAACGAGGTCGCCAGCCTGTTGCGGAGCGCCATCCAGCGCTCGGAAGCCGACGGCACCTACTCCGCCGGCGAGTTCGGCTGGGCGAAGGCATGATGCCGAGCCGAAGGACCGCATCGGCAATCATGATCGTGCAAATGGGAAGCGCCGCGTTTCCATCGCCAGGGAATGACAAGGCCCGATGATCAAGGTCATCGCCATCGCCATCTGGATCTGCGCCGCCACGCTCGGCGCCGTGTTCTATTCGTTCCAGGCCGCGGGCGAAAAAGGCGTCGGCGAAACCCCGAAGCCGATGCTGGGCGGGCTCGACTACGTCAAGACCGACATCATTTCAGTGCCGCTGATCCGCGATTCCAGGATCGACGGCTATTTCCTGACCAAGCTTGTCTACACCGTGGAACCCGAGCAGATAAAGAAGCTGTCGATCCCGGCCGAAGCGCTCATTACGGACCAGGTCTATTCCTACCTCTATTCCAATCCGCAGGTCGACTTCACCAAGAAGGAGACGATCGACCTCGATGCATTCCGCGCCGCGATCCGCGACACCGTCAACAAGCGTGTCGGCGCCACCCTGGTGCATGAGGTCCTGATCGATCAGGTCAACTTCCTGTCGAAGGACGAAATCCGCGACAACTGGCTGCGCCGCAAGAAAAGCGAGACGGCGTCGGAAATGACCAAGCCGTTCAAGGAACATTGAACCGCCCGAAGCCGGAATTCGCGTTGACGTAAACGTCAACCCAAAGCTATATGCGGCAGCGACCAGGATCGCGAAAAACACGGCATGGGGCTTCGGCCGGATCGAAGCGCCGTTGCGCGACAGATGCAACCAGACAAGGAGAACAGCGTGAGCGTTCAGGAGATTGCCGAGAAGATCAAGTCGCGCGTGGCCAGCAGCGGGTTCGATCGTTCCGTGAAGTTCGACACTGGCGGCGACGGCGTCATCGTCATCGACGGCGCGACCATTTCGACCACAGATGCCCCCGCCGATTGCACCATCAAGCTCTCGCTCGACGATCTGGATTCGCTGATATCAGGCGACCTGAACCCGACGATGGCGTTCATGACCGGCAAGATCAAGGTCGAAGGAGACATGACCGTCGCCATGGCGCTCAGCCAGTTGCTGGGCTGATCGATTTTAGACACCCAAAACGCCGCCGGACCGGCGGCGTTTTGTTTTCGACGATAGGTCACGTACCCGCTTCAAGCTGCGCCTGAAGCCTCAGGCCGCCGACGTCAGCTCCTGTCCCTTCAGCTTTCGTCCTGCCGCCTTCAGCGTGCCTTGCACGCCGTCGAGCGCGCCGTCCACGAGCTCCAGCGCCAGCAGGCGGTGCCGCTCATAGGGTCCCGGCATGGCAAGCGAACCGGTCCTGGCAGCCGAGAACCCGAAGCGTCCATAGTAGGGCTCGTCGCCGACCAGCAGGATCGCGGCGTGGCCGAGGCGCGCCGCCTCGGCGATTGCATGGCGCATCAGCGCCGAGCCGATGCCGGCACTCTTGAGCGAAGGGGCGACGGCGAGCGGGCCAAGCAGCAGCGCCGCCGGACCGCCCTCGCCCAGCCTGACATCCCACAGCCGCACCGTGCCGGCCACGGCGCTCGACGCATCGCGCGCGACGAAGGCAAGGCCTTCCGAAGGGCGACGGCCGCGCCGCAGCTTCTCCGACGATTTTGCCTTGCGCTTCGGCCCCATGGAATCGTCGAGCAAGGCTTCGCGCGCCGCGACGTCGGCCGCGGTTTCGGCAACGATGGCGACAGCGCCGGCCACCTCTCCCTCAAGGGAGGAGATCGACCAGTGCGCGGCGCCTTCAACAGTGAAATTTGCAATGTCCATTTCCGCAATCCCTGGCGAGCGGAGATCTGTTCCACAAGCGAGCCGAGGCGGGCGATCTCTTCGCCCGCGCCGGATGATCTGATCGGCTCTTGCGAACCGTCAGATCACGTAGGATCGGAGAGGCTCGAAGCCGTTGAAGGCGACCGCCGAATAGGTGGTCGTGTAGGCACCGGTGCCTTCGATCAGCACCTCGTCGCCGATGGTCAGCGACAAGGGCAGCGGATAAGGCGTCTTCTCGTACATCACGTCGGCCGAATCGCAGGTCGGGCCGGCGAGCACGCAAGGCGCGGTCTCCGTGCCGTCATGCCGGGTGACCAGGGGATAGCGGATCGCCTCGTCCATCGTCTCGGCCAGGCCGCCGAACTTGCCGATGTCGAGGAACACCCAGCGCACATTGTCGTTGTCGGCCTTCTTCGAGATCAACACGACTTCCGACTTGATGACGCCGGCGTTCCCCACCATGCCACGGCCCGGCTCGATGATGGTTTCCGGAATGGCATTGCCGAAATGCTTGCGCAGCGCCGAAAAGATCGACTGGCCATAGGCCTGGGCGGCCGGCACGTCGCGCAGATAGCGCGTCGGGAAACCGCCACCCATGTTGACCATCTTGAGCACGATGCCTTCCTCGGCGAGCGTGGCGAACACCGCCTTGGCGTCGGCGAGCGCACGATCCCAGGCGGTCAGGTCGGTCTGCTGCGAGCCGACATGGAACGACACGCCATAGGCGTCGAGGCCGAGCCCCTTGGCATGGCGCAGCACATTAACGGCCATCGCCGGTACGCAGCCGAACTTGCGCGACAGCGGCCACTCGGCGCCTTCGCCATCGGTCAGCACGCGGCAGAACACGCGCGCGCCGGGAGCGACGCGGGCGATCTTCTCGACCTCTTCGACGCAATCGACCGCGAACAGCTTGATACCGAGCTGGTAGGCGCGCGCGATATCACGCTCCTTCTTGATGGTGTTGCCGAAGGAAATGCGGTCCGCCGGCGCACCGGCGTCCATGGCCATCTCGACTTCGGCAACGGAAGCGGTGTCGAAGGACGAGCCCATCGCAGCAAGCAGGCGCAGGATTTCCGGCGCCGGGTTTGCTTTCACCGCATAGTAGATCTTCGAATCGGGGAGCGCCTTCTCGAAGGCGCGGAAATTGTCGCGCACGACATCGAGGTCGACCACGAGGCAGGGGCCGGTCGGACGTCGGGTGGCGAGGAAGTCAAGGATGCGCTGGGTAGCCATCGGGTCTCTCCATCAGCGCCTTTCGGCGCGCACAAAGGCTGCGGGACGCGGGCTCTCGGCCTCGCGAACACGCGGTGGACAAAGGCGGGACGGAAATCCATGGAACCAGCCGGTGGAGACCCCGGAACCATGAAACGCCGTCTCGCGGCGGTGAACCTTGGCCTTGCCCGGCCTCGGTTCGCTTTGTCTGCCTTGGCTTGGATTGGGAGACCCCGTTCCGCACTGCCGGCAATGAAGGTGTGCCTCTTCAGTAACCCCGGTCTTTGGACGACCGGCAGAACACCAGAAAGGCCCGCACCGTCGTTGCTTCAAGGTGTCCTCGGTCTGGCGGTTGGCCGCTAAACCGACTGGAGGGGTTGGCTCCAGCTACCTTACCGATTTCCCTCACCATTCGAGGATCGGCGGACACCCACAGGCACGTGCGACTTTGGGCAAGCGCGATATAAGAGCGAAGCGTTTCACAATCAATAAAAATCGCGTCCAAGGTTGTAAAATTTCCGGCATCGAACAATGTTGCGACAACCGTATCCGGATATCGAACGATGACAGGCACGCTCGGCCCTCTCAACGCCTTTCTCGATCTTCCCCAGATGCCAGTGGCACATGCCGAGCTCGGACCGCTTGCCGGCCTGCGGCTGGCCGTCAAGGACATCTACGACGTTGCCGGCTACCGCACGGGCTGTGGCAATTTACGGAAGTTCGCCGAAAGCGATGCCGCCTCGCGCACCGCCCCCGCCGTGCAGATGATTCTCGATGCCGGCGCACGCTTCGTCGGCAAGACCCAGACCGACGAGCTTGCCTTCGCGCTGTTCGGCCAGAATGCACACTTTTCGTTTCCGGTGAACCCGGCAGCGCCCGACCGCGTCACCGGCGGCTCATCGTCGGGATCGGCGGTGGCGGTGGCGGGCAGGCTGGCCGACATAGCGACCGGCTCCGACACCGGCGGCTCGATCCGCGCGCCGGCGAGCTTTTGCGGGCTGATCGGCCTGCGCACCACGCATGGACGCATCTCGCTCGGCGGCGCCATGCCACTGGCGCCGAGTTTCGACACGTTCGGCTGGTTCGCCGACGACATCGAGACCTACGAGACGGTCGGCAAGCTGCTGCTTGGCCGCGACCCGCACCACCATCCGTTGGACCGCCCGTTGTCGCTGGACTGGCTGGACGATCTGGTGGCCCGCCCGGCGATTGCCGAATATGCTGACATGAAGGCACTGGCGAGCGCGGTTTTCGGCGCGCCGGCGTCGCCGGAAACGCCCTTCACCTCGTCTCCGGATGAACTCTACTGGTGCTTTCGCCGGCTGCAGGCAAAGGAGGCCTGGGCGGTGCACGGGGAATGGATCACCAGTGGCGAGCGCGACCTCGGCCCCGGCGTCGAGGAACGTTTCGGCTTTGGCCGTGCCGTCGACGACCGAACAGCGCAGGCCGAGACGGTGCGCCGGCTGACCTTTCGCGGCGAACTGGCCGCCCTGCTCGGCAAGCACGGCTTCCTTGTCCTGCCGACGGTTCCCGGCCCGGCGCCGTATGTGGACAGCACGCCGGAGCAATTCCAGGCCTATCGCGAGCGGGCGCTGCAGCTTCTGTGCCTGGCCGGACTGTCCGGCTTTCCGCAAATCACCTTGCCCATCGGCTCGGTCGTCGGCGCGCCGTTCGGCCTGTCGCTGCTTGGCCCTTCCGGCAGCGACATTGCCCTGATACGGCTCGGCCGGAAACTTCTCGACGCGGCACGAAAGGCCTGATCATGGACACACTGACCCGCATGCGTGCCTTCATCGACGTGGTCGAAGCCGAGGGCTTTTCGGCGGCGGCGCGCAAGATCGGCCGCTCCAAGGCGCTGCTGTCGAAATATGTGCGCGAACTGGAGGACGAACTCGGCGCGCTGCTGCTCAACCGCACCACCCGCCAGTTCTCGATGACCGAGGCCGGCCACACCTACTACCGGCGCGCCTCGGAGATCGTGCGCGAGGTCGACAGCCTGGCCGACGCCGTGCGCGAATCCTCCGGCGACGTGCGCGGCCGGATCAAGCTGTCGGCGCCGCGCACCTTCGCCGACGCGCCGATCGGCCAGTCGCTGATCGACTTCGCCAAGCAGCACCCCGACATCGTGCTCGACATCCAGCTCGACGACCGTTTCGTCGATCTCGTCGAGGAAGGCTTCGACCTTGCGGTGCGCATCTCGCGGCTGGAGAACTCGTCGCTGATCGCCAGGCGCCTGGCGCCGTTTTCGATAAAGCTCTGCGCCTCCCCCGAACTGATCGCCAAGCATGGCACGCCGACACGGCCGCAGGACCTTGGCCGCATGCCGTGCATCATCGACACCAATGGCCGAGGCCTGAACAACTGGCCGTTCAAGGGTGACAATGGCGATCCGATAAGCGTTTCGGTGTCAGGCCCGATCGAAGTCAACAGCCCGATGACGGCGCGCGCCGCGGCGGTGGCGGGGCTGGGATTTTCCGTCCTGCCGGACTTCATCGCCGCGCCCGACATCGAGAGCGGCCGGCTGGTGACGGTGCTGGATGACCGCATCCTGTCCGGCGGCGGCATTTTCGCCGTCTACCCGCATCGCCGCTATCTGCCGGCGAAGGTCCGCGTCTTCGTCGACTTCCTGGTGCAGTGGTTCAGGACGCGCGAAGCTGCCTGACCAGTGTCAGCCGCCAAAGCGCGTTGCGCCCCAATGAGCCAAAGCCGCCACACTACCTGGGTGACACGCACCAGCGGTCCCAATTTCGCCCCCTTTCTGGTAACTCTCGACATCTCTCCGAGGCCGATGGAATCGCGACCGAGAATGCATCTTGAACGGCACGCAATCATGCTGGCTTCGGCCTTGGCGGCGACCTTTGCCGCCGTCGGACCGGCTGAGGTGCATCCGCACGTCTTCGCCGAGGCCCGCCTCGACGTGATCCTCTCCCCGGATCACCAAAGTGTGAAGGCGCTGCGCCATCTCTGGCGCTTCGACGATCTGTTCTCCAGCACGGTGATGATGGAGTTCGACAAGAACTCCGACCTCAAGCTTGACGACAACGAGCTGAAGGAGGTCGCCGACACCGTCCACGCCTCGCTGGCCGAGTTCAACTACTTCCAGCTCGTCACCGTCGACGGCAAGGACGTGGCGATGACACCGCCACCGCATTTGATGGCCAATTTCGACAACGACCAGCTGATCATCCTGTTCGAGTCCGAACCGAAGGTGCCGATCAAGCTGGCCGGCAAGATCGACATCGGCGTCTACGATCCAACCTTCTACACCGCGATCGACTTCACCGAGGACTCCAACATAACGGTTGAAGGCCTGCCGTCGAATTGCACCAGCAAGGTCGTTCGGCCGGACCCGGATGAAGCCATCAAGGAAAACCAGAAGACCCTGACGGACGCCTTCTTCAACGATCCGACAGGCACCGACATGAGCAAGATCTTCGCCACCAAGCTCGAACTGAACTGTCAGCCAGAAGGATGAACCCGGTGACGAAACCGTCCCTGCGTTTGGCATTCGGCCTGTTGGCCATCACCTTCGCCATGATGCATTTCGCCAACGTCGCCCATGCCCAGAGTTCGCTCGGCATCGGCGTCAATGACGGCATGGCGCCCACCACCGGCCCGTTCGCCCACATCCTGATGTGGATCAATCTCAGGCAGCAGGAATTCTATCGCGCACTGGCGACGGCGATGAAGGCGATGCGCCAGGACGGCAGCAAACTCTGGCTGCTCATCGGCCTGTCCTTCGCCTACGGCATCTTCCATGCCGCCGGTCCCGGCCACGGCAAGGCGGTGATCTCGTCCTACATGGTGGCCAATGAAGTGGCGCTGCGGCGCGGCATCCTTTTGTCCTTCGTCTCGGCGCTGCTGCAGGGCCTGACCGCGGTCGCGGTGATGGCGGTCGCGTATTTCGTCCTGCGCGGCACCGCCGTCTCGATGACCGACGCGGCCTGGTTCATGGAGATCATGAGCTTTGTCTTCGTCACCCTCTTCGGCGCCTGGCTGCTGTGGCGCAAGCTCGGCCCCTCCGTCCTGCGCCTGTTCGGCAGAGGGCCCGCCTACAGCCTGTCGGCGGCCCGCGCCGGTCATTCCCATGGCGGCCACTCGCATGCCGGTCATTCGCATGCCGGTCATTCGCATGCCGCCCACGGTCATTCGGCGCATGCTCATGCGCACGCCCTGCACGTGCATGACGATCACGATCATGCGCACGATCATCACGACCACGATGCGCACGATCATGGTGCGCATGATCATGCTCATCACGATCACCCGGCGGGCGAGGTCTGCGACACGTGCGGCCATTCGCATGCGCCCGATCCGGCGCTGCTGTCGGGCGATCGCTTCGACTGGCGCACGGCCTGGTCGGCGGTGGCGGCGGTCGGCATCCGCCCCTGCTCCGGCGCGCTGATCGTGCTCAGCTTCGCCCTGCTCAATGGGCTGTGGCTCGGCGGCCTGCTGTCGGTGCTGGCGATGTCGCTCGGAACCGCGATCACCGTCTCGGCCCTGGCCACGCTGGCGGTGACCGCCAAGAACTGGGCGGTGTATTTCGCCGGCGACGGCCGCATGGGCAACCGCATCCACTCGATCGTCGAGATCGGTGGCGCTGCCTTCGTGTTCCTGTTCGGGCTGCTGTTGCTGTCGGCCAGCCTGACGGGCAGCGTTTGACCCATAGGGAGCGCCCGAAGGTGTGTTGAGATTCAGGTCAGGCCGTGCCGAGAACGGTTGATACAGAGAACCGGAGCGGAGCGTACTTAAAGTACGTGAGCACCGGAAGCGCAGGTATCAGCCGTTCGCAGGCCGGCATCACCTGAATATCAATACACCTTGCCGCCCAGTTCATCCTCGATATAGGCGCGGATGATCTCGTCGAAACTCTTCTCGGCGCTGAAGCCCAGTTCCCTTGACCGCCGCGCCTCGAATCGTGTCGGCCAGCCCTTGACGATCGCCCAGATCGTTTCGTCCGGCTCCTCGCGGATCAGGCTTACCGCCTTGGCGCCGGCAACGCGCTCCAGCGCTTCGATCTGTTCGCCGACGGTGACGGCGACGCCGGGCATCGTCAGGTTTCGGCGCGGCCCGACGGCGCCGCCGTCGATCTGAGCCGCATGGATCAGGAAATTCACCGCCGAACGCGGGCTGGCGTGGGTGTGCACGACGGAGCGCGGCACCGGCAGGATCGCCTCCTGGCCGTTCAGCGGCTCGCGGATGATGCCGGAGAAGAACCCAGAAGCCGCCTTGTTCGGCTTGCCGGGCCGCACGCAGATGGTCGGCAGCCGGATGCCGATGCCGTCGAAGAAACCGCGTCGGGAATAGTCTGCCAGCAGCGCCTCGCTCATCTGCTTCTGCGTGCCGTAGGAGGTCAGCGGCGTCGGATGGAAGTCATCGGGTATGACATCCGGGAACGGCGCGCCGAACACCGCGATCGACGAGGTGAAGACGACGCGCGGCGCAAAGCCGGCCAGGCGGATGGCATCGAACAGCGCCCGTGTGCCGTCGAGATTGACGCGGTAGCCGAGATCGAAATTGGCTTCCGCCTCGCCGGACACGATGCCGGCAAGATGGAAGACGACATCGGGGCGCGACGCGACCAGGCCTTCCGCGGCACCCGCCACGGCGAGATCGCCCGTGTGAACCGCGACGCTGACGCCGTCCATGATCGGCGCCTGCGGTGGCACGATGTCGTGCAGGTCGAGCGCGGTGATCTTGCGGTCGCGCAGCATGCCGTCCTTGGCCAGCCGGGCGATGAGCTTGCGGCCGACCATTCCCGCGGCGCCAGTGATCAGAATGCGCATGTCAAAGACCTCTACTTACCCTGGTTTTTGCGCTGGTTGCGGGCCCGCAGCCAGAACACCGAGAAAAACGCCAGAACGAAGACAATGCCAAAGGCACCGGCCAGCACGGTCGAGAGGCTGCCCAGCGCCAACATCACGGTCGGCAGATAGAAGGCCGCGATGCCGAACAGAAGCATGATCCACACCGCCGCGATGGCGGCATTGCGCGTGTCGCGGTCCATCAGGCTGCACCCGGGCAGCGGTCATTCATCGAGCTGGCTTTCAAGGCTTTGGAACTCCTGAGGCAGGACCGATCGATATCAATCGATCGCCCCTAGTGATAATGGCCATGATGCGGCGCTGCATGGTGCCCGTGATCATGATCGTGGTCGTCGCCATCGTCGGCACACTGGCCGAATTCCGGTTCCACCGTGGCATGGCTGATGCCGTGCTCGCTGGCAAGCCGCTTCTTGACGGCGCTGACCGCCTGATAGGCATCGACGCCCTCGTCAAGGCAGGCATGCAGCGTCGCCATGTTGCTTGACCCATCGAGCGACCAGACATGCATGTGGTGCACTTCGCGCACGCCCGGGACCGTCGTTTCCAGGTCCCTGGCGATCAGATCCCGGTCGAGGGTCGGCGGCACGCCCTCGAGCAGCACATGCGCGGCTTCGCGCATCAACGACCACGCCGTGTACAGGATCAGCAGCGAGACCAGGACCGACAGGATCGGGTCGATCGGCGTCCAGCCCGTGGCCAGGATGACCAGCGCGGCAACGATCGCGGCGGCCGAACCGAGCAGGTCGCCGAGGACATGCAGGATGGCGCCGCGCATGTTCAGGCTTTCGCGGTCGCCGCCATGCAGCACGAAGAAGCAACCGATATTCACCACGAGGCCGAGGATCGCCACCGCCAGCATCGGCCCGCCAAGCACCGGCAACGGCGCCTGCAGGCGCCCCCATGCCTCGTAGACGATCCACAGCGCGATAACGAAGATGGCGATGCCGTTGGTGTAGGCCACCAGTGTCTTGACCCGCCCGAAGCCATAGGTGAGACGGCCGGTCGCCGGGCGCCCCGCGAGATGAAACGCATACCAGGCAAGGCCGAGCGCGATCGAATCTGCAAGCATGTGGCCGGCATCGGCCAGCAGCGCCAGCGACCCGGTGAAGAGGCCGCCGAGCGCTTCGGCGACCATGAAGCCACCGGTCAGGCAGGCGGCGATCAGGACGCGTTTCTTGTCGGTCGAGCCATGCACATGGCCGGCCCCATGATCGTGCCCGGTGTGATCGTGCCCGCTATGATCGTGGGTATGCGCCAATGACGAACTCCCGCTACGCACCGAATTCAGCTTACGCGCCGAACTCCGCGCGAAAATCCTCGAGCCGTCGCTTCTGGTGGCCGTCACCATCGAAGTTGGCCGGATCGAGCCACGCTTCATAGGCTTTGCTTAAGCGCGGCCACTCCTTGTCGATGATCGAATACCACGCGGTATCGCGGTTTTCACCCTTGACGATGAGATGCTGCCGGAAAATGCCTTCGAACTTGAAGCCGAACCGTTCCGCTGCCCGCTTCGATGGCTCGTTGCGGTTGTTGCATTTCCATTCGTAGCGGCGATAGCCGAGTTCGTCGAAGATGTATTTCATGAACAGGTACTGCGCTTCCGTCGCCGCTGGCTTGCGCGAGATCAGCGGCCCCCAATAGATGTTGCCGATCTCGATGACGCCGTAGGCCGGATCGATGCGCATCAGCGTCTGGCGTCCGGCAACCTTGCCGCTGGCCTTGTCGATGACCGCGAAGAACAGCGGATCCTCGCTGGCTTCCACTCTGTCCAGCCATGGCTGGAAGGCGGCGCGGGTTTCCGGCGGATAATCGGGCAGCCAGGCGAAGCGGCCGTCGACGTCGGATACGGAGGACGCCTCATAGAGACCGTCGCCATGTTTTGCGGCGCTCAGCGGCTCGAGCCGGACGTACCGGCCGTCGATGGTCTTGCGCGCGGGACGCGGGCGCGGCTGCCAATCTTTGAGATTTTCCGACACCGAAAGCTCCAATCTGTTTGACATTTGCCCGCCGAGGCTCACAAAAACGCACGCCAACAGTAAGAACCACACGGACGGGAAAAATGCTCCACACGATTTCGGCCTTCGACCGTCTCGGCGAGGAAAACGCCTTTGCCGTACTGGCGCGGGCGACGGCACTCGCGAGCCAAGGCCGCGATATCGTCAATCTCGGCATCGGCCAGCCGGACTTCAAGACGCCGCAGCATATTGTCGAGGCCGCCATCAAGGCGCTGCGCGACGGCCACCACGGCTACACGCCGGCAAACGGCCTGCAGGCGACGCGCGAGGCGGTGGTGCGCCGCACGCTGACCACCACCGGCGTCGAGGTCTCGCCCGAAGCGGTGATGATCCTGCCCGGCGGCAAGCCGACCATGTTCGCCGCCATCCTGATGTTCGGCGAGCCGGGCGCCGAGATCCTCTATCCCGACCCCGGCTTTCCCATCTACCGCTCGATGATCGAGTTCACCGGTGCCGCCCCGATCCCGGTGCCGATGCGTGAGGAGAACGGCTTTGCCTTCTCCGCCGAGGAGACGCTGGCGTTGATCACGTCCAAGACCAGGCTCCTGATCCTCAATTCGCCGGCCAACCCGACCGGCGGCGTCACGCCACGCGCCGAGATCGAGAAACTGGTCAAGGGGCTGGAGAGGCACCCCGACGTCGCCATCCTCTCCGACGAGATCTACGACGTCATGACCTATGACGGCGAGACGCATTGCTCACTGCTTGGCTTTCCCGAGATCCGCGACCGGCTGATCGTGCTCAACGGCTGGTCGAAGACCTGGGCGATGACCGGCTGGCGCATGGGCTGGTCGATCTGGCCGAATGGCGACAAGGGCGCCCATCTCTACGACAAGGTGCGCAAGCTGGCGGTCAATTGCTGGTCCTGCGTCAACGCGCCGAGCCAGTTGGCCGGCATTGCGGCCATCGACGGCCCGCAGGACGATGTCGACAAGATGATGCGCGCCTTCGACCGCCGCCGGAAGGTCGTGGTCGAGGGGCTGAATGCCTTGCCCAACATCTCCTGCATCACCCCAAAGGGCGCGTTCTATGCCTTCCCCAACGTGTCGAAGACCGGCTGGAAGGCGAAGAAGCTCGCCTCCGCCCTGCTCGACGATGCCGGCGTGGCGCTGATCGGCGGCCCCGATTTCGGCGTTCTCGGCGAAGGCTATGTCAGGCTCTCCTACGCCAACTCCGAGGAGAACATCCTGCGCGCGCTGGACCGGATCGGGGCGTTCCTCGCAAAGTAAGGCCCAGCCTCCGCCTTGCGAACCCATAAGGTTTCGGCCGGCTGCCATGGCGGTGTCATGAGCCGTCGGGAGACGAGCACTCGAGACTGGGCGTGCATAGCCAGAACGGTTACGGTCCTCGGATAAGGATCGAAGCGGGGTGCCCCAGATGTTCTATGCAATCCTTGCCTATCACGTGGAAGATGCGATCAAGGCGCTGACGCCGCAGGAAGATGCGGCCCTGATGGCCGACCTGCTGAAGATCAACACCCGGCTTCATGAGGAAGGCACGCTTGGACCGTCCGCGCGCTTGGGGCCCACCCAGGATGCCTGCACCCTGCGTGGTCCGGGCGACGGCATGATCATCGACGGCCCTTTCGCCGAGACCAAGGAACAGTTGCTCGGCCTCTATGTCGTCGACTGCGCCACGAGAGACGACGCCATCGCGATCGCCCGCGACCTTCGCCGCGTCAATCCGACCGCCGTTTACGAGATCAGGCCCATTCTGCTCTTCAAACCCGGAGTACCGCTGGCGGGCAAATGAGCCGGCCGCGAAAGCCCAGCACGGCTCACCCACGCCCGACGAACGGCATCTTGGTCGCCATCACCGTCATGAACAGCACATTGGCGTCGAGCGGCAGGCTGGCCATGTGAACGACGGCGTCGGCGACGCGCTGAACGTCCATCACCGCTTCGGCGGCGATGGAGCCGTTGGCTTGCGGCACGCCGACAGTCATCGGCTGCGCCATGTCGGTCAGCGCGTTGCCGATGTCGATCTGGCCGCAGGCGATGTCGTAGGGCCGGCCGTCGAGCGCCAGTGTCTTGGTCAGCCCGGTGATGGCATGCTTGGTCGCCGTATAGGGCACCGAGCCCGGGCGCGGCGCGTAGGCCGACACCGAGCCATTGTTGATGATGCGGCCACCCATCGGCCGCTGCTTGCGCATGGCGCCGAAAGCGGCGCGGGCGCACAGGAACGAACCGGTGAGATTGACGCCGACGATATCGTTCCACACCTCGACCGGGATCTCGTCGATCAGCGTCGATTTGTAGCCCATGCCGGCATTGTTGAAGAGCAGGTCGACACGGCCGAAGGCCTCCGCCACCGTCTCGAACAGATCATCGACCTCGCCGGCCTTGCTGATGTCGCAGGCAACCGCCAACGCCTTGGCGTTCGTGGGACCGGCCTCGACGATCGCCGCATCCAGCACGGATTTGCGGCGCCCACAGAACACCGTGTTCCAGCCGGCCTCGAGCAGCGCCGTGGCGACGCTCTTGCCGATGCCGGTGCCGGCGCCGGTGACGATGGCGGTTCGTTGCTCGGTCATGGCTGTCCTCCTGATGCCCTAAAGTGCGCTGCGTTTTTGGGACAACGACACGCATAAAACAAGGTGCCGCGCTTACTCGCCTGATTTTCAGGGTTTGGCGCGGAGGCTTTGCGGATAACGGCGTGATGGCAAGCGAGACCACCAGCAGGTCCCGACAAAAAGGGCGGCCATTGGCGACCGCCCTGATCTGAACCGGGCTTGGGAGGAGGAAAGCCGGTCCGACTGCATAGAATCATGCGCTTCCTGAGTTAACGAAAGGTTAACGCCGGGAAGACGACCTGTGCCGATTTGGACTACCAGCGCGGATTGGGTGAGGTCCCAGCCTGTGTTGCCGGCACCTTGGCCGCCGAAACCGTCGCCTCGACATGATCGACCAGCGCGTCCGGCAGGCCAAGCCGGCCGGCAAGCAGGTCCAGATAACCGCGCTCGGCGCGTGTGTCGGGATCGACGGTGAGGCGCGACGCGGTGTAGAGTTCGAGCTTCTGCGCATCGGTTTTGGCACCGGCCACCAGCGTGTCGAGATCGAGCGGGCTCTCCAGCTCCGCCATCAGGAATTTTTCGGCATCGGTACCGATCCCCGAGAGGCTCAGCTTGCCGGCGATCTTCTGGCGTTCGTCATCGTCGATATGTCCGTCGGCCTTGGCGGCCGAGATCATCGCGCGGATCAGGGTCAGCGTGAATTCGTCCTCGCCTTGCGGCGCCTGCGACGGGTGGAAGGCGGTGTCCTCGGGAGGCGGCAGCAATTCCGGTTCGCCGGCTGCCGGCGCTTCGGCGGGTGCGTTGCCGGCCTTGTAATTCTGGTACGCCTTGTAGGCGAGGCCACCGATCGCGGCCAGTCCACCAAGCTTCACCGCGGCGCCCGTCACCTCGCGACCGGCCCCCGTTCCGAGTAGCACGGCAGCGAGTGCGCCGGCGGCCAGCGGATTGTCCTTGGCCATCTGCACGGCTTGCCCCGCCTTGTCGCGGACGGTGCCGCTGGTGCCGGGAATTTGCGAGCCGAGCAGATCGTCGAGAAGCTTCTTGGGATCGAACATCAATGCCTCCAGGATTTGCCCGGCCGAACGGGCAGGTTTCGAACGTCGAAGACGTAGGGCCCGAATCTTTGCATTACAATGACAAACCGTCGCTTTGCCGCAGCCGTCGAAACCAGCACGGACTTATGATCCGATATGCGGACCCCTGCCCCGTGCCTGCGCCAGTTCGACCTGACGCTGGCGCTCGGCATAGCGCCGGCGGTCCTCGTCCGAACGGGCATCGAAGCAATGCGGGCACGAGACGCCGGCGGCAAATTCAGGCGACAACCGGTCGCTCGGCGTCAGTGGATGGCGGCAGGCGCGACACAGTTCGGCCTCGCCCTCGGCGAGGCCGTGCGACACCGAAACCCGCTCGTCGAAGACGAAGCACTCGCCTTGCCACAAGCTCTGTTCGGGCGGAACATCCTCGAGGTATTTGAGGATGCCGCCCTTGAGGTGGAACACGTCCTCGAAGCCGAGCGACTTGACGTAAGCGGTCGCTTTCTCGCAGCGTATGCCTCCGGTGCAGAACATCGCGACCTTGCGGCCCTCGAGCTCTGCCCGGTGCGCTTCAACCCAGGCCGGAAACTCGCGAAAGCTTGCCGTCGCCGGATCGATCGCCCCCGTGAAGGTTCCGATCGACACTTCGTAGGTGTTGCGGGTGTCGATGACGATCGTGTCGGGCTCGGAAATCAGCGCGTTCCAGTCGGCTGGCGCGACATAAGTGCCGGCGCTTGTCGTCGGGTCGATATCCCCGACACCCATGGTGACGATCTCGCGCTTCAGCCGCACCTTCATGCGGTGGAACGGCACTTCCGCAGCTACGCTGTACTTGACCTCGAGACCGGCCAGTCCTTCGAGGGCTTCGAGATGCGCGATCAGGGCGGCGATGTCGGCCTCGCTGCCGGCGACGGTGCCATTGATGCCCTCACGCGCCAGTAGCAAGGTGCCCTTGATGCCGCGCCCGCAGCAGAAGGCAGCGAGCGGCGCGCGCAATTCCTCGAAGGCGTCGAGCCGGGCAAACCGGTAGAGCGCGGCGACGCGAAAAGGTTGAGGCGTGGACGAAGTCATTGCCAAAGCCACTAAACGCTCATGCAAGCCGATTCAAGGCAGAGCCGGAGATCCTTCCTACATGGAGAGAAGAGCCGACTGATCCCGACTGCGTGACATCGCGACACGGCTGGTTTCGTGGACAGGAAAACGACCTTCTGCTAATCGGTTGAATTGTCCAGATCAAGGAGAGACGAAGTGCCCAGCAAGACCGAAAAGCTCCTGTCGCTCCTCAACGGCCAACCGGTCATTCCAGTGCTGAAGATCACCAATGTCGCTGACGCAGTACCGCTGGCGCGCGCTCTGGCACGCGGCGGCCTGCCGGCAATCGAGATCACGCTCAGAACCGCCGATGCGCTGGAAGCGATCCGTCGGGTGACAGCCGAGGTCAAGGAAGCCATTGTCGGCGCCGGCACCATTCTCGATGCCCGCCAGTTCGACGAGGCGGCCGCCGCGGGCTCGCGATTCATCGTCAGCCCCGGCATCACCCGCGAGCTTCTTGCCGCGGCCGCTGACAGCGAGGTTCCGCTGTTGCCCGGCGCCATCACGCCCGGCGAGATCATGGCCGCGCGCGAGGCGGGCTTGCGCTTTCTCAAGTTCTTCCCGGCCGAGCAGTCGGGCGGCATCGCCTCGCTGAAAGCCTTCGCTTCGCCGCTCGCCGATGTGAAATTCTGCCCGACAGGCGGCATCACCGGCAAGAACGCGGCCGATTATCTCAGCCTGCCCAACGTCGTCTGTGTCGGCGGCTCCTGGGTGGCGCCCGACGACTTGGTCAAGGCGGGCAAGTGGGACGAGATCGAAGCCCTGGCGCGCGGCGCGAGCAAGCTCGCGAAGTAAGACCTTCCGTACGGCATGAAAGCCCGGCCGGCTTGCGTCGACCGGGCTTTGCTGGATCGCCTTCAGGCCGCCTAATTGCAGACCCTGACCTTCTCGACCACCTTGTGATGATGCCGCCAATGCGTGATCACCTTGGTCCGGCAGTGCTTCTTCATCCCATGCATGTGGTCGTTGGTCTTGACGATCATGGTGGCGGCCTGCGTTGGAGCGATGGCCGCCGAAGCGGTTGCCAACGCGATGACCGATGCCAATAGAATGCTCTTCATGGATAACCCCGGGTTTGAATGAACTTGGGAGAAACCACTGAATTGGCAAGCAGTTCCACGATCACCGTAATGTCAGGCTGGCGTGATCGGACCTACGGGGGGCGGTGCACCCGCGCCCGGCCGCGCAACAAAAAGCCGCGCAGGTTTCCCGGCGCGGCTTTGTCGATTGCTTGGTCCGTTACTTGGTCTGGAAGCGAGCGACCGACAGGAACTTGACGGCATTGCCGGTGAAGCGGTTGGCATCGGCCATCTGGTTGCCCGGCTGGAAGCCGGCCGTGTAAACCTCGCTCGGCGGCGTATGCACGATATTGTAGGCATAGCCCGGCGCCGTCGTCGCGCTCGAAACGGTGGCGACATTGTCGCCGCTGGTCAGCGCCCAGCGAGCGGCCTGCGGCGCGGCGGCAACCACCATGGCCTTGGGGCCGGGTTTCAGGTCGCGGGCGGTAGGCCTCGATTCCTTGCGCGTCGTCTTCACGCCGGCGCCGATCGCGGCAACCGGGTCGGAGCCGGCCGGGCGGGCAGCGACAGCCACGCGCGGCGATGCGGCATCGGCGCCCGATGGGTCGTTGAAGGCCGAACGCGACTCGGGCAAGGAAGCGACCTGGTAATCGTCAGCCGCCTCGCCGACCTGGGCGTTGGCCTCGTCGAGCACGGCCTTTACCGCATCCGGCTTGGCCGTCTCGGGCCGTGCCGACGGCAGCACCGAGAACGCGGCGGTCGCGGTCTTGTCTTGCTCAGCCGTATTGGCCAGCGCCATCAGCACATCCTTGCTGGGAGGCGGGGCCAAGGCTGCAGGCAGCGTGCGCTCGGGACGCCATGTCGGCAACGGTATGTTGTTGACGGCAACCTGTGCCGGATCGGCGGTAGCCGATGCATCGGCCGTGCCGAAAGGAACACTGGCCGGCGCCTGCGCGGTCGCCACGGCCTGTTCGGTGGTGGCCGTCGCATCCGCCGTACCAAACGGCACGGTCTCAGGCGGCTGAGCGCCAATGTCGGCCTTCGGCCGCGGCGCGAAATCGGGCAGCGGAACCTCGCGGGCAGGCAGCGCCGCGATGATCGTCTCCGGCGTATCCTTTTCCGGCTCCTGAGTCTGCTCTTCGGCGACCTGCGGAATTTCGGCGCGCTGCGCGTTCTCAGGTGCCACGATGGCGATGCCCGGCAGGTTGCTGGTCTTGGCTGCCGCGGCCGGCTTCAGGTTTCTGGCCTTGGGCGGAGGCGCAGCCGAAGCGGTCACGACATCGGCGCTGTCGTCAGCCTCGTCTTCGCCGCCGCCGCCAAAGAAAGCCGACAGGAACCCACCCGACTTCTTGCCGCTGCCACCGGCGCTGGCCATCTCGATGGCCGGAGCGCCAGAACCCCTGCGCGCCTTGTAGGAGGCAAGCGCCTGCTCGTAGCCGGGCAGAGGCCGGCCGTCGCTCGGTACATGCAGCGTCTTGCCGTTGGGGAACAGGCTGACCAGTTCCTGGCGGCTGATGCCGGGCCAGTGGCGCACGTTGCCGACATCCATATGGACGAACGGCGAACCGGATGTCGGGTAGTAGCCGACGCCGCCGCCCTGCATCCTGAGACCGATGTTGCGCAGCTTCTTCAGCGGCACGCCGGGAATGTAGAAGTCCATCGCCTTGCCGAGCATGTGCTGGCTCTTTTCGGCGACACCCTTGCTGCGGCTGCGCAGCATCGAGTTCGTCGACGGCGAGCGATAGCCGCAGACGACCTGGATGTAGTCCGAGGAGCCGCTTTCCCGATAGGCTTCCCAAACCAGGTCAAGCAGGCGCGGATCCATCTTGGTCGGCTCGTTGCGACGCCAGTCGCGCAGAATGATGTTGATCTTCCTCAGGCCCTCCGGATCGTAGCGGCCATTGCGCTTGTAGACGATCTCGGCCTTCTCATGCGTGTGGAGGTGGTAAAGTTTCAGCGAACGTGTGTCGGCGCTGGCGCCCGTCGCGGCCGCGGCAACAAAACCAAATGCGACAATCAACGCTGCCAGCCACTTCGGCCAGACGCTCACGTGATGGTGCCGCCCGTCTGTGTGTCGTTCGATTCTGTTCAAATCAAAAGGCCTTGCAGGCTGCCGTTTGTCCCCGGATTTGCCCAAACGGATGTGTCGTTATCACATCCGAATATCGATCCTAATGGTTAATCATCGCTTATTGAAGCCGAAATGCGGTAACACCATGGCGATATCCCGTCAAAAATTGTTCACAGAGTTTCTTGGTAAACCGCTGGTTTAGATCATGTTTCCGCTTTCGCACGAAACACGATCTGTTACCGTTAGCCTTAATGCGTGAACAGGTCTGTCCATAGGCCTGCCGCATTTCCGCCAAAGCCCGATACCGGGCCTGTTCTGGCACTGCAAGCTGATCCCGACCTTGCGTGAGGGGCACGGTCCGGGTTTCCGGACAAGGTCACGCACAAACAAGCAGACAGGAATCCAGATTCGATCTGAAAGGAATCTGGCTAGGAAGCGAGCCGTTCGACGCGGCCGGTTTCCGGGTCGATGCCGTATTCCTTGAGCTTGCGGTAAAGCGTCGAGCGGCCGATGCCGAGGCGGCGGGCGACTTCGCTCATCTGGCCGTTGTAGTGGTCGATGGCGAGCTTGATCATCTCGAGTTCGACGTCGGCCAGCGCACGCACATTGCCGCGTTCGTCGAGCGCCCGCAACGTGCCGAAGCGAGACTGAAGCCTGGCCGGCGGATCAAGCTCTGTCGCCGAGGCGGCCTCGCCGGGCAAAGCGTGCTCGTCGCGCTGCTGGATGTCCAGGGGCAAGGACGGTACCGGCCTGACGCCACCGGCATCGAGGTTGACGGTGCCTTCCACCTGCGCTCGGATCTGCGGGAAGTCCTCGGTGGTCAGCACATCGCCTTCGCAGAGCACCGAGGCCCGGAAGACGGCATTTTCGAGTTGCCGGATGTTTCCGGGCCAGTCATAGGCCTGCAGCACGGCGAGCGCCGCGGCCGAGATGCCTTGCAGGCGATGGCGCGGGTCGGCCGGCGCCACCTTCTGCATGAAATGCGCGACCAGATAGGGAATGTCGTCGCGACGGTCGCGCAGCGGCGGCACGAAGATCGGGTAGACGTTCAGCCGATAGAACAGGTCCTCGCGGAACTTGCCGTCCTTGACCTGTTGCAGCAGGTTGCGGTGCGTCGCCGAAATCAGCCTGATGTCGACCCTTACGGTCGAGCGGCCGCCGACCGGATCGACCTCGCCGTCCTGTACGGCGCGCAGGAGCTTGACCTGCACGTCGAGCGGCAGGTCGCCGATCTCGTCGAGGAACAGCGTGCCCGAATGCGCCTCGACGAACTTGCCCGTGTGCTTGTCGGTGGCGCCGGTGAACGAGCCCTTCTCGTGGCCGAACAGGATCGATTCGACCAGATTGTCGGGAATGGCGCCGCAATTGACGGTGACGAAGGGTTTCGAGCGGCGGTCGCCGCTGCCCTGGATGGCGCGCGCCACCAGTTCCTTGCCGACGCCCGACTCGCCCTCGATCAGGATCGGTATATTGGATGCCGCCGCCTTCTGGCCAAGGCGGATCACCCTGTCCATGGCCGGGCCGTGCGTGATCATGTCCTTGAAGGTCAGAAGGCCGCCACGACGGCGCGACGTGCGCTTGACCTCGCCCTCGACGGCCTCGACCTTGAGCGCGTTGCCGATCGACGCCTGCAGCCTGTCGGGAGACGCTGGCTTGACGACGAAATCGAAGGCGCCGTGGCGCATCGCCGAAACCACGGTCTCGATGCCGCCCTGGGCGGTCTGCACGATCGACGGGACGTTTATGTCGCGATCGCGCATCGCCTTCAGCACGCCGATGCCGTCGAGACCGGGCATGACCAGATCGAGGATGACCACCGACACGTCGCGGGCGCTGGGCCCGTCGAGGACATCGAGCGCGGCCGCGCCGCCGTCGACCACGATTGCCGTATGGCCGAACCGCGTCACGGCGGCCTCGAGCAGCCGGCGCTGCACGGGATCGTCATCGACTATGAGTATGGAACCTGTCATGACTGGTACGACTACGCCCGCCCGAGGAATTCTGCCCTGTGGACCATCTTGGCACAGGGTTCTAAATAAGGTTTCAAAAAACCCGGTGAACGAATTCCTTAGGATTTGACCGGCTTCACGTTCTCTTTGAACCTTGGTCACGGAAGGTGTCGGCAATGCACATGGTTTCTGGTCGTCAGCTTGCGGCGCCAACGTCCAGTCAGGGCGCGGCCGAGCTTGGCGACCTGCCGGAGTGGAACCTTGCCGATCTCTATGCCGGCATGGAGGCGCCGGAACTGAAGCGCGACATCGCCAGGGCCGCCACCGACGCGATCAGCTTCGAGAGCCGCTGGAAGGGCACGCTGGCCGCAGAGGCCGGGCGTGGCAGCGCCGGCAGGCTGGGCGAGGCGCTTGTCGCCTACGAGGCGCTGGAGGAACTGATCGGCCGCATCGTCTCCTATGCGGGATTGGTCTATGCCGGAAACACCGCCGATCCGCAGCGCGCCAAGCTCTATGGCGACATCCAGGAGAAGATGACCGACGCCAGCGCGCACCTTCTGTTCTTCACGCTCGAACTCAACCTGATCGACGACGCGGCGATCGAAGGCGCGCTGGCCGCCGATCCCGCGTTCGGCCACTATCGGCCATGGGTGCTCGATCTGCGCAAGGACAAGCCCTACCAACTCGAGGATCGCGTCGAACAGCTTTTCCACGAGAAATCGATCACCGGGCGCGGTGCCTGGAACCGCCTGTTCGACGAGACGATGACCGACCTTCGTTTCGACATCGATGGCGAGGAGCTGACGCTGGAACCGGCGCTCAACCGCCTGCAGGATGCCGACGGCGAGGTACGCCGGCGGGCCTCCGAGGCGCTGGCCGCGACCTTTCGCAAGAGCCTGCGCACCTTCACGCTGATCACCAACACGCTGGCCAAGGACAAGGAAATATCCGACCGCTGGCGGGGCTTCGAGGACATCGCCGATTCACGTCATCTCGCCAACCGTGTCGAGCGCGGCGTGGTCGATGCGCTCGCCACAGCGGTGCGCGAGGCCTATCCGCGCCTGTCGCACCGCTACTACGCGATGAAGGCACGCTGGCTGGGCATGGAGGTGATGAACCACTGGGACCGCAACGCGCCGCTGCCGGATACGCCGCAGGCGATCATCGGCTGGGACGAGGCCAGGCACACCGTGCTTTCCGCCTATCAACGTTTTTCACCCGACATGGCCGAGATCGCGCGAACCTTCTTCGACCGCAACTGGATCGACGCGCCGGTGCGGCCGGGCAAGTCGCCCGGCGCCTTCGCGCATCCGACCGTGCCGTCGGCGCATCCCTATGTCCTGCTCAACTACATGGGCAAGCCGCGCGATGTGATGACGCTGGCGCACGAGCTTGGCCATGGCGTGCATCAGGTGCTGGCCGGCGGCCAGGGCGCGCTGATGGCCTCGACGCCGCTGACGCTGGCCGAAACAGCGTCGGTCTTCGGCGAGATGCTGACCTTCCGCTCGCTGCTCGACCAGACCTCCGACAGGCGCGAGCGCAAGGCCATGCTCGCCCAGAAAGTCGAGGACATGATCAACACGGTCGTGCGTCAGATCGCCTTCTACGAATTCGAGCGCAAGGTGCATGCCGAGCGCAAGAATGGCGAACTGACCTCCGACAGGCTCGGCCAGTTCTGGCTGGAAGTGCAGGCTGAAAGTCTCGGGCCGGCGATCAAGCTGCGCGAAGGCTACGAGGTGTTCTGGACCTACATCCCGCACTTCATCCATTCGCCCTTCTACGTCTATGCCTATGCTTTCGGCGACTGCCTGGTGAACTCGCTCTACGCCGTCTACCAGAACGCCGAGCGCGGCTTCCAGGACAAGTATTTCGAGATGCTGCGCGCCGGCGGCACCAAGCATCATTCCGAGCTTCTGGCGCCCTTCGGCCTCGACGCCACCGATCCCGCCTTCTGGCAAATCGGGTTGGGCGTGATCAGCGGCCTGATCGACGAACTCGAAGCGCTCGACGCATGAAACGCGTCCCGTAGATCTCATCTGTTCGCAAAGCAGTTTAGCCGGAATGCATATTGGAAACGGCTCTATTCTTGGCCTAAATATCTGTTCTTGAAGTACTCTCCACGGAAGTTTTCCGATAGCTTTCCACAAGCTCTATGGTAGCTTCGCTCCAAGCTCAGCCGGAGCCCATGCGGATCGGCGAGGAGAAGTCTCAGCCGGACGTGGCGCTCAGGCGAACGCGACAACGGCCGTTGGCCATGGGCAAGCAAAGCCATCGCTGACAGCTCCATCGAAGCCGGCTGTTCTGCGAACCCGCGGAACCACCATCGAGTAGTCCTTCGCCGAAAGTCATGGCCTCATGCCACGGCAGACGGACCTGACTGGAGAAAGAGACAATGGGCACTTTTTTCTACATGCTCCTGGCGTTCCTTGTGGGTTTGTTGGTTGGCTGGTTCATCTGGGGGCGTCTGCGTGGTGAACTCGACGGCGTGCGCGGCGACCTCGATCGCACACGCAGCGAACGCGACAGGCTGCGCGCCGACAGCGACCGCCTGACCGGCGAACTGGATGCATGCGGCAAGACCCGCGCCGACCTCGAGCGCCGGCTGCGCGAAGCGCAGGCAGCGCCCGCCGCCGGGACCAGCGCAGCAAAGCCGGCCAGCCAGGCCCCCGCGGCTTTGATGTCGACACCCGCGGCAGCCAAATCCGCTCCCGCAAAGCCTGCACCCGCCAAACCGGCCGCCGCGAAGGCCGCTCCTGCAAAACCGGCGGCGCCAAAGCCGGCCGCGGCGAAACCTGCGGCCAAGGCAACGGCATCAGCCAAATCCGTGGCGAGCAAGCCGGCCGCCACGGCCTCGGCAGCCAAGAGTTCGGCCGCGCCAAAGGCGGCGGTCGCCAAGAAAGCGGCGCCGGCGACAGCCAAGCCAGCATCCGGAAAGCCCGACAATCTACGCCGCTTGATCGGTATTGGCCCCGCCAACGAGAAGCTGCTCAAGGCGCAGGGTGTCACCAGCTTCGCCCAGATCGCCGCCTGGACCGCCGCCGACATCAAACGGATCGAGGATGTCATGAACTTCGACGGCCGCATCGCGCGCGAACGCTGGATCGAGCAAGCCAAGCTGCTCGCCGCCGGCAACGAGAAGGAATTCGCCAAGCAGTTTCCGACAGCGGGAACCGCCAGCAACACCTGAGCGGTTGGCAAGCTGCCACGATTGCAGCCGGCGGCGCGACCATGGCGCCGCCGGTTTGCTTTTGGCCGCGAGGCCGGCACCGAGGTCCCCCCGAAGGTTGGCCCAGAGGTCGGCCCAAAGGTCGGCTTTGAGGGAGAGGCTGCCGTTCCCTCGATTGCGCTTGAGCGGCCCCCCATATAGAGCGGTCGATGGCTTCATAGACCGCAGCATCCGAGTCCCATGTCCCTGCCCGCCGCAATTTTCCGCAACGACGAAAGCGCGCGCGAGCTCGTTTTCGACCGGCCGGCCGAAATCATCGTGGCGCATGAGGCAAAGGATTTCGGGCCGGCGCTGGCGGCGGCACAGGCCGCGCACGATGCCGGCAAATGGCTGGCCGGCTATTTTTCCTACGAGGCGGGTTACCTGCTCGAACCAAAGCTCGTTCCCCTGCTGCCGGACGGACGCCGCGCCCCTCTTGTCTGCCTGGGGGTCTTCGATACGCCGGTCGAACAGGCGGTGCCGACCCGCAATGCCGCGGCGACCAACGGACCGATCTTCGATGCCCGCGCAACCTGGTCGTTCGAGGATTACGAAAAGCGCTTCGCGCGGCTGCACCGGCACATCAGGCAAGGCGATTGCTACCAGGGCAACCTGACCTTCCCGGTGCATGCGCAATGGTCGGGCGACCCGCTGGCCGCCTTCGACGCGCTGACCGAACGCCAGCCGGTGAAGTATGGCGCTCTGGTCGCGCTCGGCGAGCCCATCGTGCTGTCGCGTTCGCCGGAGCTGTTCTTCGAGATCGACGCCAATGGCATGATCGAGACGCATCCGATGAAAGGCACGGCGCCGCGTGGCGCGACCAGGGCGCAGGACGAACGGCAGAAGATCTTCCTGCGTAACGACGAGAAGAACCAGGCCGAGAACCGGATGATCGTCGATCTCCTGCGCAACGATATCTCGCTGATCAGCGAGGTCGGCACGCTGGAGGTGCCGGCGCTGTTCCGCATCGAGACCTATCCGACCGTCCACCAGATGGTGAGCGACGTCAGGGCAAGACTGTTGCCCGGCCTCACCATCCGCCAGATCTTCGCCGCGCTGTTTCCTTGCGGCTCGATCACCGGTGCGCCGAAGATACGCGCCATGGAGATCCTGCACGACCTGGAGGGAACGCCGCGCGACGTCTATTGCGGCGCCATCGGCTGGATCGCGCCCGGCGGCACGATGCGCTTTTCCGTGGCGATCCGCACCATCTCGCTCTTTTCCAGCGGCGAGGCCGTCTACAATGTCGGTGGCGGCATCGTCTTCGATTCGACGGCGCAGGAGGAGTATCAGGAGTGTCTCTTGAAAGCGCGCTTCGCGACGGGAACGCCGCCAATTTCGACCTGATCGAGACCATGCGGTGGGAACCCGGCTCGGGCTTCCTGCGGTTCGAGCGCCATCTGGCGCGTCTCTACGGATCGGCGGCGGAACTGGGCTTCCGCCACGATCCGGGCAAGATCGGCGAAGCCTTGAGCAGCGCGGTCAACCGGTCCGGCATTGCGCTGCGCGCGCGCCTCGTCCTGTCGCGCGATGGCGCGGTGTCCGCCTCCGCGCAGCCCTATGAACCGCTCGCCGCCGACAGGGTCTGGGTGCTGCGGCTGGCGCGGACAAGGCTCGATTCGCACGACATGCTGCTGCGCCACAAGACCAGCCGGCGGCAGGTCTACAGCCACGCCCGCGCCGAATATCTCATCACCCAGGCCGACGAAGTGCTTCTGGCCAATGAGCGCGGCGAAATCTGCGAAGGCACCATCACCAACGTCTTCGCCGATCTTGGCGACGGCATGCTGGCGACGCCCCGGCTCGACTGCGGCCTGCTGCCTGGTGTATTGCGCGCCGAGCTTCTGGATGAAGGCCGCGCACGCGAAGCGATATACAGCCTGGCTGATCTGCAATCCGCCAAGGCGCTGTTCGTTGGCAACTCGCTGCGCGGACTGATCCCTGCGAGACTCGCCTGAGAGCCAAACCTGTCCGAGGGAATGCCATGTTCATCGTTTCGCTGAACTACAAGGTGCCACTGACCGAGATCGACCGCTTGCAGGCGGCGCATGTCGAATGGCTGAAGGCCTGCTATGCTGAAGGTATCTTCGTCGCCTCCGGGCCGAAGAAACCGCGGACCGGCGGCATCATCATCGCGCGCGGCTCTCGCGACGTGCTTGACGCCAGGTTGGCCGCCGACCCTTTCGCCAAGGCAGGCGCGGCCGATTACGATGTCACCGAATTCGTGGCGAGGATGACCGCGGCCGGGCTCGACACTTTCGGGGAAGCATGAGCTTGGCCGAAATCCTGCCCACCCATACGCCCTATGACGGCTCGTCGAAACTCTTCACCATCGGGCTGAAGCCGCTCGATCCGGCGGACTGGATCGAGGTCGACGACCATCTGCTGCCATATCTCGCCGAGAAGCGCCGGCTCTATGCCGAGATCCCCGAGCGGGTTTTCGTCGAGGAGGACCACACGCGAGACGCCCAGCAGGAAGTGCTCGACCTGCTCGGCACGCATTTGCTGGAGAAGTTCCCCGACACCTATCGGAGCACCGGTTCGGGCATCGAGGCAGGGGGCGCGGCGAGCCGTCTCACAGCTCCTTCCGGTCTCGACGGCGCCCCGCTTTTCACGGCCTCGCTGCTCATCCAGGAAGATCTGATCCTGATGCGCCGCGACGACAATGGCTGGCGGCTTGTCGCCGGCTCGCTGTGCTTTCCCTCGTCCTGGTCGCTGGTCGAGAAATTTGGCCGGCCGCTGCAGGATATCCATGCGCCGGTGCCGGGGTTCGGGCCGGGCACAAGGCCCGCCGAGCTGATCAACCGCATGTTCGACGGCCTCCAGGGCCAGGCCGTCGAGCGCTACAACTGGTCGATCCAGTCGGGCGACGCACTCTATCATCCGCTCTCCGACCTGCAGCGCATCGACCGCGCCACCAACCGCCCGTCGCGGTTTCCGGATGGCGACATCGACGCGCACGCCTTCATCCGCGTCGAGCGGCAGACGCTGAGGAAGCTGCCGGCATCGCGCGACATCCTGTTCACCATCCGCATCCATCTCGATCCCCTGGCGGTGCTGGCGCGGCATCCGGACCGGGGGAAGCTCGCGATGTCTTTCGCCGCCCAGCTCGAAGCCCTCGATCTTGCCCAGCTCGACTACAAGGGCCTGACATCAGACCGCGACCGGCTGGTCGTCGTCCTTAACCACATGGCCAATGACGCGTAGCCGCTGGTTGGCGCTTTTCGCTGGTTTGTGACAATGATCTGTGATGTAGCGCATGGCCGCCGGGCAAAAATGCCCGGTTTTTGCGCGTGTTTTCCCCGGTTTCCTGGGTTTTGAAGGAGTGTTCGATAAAATGGCGACTGAAAACTGGCCCGTTTACGGTGAGATCACCGGCCCTGTCGTGATGATCGGCTTTGGTTCGATCGGCCGGGGAACGCTGCCGCTGATCGAGCGCCATTTCAAGTTCGACAAGTCGCGCATGACGGTCATCGACCCGCGCGACACCGATCGCAAGCTGCTCGACGAGCGCGGCATCGCCTTCGTTCAGGAAGCCGTGACCGAGAAGAACTACAAGAAGCTCTTGACGCCGCTTCTGACCAACGGTGGCGGCCAGGGCTTTTGCATCAACCTGTCGGTCGATACCGGCTCGGTGGATCTGATGCGGCTCTGCCGCAAGCTCGGTGTGCTCTACATCGACACCGTCGTCGAGCCATGGCTTGGTTTCTATTTCGATGCCAATGCCGACAATGCCAGCCGCACCAACTATGCGCTGCGCGAAGCGCTGATCAAGGAAAAGCACGACAAGCCCGGCGGCGCGACGGCGGTCTCCACCTGCGGCGCCAATCCCGGCATGGTCTCGTGGTTCGTCAAGCAGGCACTGGTCAACCTCGCCACCGATCTTGGCCTCGAGTTTTCAGAACCCGCGCAGGAAGATCGCGAGGGCTGGGCCAAGCTGATGAAGAAGGCCGGCGTCAAGGGCATCCACATCGCCGAGCGCGACACGCAGCGCGCCAAGAAGCCGAAGCCGATGAATGTGTTCTGGAACACATGGTCGGTCGAGGGCTTCATCTCCGAAGGCCTGCAGCCCGCCGAGCTCGGCTGGGGCACGCATGAGAAGTGGATGCCGAAGAACGCCAAGAAGCACAAGCATGGCTCCAAGGCCGCGATCTATATCGAGCAGCCCGGCGCTAACACGCGCGTGCGCTCATGGTGCCCGACGCCCGGCCCGCAATACGGCTTCCTGGTGACGCACAACGAGGCGATCTCGATCGCCGATTTCTTCACCGTGCGCGGCAAGAAGGGCAAGGTGCATTACCGCCCGACCTGTCACTATGCCTACCATCCCTGCAACGACGCGGTGCTGTCGCTGCACGAGATGTTCGGCGCCGCCGGCAAGGCTCAGCCGGTACACCACGTGCTCGACGAGAATGAACTGGTCGACGGCGTCGACGAACTCGGCGTGCTGCTCTACGGCCACGACAAGAACGCCTACTGGTACGGCTCGCATCTCTCGCTCGCCGAGGCGCGCAAGCTGGCCCCCTATCAGAACGCCACCGGCCTGCAGGTCACCTCGGCTGTTCTCGCCGGCATGGTCTGGGCATTGGAAAACCCGCAGGCCGGCATCGTCGAGGCCGACGAGATGGACTACAAGCGCTGCCTGGAAGTGCAGTCCCAGTATCTCGGGCCGGTCGAGGGCCACTACACAGACTGGACGCCGCTCGATAACCGCCCCGGCCTGTTCCCGGAAGACCTCGACCGGAACGACCCGTGGCAATTCCGCAACATCCTCGTTCGATAGCACCCTGCGGAGCATATCTCCCTGCCTTGCAATCGCCCGGAAATCGGGCGATTGAAGGGATGCGGACGAGAGCGTCCTGCGTCCATTTGGACGCACGAGGTGCGCTCTCGAAACTTGGATGCACGCATCGTGCCTTACGAAGATCGATTCCGATTTTCGGGCCGATGCGAGAGGAGAGGATTTTCATATGACCATTGCGCGCAAAGTTCTTTCGATGAGCATCGCTGGCGCCCTTGCGACGATGCTTGCCGCTTGCGCCACCAGCGGCCCTGATCAGCCGCCGATGGCGGCCTCGCCGAAAGGCGTCGAAGGTTCCTGGATCGACGCCAAGGGCACCGGCCTTTCGACCTTCACCGGCGGTACCTTTACGACAGTCGCCACCGACACCGGCCAGAAGCTTGCCGACGGCAGCTACACGATGACCGGCGCCACTTCGGTGCAGATCAACGGCACCTCGCTGATCCGCCAGACGCCGGTCAGCTTCAACTGCCTGATGGTTTCGACAAGCCAGCTCAACTGCACCAGCGCCTCGGGCCAGAATTTCGTGCTGACAAGGCGCACCTGAACCAGCGCATCCATTCCTGCAGGACGGCGGCCGATGGCCGCCGTCCTTTTTTATGCCGGCAAAGCGCAGCCCGATTTCCGCTTGCGTCATCCGGAACGCGATGGGAACATGGCGGAAAACGCCGACTGTCATGTTCCAGTCCAGCTAGAGCGTTAAACGCCTCTGATCAGCTTTCCGGGAGACGAAGATGAAGAGACTTGCTGCCATTGCCGCCCTTTCTGCCTCCACGCTCGGCCTGTCGGCTGGCGCATCCTTTGCCGACTACACGCTGAACATCCTGCACATCAACGACTGGCACAGCCGCATCGAAGGCAACAACAAATACGAGTCGACCTGCTCGGCCGAGGAGGAGACCAAGGGCGAATGCATCGGCGGCGCGGGCCGGCTGATCACCGCGATCGGCCAGGAGCGCAAGAAGCTCGAAGGCCAGAACGTGCTGCTGCTCAGCGCCGGCGACAATTTCCAGGGCTCGCTGTTCTACACGACCTACAAGGGCAAGGTTGAAGGCGAATTCCTCAACCAGATGAAGTTCGACGCCATGGCGCTCGGCAACCATGAATTCGACGATGGCGAGACCGCCCTGGCGCCGTTCCTCGACATGATCAAGTTCCCGGTGCTCGGCGCCAATGTGAAGGCCAACGCGCAGTCCAAGCTCGGCGACCGCGTCAAGCCGTCGATCGTCGTCGAGGTCGGTGGCCAGAAGATCGGCATCATCGGCGCCGTCACCAACGACACGCCGGAACTCGCCTCGCCCGGCCCCAACATCACCATCGAGGACGACGTCAAGTCCATCACCGCCGAGGTCGAAAAACTGAAGGCACAGGGCGTCAACAAGATCATCGCGGTCACCCATATCGGCTACAGGCGCGAGCGCGATGTCATCGCCAAGATCCCCGGCATCGACATCGTCGTCGGTGGCCACAGCCATTCGCTGTTGTCGAACACCGACCCGAAGGCGGAAGGCCCCTACCCGACAATGGTCGACAACCCGGACGGCTACAAGGTGCCGGTGGTGCAGGCGGCGTCCTATTCGAAATATCTAGGCGAGTTCAAGGTGGTGTTCGACGACAATGGCGTCGTCAAATCGGCGAGCGGCGACCCGATCTATCTCGACAAGTCGATCACGCCTGACCCCGCCGTGCTCGCCCGCATCAAGGAACTCGGCGCGCCGATCGAGGCGTTGAAGAACAAGGAAGTGGCCGAGACCACCGACGTGATCGACGGCAGCCGCGAGAGCTGCCGCACCCGTGAATGCGCGATGGGCGACATGGTCTCCGACGCCATCCTCGACCGCGTCAAGGGACAGGGCGTCGAGATCGTCATCTCCAATGGCGGTGGCCTGCGCGCCTCGATCGACAAGGGCACCGTGACCATGGGCGAGGTGCTGACCGTGCTGCCGTTCCAGAACACGCTGGCAACCTTCCAGATTTCCGGCAAGGATCTGATGACAGGGCTCGAAAGCGGTCTCAGCCAGATCGAGGACGGCGCCGGCCGCTTCCCGCAGGTCGCCGGCCTGAAATATTCCTTCGACAAGTCGGTCGCGCCCAATGCCGGCCGTGTCAAGTCGGTGGAAGTCATGGAAGGCGGCGCCTGGACGCCGCTCAATCCGGACAAGGACTATCTCGTCGCCACCAACAACTACGTCCGCCAGGGCGGCGACGGCTACAAGGTCTTCGCCGAGAAGGCCAAGAACGCTTATGACTACGGTCCGGGCCTCGAACAGGTCGTCGCCGACTATCTCGGCGCACACCGGCCCTATACGCCGAAGCTCGACGGCCGCATCACCGAGATCGCCGCGACGGTTGCGGCAGCACCGGCAGCCGAACCCGCAAAGCCGGCCGAGCCCGCCAAACCCGCTGAGGCGGCTCCAGCAACTCCGGCTCCCGCTGCAGAACCGGCAAAGCCGGCTGAAGCCGCGCCGGCTGAACCGGCGATGCCCTCGCTGCCGGCCAATTCGGGCGATATCGCCGCCACGCCGCCGACCGTCCCGGCCGAAACCACACCGTCGACGCCGGCGCCCGCCGAACCGGCCAAACCAGCCGAGACTGCACCTGCGCCAGCGACCCCGGCGCCCGCTGCCGAGCCGGCAAAGCCGGCCGAGGCCGCTCCGGCCGAAAGCAGCCATGTCATCGTCGCCGGCGATACCTACTGGGATCTGGCCAAGAAGGCCTATGGCGACGCGACGAAGTGGAAGCAGATCTATGAGGCCAACAAGGGCCAAAGGCCCCACCAGCTCAAGCTTGGCGCGACGCTGACCATCCCGGCGAAGTAGTCGCTTCGCCCCTTTCAACGGAAAGCCCGCCCGGGAATTCGGGCGGGTTTTCCGTTTTCAGCCCAGGGTGCGGCCAGACGCGGTATTGAAAGCGCGCGCGAGATGATTAGGTTCGCGTCTCCTGGAGAACCCTTATGACGCTTTCCACCTCTGTCGATCCCAAAGCCGCGAAGGCCGTCGGCCCGTTGCCGGCCGGACATCCGCCGGTCAAGGCTGGCAAGATCGGCGTCATGCTGGTCAATCTCGGCACGCCCGACGGCACCGATTTCAAGTCGATGTGGCGTTATCTCCGGGAATTCCTCTCCGACCCGCGCGTCATCGAACTCAACAGAGCGATCTGGTATCCGATCCTCTATGGCCTGGTGCTCACCGCGCGACCGAAGAAGTCGGGTGCCAACTATGCCCGGATCTGGAACCAGGAGAGGAACGAGTCGCCGCTGCGCACCTACACCCGTGCCCAGGGCGAAAAGCTGGCCGAGGCGCTCGCCGACCTGCCCAATGTCGTCGTCGACTGGGCGATGCGCTACGGCAATCCTTCGACCGCGAGCGTGGCCCAGGGGCTGGTCGAAAAAGGCTGCGACCGCATCCTGTCGTTCCCGCTCTATCCGCAATACTCGGCGACCACCACCGCGACCGCCAATGACCAGCTTTTCCGAGCCTTGATGAAGATGCGGGCAGCGCCAGCCATCCGCAGCGTGCCGCCTTACCATGACGAGCCCGTCTATATCGAAGCGCTCGCCCGTTCGATCGAACGGCATCTGGCGACGCTGGATTTCGAGCCGGAGGTGGTCATCGCCTCCTATCACGGCATCCCAAAGCCCTATTTCGAGAAGGGCGATCCCTATCATTGCCACTGCCAGAAGACGACGCGGCTGTTGCGCGAGCGGCTCGGTTGGAGCGAGAAGAAGCTGATCATCACCTTCCAGTCGCGCTTCGGCGCACAGGAATGGCTGCAACCCTACACTGACAAGACGGTGGAGAAACTGGCCAAGGATGGCGTGAAGTCGATCGCCATCGTCAATCCCGGCTTTTCGGTCGACTGCATCGAGACGCTGGACGAAATCGGCCGCGAGGCGGCCGAGACCTTCCACCATGCCGGCGGCAAGAACTTCGCCCACATCCCGTGCCTCAACGACAGTGCCGAGGGCATGGCGGTGATCGAGGCGATGGTGCGGCGCGAATTGTCCGGCTGGGTATAAGGCAATTCCAGGAAAAGTTTGAAACGGTTTTCCCGGGAGAAGCGCATAGCGCTTCCCCTCAGGAATTGCCTCAAACAAAGAGTCAGAGCGGCTCGCCGCTCTGACACCGGAACCACACATGCTTCGGAGCGTTGAGGCGCACCTCCGGAGAATTCAATGTCTCGCAAACTCGACCTCAGAACTGGCCGGCCCGTCTGGTCCGCCTATCGCACGCCTGCGGTACCGACAAGCGCGCTCACCCGTGACGCCAAGGCCGATGTGCTCATCGTCGGCATGGGCATCAGCGGCGCCATGATGGCCGAGGCGCTGACGGCGGACGGTCATTCGGTGATTGGTATTGACCGCCGCGGCCCGCTGAAAGGCTCGACGCCCGCGACCACCGCGCTGGTGCAGTTCGAAATCGACCAGCCGCTTACGACGCTCGCGAAGATGATTGGCAAAGGCCCGGCGGAGCAGGCCTGGCGCCGCTCGCGGCTCGCCGTCTCCAATCTCGCCGCCCGCATTGCCGAACTCGGCATCAACTGCGGCCCGAGCCGCACCCAGTCACTCTATCTCGCTGGCACGGTGCTCGGCCCCTCGGAACTGCGTGATGAAGCCGACGCGCGTCGGCAGGCAGGCATCGCCGCGACCTATCTCACGCCGGCACCGCTGGCCGAGACATTCGGCATCGAACGCGACGGCGCCATCCTCAGCCATGGCAATATCGCGCTCGACCCGCGCAAGCTGACGGCCGGGCTGCTGCTCAAGGCGCTCGAGCGCAAGGCACGCTTCTACGCCCCCGTCGAAGCGACGGCGATCGAGGACAGCGCCGATGAGGTGGTCGTCTCGACCAGGGATGGCCAAACCATCACGGCACGGCATGTTGTCCTGGCCACCGGTTACGAACTGGTCGACGTCGTGCCGGCCGCGGCCCACCAGATCATCTCGACATGGGCGATGGCGACGCGCCCGCAATCGCGAAAGATCTGGCCGCGGGCGGCGTTCATCTGGGAGGCTTCGGACCCGTACCTCTACATGCGCGCGACAGCCGACGGCAGGGTCATCTGCGGCGGCGAGGACGAGGATTTTGTCGACGAGACACGGCGAGATGGCCTGATCGCCGACAAGAGCGCGCGGATATCCGAGAAGCTTGGCCGGCTGTTTCCGCATCTCGATGTCAGGCCCGAATTCGCCTGGACCGGTTCTTTCGGCACCACAACCACCGGCCTGCCCTATATCGGCGCCATTCCCAGGCACCCCCGCATCCACGCCGTCATGGGTTACGGCGGCAACGGCATCACCTTTTCACAGATCGCGTCGGAGATTGTCTCGGCCTCGATCAACGGGCTGGAAGACACGGATGCAAGGCTGTTTGCCTTCAACCGCTGATCGCAAGCCCACAAACAATCCCTCATCACCTGATTGTAACGCTCCTGAAACACACTTAAGTCTTTGGTGAAGTCGGCCGCGCGAGAATGGCTCGCGCGGCCGACGTCTGAGGGAGAGCCAAATGGATTTCAGTGGTTTTGATATCGCGGTCATTGTTCTGGTCGCGCTTGTCGTGCTGGTGCTGTTCAAGGGCATCAAGACAATTCCGCAAGGCTATAACTATACCGTCGAACGTTTTGGCCGTTACACCAAGACATTGAGCCCAGGCCTCAATCTCATCATGCCTTTCGTCGACCGCGTCGGCGCCAAGATGAACATGATGGAGCAGGTACTCGACGTTCCGAGCCAGGAGATCATCACCCGCGACAACGCCATCGTCGGTGTCGACGGCATCGCCTTCTACCAGATTCTCAACGCGGCACAGGCCGCCTACCAGGTTGCCGGTTTGCAGAACGCCATCCTCAACCTGACGATGACCAACATCCGTACCGTCATGGGTTCGATGGACCTCGACGAGTTGTTGTCCAACCGCGACGCCATCAACGAGCGGCTACTGCGCGTCGTCGACGAAGCCGCGCATCCGTGGGGCATCAAGATCACCCGCGTCGAGATCAAGGACATCAACCCGCCGGCCAATCTGATCGAATCGATGGGCCGGCAGATGACCGCGGAACGCAACAAGCGCGCGCAGATCCTCGCTGCCGAGGGTCTCAAGCAGTCGCAGATCCTCGAGGCCGAGGGCCGCAAGGAAGCCGCCTTCCGCGACGCCGAGGCGCGCGAGCGCTCGGCCGAAGCGGAGGCCCGCGCCACGCAGGTGGTGTCGGAAGCGATTTCCAAGGGCGACGTGCAGGCGCTGAATTACTTCGTCGCGCAGAAATACACCGAGGCGCTGGGCAAGATCGGCACGGCCACCAACAGCAAGATCGTGCTGATGCCCTTCGAGGCGTCGTCGCTGATCGGCTCGCTCGGCGGCATCGGCGAGATCGCCAAGGAAGTCTTCCGCAGCGAAGGCACGACCGGCGCGCAACGGCAGGCCGCGCGCCCGCCGGTCGTGCGCCCAACCGACAACTGATGTCTCCAACATAGGAGAACGCCATGATCGATCGTGTCATTTCCGAACTCGGCCCGTGGAACTGGATGGTTCTCGGCTTCGTCCTGCTGGTGATGGAAATCATCGCGCCGGGCATCTTCATGCTGTGGATCGGCATCGCAGCAATTCTGATCGGCGCCGTGTCGCTGTTGCTCTGGGATGCCGGCTTCTGGACCTGGCAGGTTCAGGTCCTCGCCTTCCTGGCGCTGTCGCTGGTCTCGGCCTATGTCGGCAAGAGACTGGTGGGTGGTCGCGAAGAACCGACCGATCAGCCGCTGCTCAACAGGCGCGGCGCGCAGATGGTTGGCAAGACGGCGACGCTTGCCGAGCCGATCGCGAACGGGCGCGGCCGCATCAAGCTGGGCGATACGCTGTGGCGTGTCTCCGGCCCGGATCTGCCGGCTGGCACGCAGGTGCGGGTGACGGCTGCGGCCGACACGGATCTGGAACTGACAGTGGAGCCGGTCTGAGGTTCAGGCCGCGCCGATGCGCAGCAGGTCGTGCAGGTGGATGAGGCCGATCGGCTTCTCGCCTTCCACCACCATCAGGCTGGTGATGGCCGAATTGTTGATGGTCTGCAATGCCGTTGCCACCAGCGTGTCCGGCGCTGCCGTCTTCGGCCCTCTTGTCATCACCTGATCCACCGTCATCGCCAGCAGGTTGCTGCCAATGTGACGCCTTATGTCACCATCGGTGATGATGCCGACCAGCGCGCCGTCAGCGTCAGTGATCGCCACGCAGCCAAATCCCTTGCGCGACAGTTCCAGGATCGCGTCTTGCATGCCAGTGCCCGAGACCACCAGCGGCAGCCTGTCGCCGACATGCATGATCTCGCGGATCTGCGTCAGGTTGGCGCCGAGCTGGCCACCCGGGTGAAAGGTGCGGAAATGGTCCGGTGTGAAGCCGCGCGCCTCGAGCAAGGCGATCGCCAGCGCGTCGCCCATCACCAGTTGCAGCAGTGTCGACGTCGTCGGCGCCAGGCCGTGCGGACAGGCTTCCTGAGCCCGCGGCAGCAGGAGCACCACATCCGCCGCGCGCGCCAGGGCTGACGTCTCTCCGGCCGTGATCGCAATCAGCGGAATGGAGAACCGCCTGGAATAGGCGACGATGCCGTTGAGTTCCTTGCTCTCGCCCGACCACGACATGGCGATGATGGCGTCGTCCCTGGCAATCATGCCGAGATCGCCATGATTGGCTTCGGACGGATGGACAAAGAAAGCCGGCGTGCCGGTCGAAGCGAGCGTCGCCGCGATCTTCGAGCCGATATGGCCGCTCTTGCCGACGCCGGTGACGATGACCCGGCCTTCGATTTTTGACACGATGTCGACCGCCTGGGCGAAAGGCCCGGCCAGTCCGTTCTCGAGCGCCTCGGCGAGTGCCGCGACACCGGCCTGTTCGGTTGCCACCGTTCTCAACGCCGAAGCGATCGACGCTTGCCCGTCCAAAGGCTTCTTATCGAGGGATCCCGCATGCATGGGTGATGCGATTAGCGCTTTGCCGCTCGCCTGTCCAACAGAAATGCCGCCGATGCGGATTGCCCAAGACCGTGCGGTGGTCCGGGCTAGCGGCAGCCATGAAAAAAAGACGCCTGACGCAAGCCGCATGTATCGCTTTGGAAATCGGCGGCTGAGGTTGCCAGCGGGTCGCCGCCTCAACCCTCCGTTAACCATCCCCATTTACGGTTCGGTAAGTATGGCGCGCGTGCGCCGCGCAAGCAGTGGTGGCGATGTCCGGGGCCCAGCCAGAAAAATCAGGAGGACGAAGGGGCAAGGCGGCCTGCGCCTTGCTGCTGGCGACCAGCATGCTTGCCTTGCTGCGCCCGGCGCCCCTCCATGCCCAGGAAACGGAACTGCGTGGCGAGGTCTCGGAATCGGCGATCCTGTCCGATCAGCAGCGCAAGGCGAGACAACTGGCTCTTGCCAGGCAGGCCCAGCAGGCATTGGCCAACGCGGCGCAGGACAACGCACCGGCGCGAACCTACCTGCCGGCCAGCGCCGGCGCTGTGCCTGACGACACGAACACCAACGACGCGACCGCGACCGGCAGTGTTTTCGATCCTCCGGCTGCCACCGACGACACGTCCACCGACACCGCGGCGCCGCCGAAGCCTCGCCGCCCATCGACTGCCAGGCAAAAGGCGGCGGACAAGGCCAAGGCCGCCGACAAATCGAAGAAGAAGAAGTCGACGACCGCGGCCACGGACGCCACCGCGACCACGAGCTCTACCGCGGCCGCAGCGGACAACGCTGACAATACCGACACGGATCAGGCGGCCAACCGCCGTGCCCTCACCATCGACAGCGCCGACCGGCAGAAGCTCGACCCCGGCGCCGAACGCACCGCCTCCATTGAAGGCCAGAACAAGAAGGTCGAGGACGATCCCTTTGCCGCCACCGGCATCAAGTGGGGCTCCTTCGTCATACGGCCGACGATCGAACAGGGCCTCACCGCCACCTCGAATGGCGATTCGAGCAATGCCGGCAAGTCGGCGCTGCTGTCCGAGACGGCGCTGCGCTTTTCCGCCGCCTCGGACTGGCGCGAGAACTCGGCGACGATCGACGGCTACGGCCTTTTCCGCGAGACCGTATCGGGTTACCCGGTTCACAATGCGCAGGGCCGCATCGAAGGCCAGCTCAACGTCGACCTCGACAACGAGTTGCGCGCCATCGCCAAGCTCGGCTACGAGGCCGTACCGGAATCAGCCTCGTCGCCGGACGCCATTGCCGGTGTCTCCTCGCAGCCGCTGCGGCAGACCGTGAACGGCAGCCTCGGCATCGAGAAGGATGTCGGCAAGATGCGCTATGCGTTGACCGGCGCGGTCCAGCACGACTTCTATGGCGACGCCAAGCTTTCGGACGGCACCTCGTTGTCGCAGAAGGATCGCGACTCCACGCTCTATACGGCGACCTTGCGGACCGGCTACGAAATCTCCCCCGCCATCACCCCCTTCACCGAGATCGAGGTCGGTCGCCGGGCCTATAATCTCCGCTTCGACACCGATGGCTTCGAGCGCTCCTCGACACGGCTCGGCGCGCGCGCCGGCCTGCAGCTGGACATGGGCGAGAAGCTCTCCGGCGAATTCTCGGCCGGCTGGCTAAGGGAAGCGATCGACGACGACCGGCTGGAGGCGATCTCGGGTGCGACCATGAACGCCGACCTCAAATGGTCGCCGGAACGCGGCACCACGATCGGACTGACCGGCAAGACCACCGTCGAAGGCACGACCACCGCCGGGCAAAGCGGCGACATCCTCTATTCAGGTCGCTTGACGGGCGAACGGCAGATTCGCGCCAACTTGACCGGAAATGCGGCTTTGGGCCTGGACTGGCGCGACTATATCGGCATCGACGGCCACGACATGACCTTGAGCGCCGAAGCCGGGCTGACCTGGTGGCTGAACCGCTATGCCGGCCTCACCAGCCGGATGAGAACTGAAAAGCTGACCAGCAACCTGCCCGGCCGCGACTACACCGCCAACAGCATCTACCTGGGCGTGAAAGTGCAGCGCTGAGCTGCTTGCGCATCAAGGGTATGTCGAGATTTCGAGCCGGCCGTTCACAGGCTGGCATTGCCTGACTAGCGCTAGAAGGCGGCGCCGCGCCGCTCCGATGGTTTTATCTCATCGAGCAGCGTGCGGATGACACCAGCCATGTTCTCGTTCATGTCGCTGCGCCACAGCGCGAAGGCGACATTGGCCTCGACAAAACCCTCAGGCGATCCGCAGTCGAAGGTGCGGCCCTGATAGTGGTAGCCATAGAAGGGCTGCTGCTTTTCCAGCTTCAGCATGGCGTCGGTGAGCTGGATCTCGTTGCCAGCACCTTTTTCCTGGTCTTCGAGTATCTTGAAGATCTCGGGCTGCAGGATATAGCGCCCATTGATGTAAAGGTTGGACGGTGCTGTGCCGGTCTTCGGCTTCTCCACCATCTCGGTGATGCGGAAGCCGTTATGCGTATCCTCGCCGCGACCGACGATGCCGTATTTATGGGCCTCTGCCGGGTCGCATTCCTGCACGGCAATGATGTTGTTGCCGGTTTCCTCGTAGAGCTCGACCATGGACTTCATGCAGCTCTTTTCCGACTGCATGATCATGTCGGGCAACAACAGCGCGAACGGCTCGTCGCCGACCAGCTCTCGCGCGCACCAGACGGCATGGCCGAGGCCCATCGGCACCTGCTGGCGGGTAAAGCTGGTTTGGCCCGGCGCCGGCTGCAGCCGCTGCAGGCGGGCAAGCTGCTCGTCCTTGCCGCGCTGCGCCAGCGTGTCATAGAGCTCGAACTGGATATCGAAATGATCTTCTATGACTGCCTTGTTGCGGCCGGTCACGAAGATGAAATGCTCGATGCCCGCCTCGCGCGCCTCGTCGACGACATACTGGATGACCGGCCTGTCGACGACGGTCAGCATTTCCTTGGGAACAGCCTTGGTGGCCGGGAGAAACCGCGTGCCGAGGCCGGCGACCGGGAAAACTGCCTTGCGAACTCTCTTCATGCTTTCAATTATCCGTTTGCTGGCCGGCTCCGCAATCCCTGTCTCGCGACATTTTCACGCCGGAATTGAAGATTACTGGGGGCGGGTAAGGGAAACTTGCACCGGTTAAAGCATCGAGGTGTCTTTTCGTTCCAGGCGACACCTATGGTAAACTAATTCCTAACCCGGTTCGGCGATGAATGGTCTTTCCTGAGACAGAGAAGGAGGAAAACATGTCCGTTCGCAATGCCGCAAAACGTTTGACCAGCGTCATGACGGCCGCCAGCCTCTCGCTCGCTCTGCTGATGCCTGCCGGGCCTGCCTTCGCCGATGCCGGTTTCCGGCAATGGGTCGCCGGATTCCGCGCCACTGCCGTGCAAGGCGGTGTTTCCGGCGCCCTCTACGACCAGGCCTTCAGGGACATCAAGGACATTGACCCGGTGGTGCTGGAAAAAGCGCGCACGCAACCCGAATTCACCGCGCCTGCCTGGGACTATTTCGACAACCGCGTCCACGACCAGTCTGTCGCCGTCGGCCAGCAGATGGCCAAGAAGTGGAAGCCATGGCTGGACAGGATCGAGGCAAGGTTCGGCGTCGACCGCTATATTCTGCTCGCCATCTGGTCGATGGAATCGAACTATGGCGAGATCCTCAAGCGCGATGACATCATGCGCAATGTCGTGCGCTCGTTGGCGACTTTAGCCTATGCCGATCCGAAACGCGCGAAATTCGCCCGCACGCAGCTGATCGCCGCGCTGAAGATCCTGCAGACCGGCGACATCGACGAAAGCCATCTGAGCGGGTCCTGGGCCGGCGCCATGGGCCACACCCAGTTCATCCCGACCAGCTATCAGCACTATGCCGTCGACATGGACGGCAATGGCAAGCGCGACATCTGGAACTCGATCCCCGATGCGCTGGCGACCGCCGCCAACCTCTTGAAGAAGAATGGCTGGCAGGCCGGCAAGACCTGGGGCTATGAAGTCACCCTGCCGGCAGGCAAGCTTCCCGCCGGATCGAAGACGCTGGCGCAATGGCAGGCGCTCGGCGTCGTCAGGGCCAACGGCAAGCCGTTCAAGAACGGCACGGACAAGGCGACGCTGAAAGTGCCGGACGGCCGCGGTGGGCCAGCCTTCCTGATGATCAAAAATTTCTCGGTCATCAAGGCCTACAACAACGCCGACAAATATGCGCTTGCCGTCGGTCTTCTTGCCGACGAAATCGCCGGTTCCAGCGGTCTTGTGCAGGACTGGAAGCGGCCCTTTACCAAGCTCACTTTCGAGGAAAGGCAGGAGCTGCAGAAGCGGCTTTCCCAGCACGGCCTTTACGACGGCAAGTTCGACGGCAAGATCGGCGACGGCTCGAAGACCGCCATCATGGCCTTCCAGGCCAAGGCTGGCTTGACCCAGGACGGCTATCCGAGCATGGAAGTGCTGAAGTGGCTCCGGCAGAAATAGAGCTACCTGCGGTGCCGTGCGGCCTTTCGGACGCGCAAAGGACACTGTAGCAATCTGATTGGCGCAAGGTTCTCCTCAAAGTCGATGCGATTTTTCGAGGGAAGCGCGCCAGGGATGGAGGAAACGATTGGCCTCGGCTGCGCGCATCGCAAGGCTTGTTCGTCGCGTGCCCGTGCTGATTCTGGCTGTCGTCCTGCTCACCGTCGGTGTCACGGCGGCCCTCCACAGCCCGGCCGTGGCGCAGGAACAGCAGCAAAGCCGTGGCTGGTCGTTGCGCGATCTCTTGTTTCCGCGCCGCAGCGAGCGGATCGAGCCGCCGCTCGACATCCAGCAGGCGAAGCCAAAGCCTCGCAAGCCCCGCGTCCCGCGTGCGCCGGCCGAGCCAGAGACGCCGATCGTCGAGAAAGCGCCTGATGCCCGCACCGTCCTGGTGGTCGGCGACTTCATGGCGGCCGGCCTTGCCGAAGGCCTCGACACCGCCTTTGGCGAAAACGCCGGCATCAGGATCGTCGCTCGCTCCAATGGCTCGTCCGGCTTCGTGCGCGACGATTTCTACAACTGGCCCGAACAGATCAAGTCGCTGATCGAGACTGAAAAACCCGCCGCCGTGGTCGTCATGCTGGGATCCAACGACCGCCAGCAAATGAAGGTAGGCGACGTGCGTGAACAGCCTCGGTCCGAGAACTGGACCAAGGAGTATGAGCACCGAACCGACGCGTTCGGCAAAGCCATCGCGGAGGTCAAGGTGCCTTTCCTGTGGGTCGGCATGCCGGCGTTCCGGGTGCCGAAGATGACCTCCGACATGCTGGCCTTCAACGACATCTACCGTCAGGCGGCCGAGGCCCATGGCGGCGAATTCGTCGACGTCTGGGACGGGTTCGTCGACGAGAACGGCGCCTTCGTCACCAGTGGCCCCGACATGAACGGCCAGCCCGTGCGGCTGCGCGCCGATGACGGCATCAACGTGTCGAAGGCCGGCAAGCGCAAGCTCGCCTTCTACACGGAAAAACCGCTGTTGAAGATCCTGGGCCTGACCGCGCCGGGAAGCCCGGTCACGGCCGCTCCGGCGGGCGCTCCCGTCGAGGCGCCGGCGCCTGCCGCGGCGCCCATCGTCATCGACCGCACCGCGCCGATGCTGCTCAGCGATCCGGCGCTTGACGGCGGTTCCGAACTGCTGGGCGCGGCACCGCCGGCAACGGCCAATCCGAACCTGCCCGGCGAAAAACTGGTGGTCGAGGGCAAGGCATCTCAGGCTTCGCCCGGCCGCGCCGACGATTTCTCGTGGCCGCCCAAGGCAAATCCGGCGACCGCCGCCACCGCGGTCGATGCGACGACGGCGGTCAATCCTTAGGACTGCGGACCTCTCGGAGGCGGTTTCGAAACTCGCCCCCTGCCAGTCACATGACCGCGGGAGTAGAGTCTCCAACGGGCTCAGCGGGGCAGAACGCTCGACCCCATCAGCGCCTCGTCGATCGAACGCGCCGCCTGGCGGCCCTCGCGGATCGCCCAGACGACCAGCGACTGGCCACGACGCACGTCTCCCGCTGCGTAGAGCCTGTCGACGCTGGTCCTGTAGTCGCGGTCATTGGCCTCGACGTTGCGCGAACGGCGGCTGTCGGTGACGATCTTCATCTGTCCGTCCAACTCCGACACCACTCCGGCGGCGGCCGGCCCGGCAAAGCCGATGGCGATGAAGGCGAGATCGGCGCGGATGACGAATTCGGTGCCGGGGATTGGCTTGCGCTTGTCGTCGACCTCGCAGCACTTGACGCCGGTCAGTTGGCCTTCTTCGCCGATGAACTCGAGCGTGGCCACCTGGAATTCGCGCTCCGCCCCTTCCGCTTGCGAGGACGAGGTGCGCATCTTGGTTGCCCAGTAGGGCCAGACCGAAAGCTTGTCTTCCTTCTCCGGCGGCTGCGGGCGGATGTCGAGCTGGGTGACGCGCACCGCACCCTGGCGGAAGGCGGTGCCCACACAGTCGGACGCGGTGTCGCCACCGCCGACGACGACGACATGCTGGCCACCGGCGATAATCGGATGCGACGGCCATGCCACCGACTGGATCGGCTCGCCGCCGACGCGCCTGTTCTGCTGCACCAGATACGGCATCGCGTCATGCACGCCGCCGAGATCATCGCCCGGAATGCCGGCCGCGCGTGGCGTTTCGGAACCGCCACAGTACAACACGGCATCATGTTCGGCCAGCAGTTCGGCAACCGGCTTGTCGACACCGACATTGACGTCGCAATGGAAGGTCACGCCCTCGCCTTGCATCTGCTCAATGCGCCGGTCGATATAGTGCTTCTCGATCTTGAAGTCCGGAATGCCGTAGCGCATCAGCCCGCCGGGCCGGCTCTCGCGCTCGTAGACATGAACGTCATGGCCGGCGCGGCCTAGCTGCTGGGCAGCAGCCATGCCGGCCGGGCCGGAGCCGATGATGGCGACACGCTTGCCGGTCTTCTTTTCCGGCGGATAGGGCCTGATGTGACCGGTCTCGTAGGCCTTGTCGGCGATCGCCTGCTCCACCGTCTTGATGGCGACGGGAATGTCCTCGAGGTTCAGCGTGCAGGCTTCCTCGCAGGGCGCGGGGCAGATGCGGCCGGTGAATTCCGGGAAGTTGTTGGTCGAATGCAGGTTGCGGATCGCGTTGTCCCAGTCGCCATTGTAGACGAGGTCGTTCCAGTCGGGGATCTGGTTGTGGATCGGGCAGCCCGTCGGTCCGTGGCAGAACGGAATGCCGCAATCCATACAGCGTGCGGCCTGTTTCTCGACCTCCTTGTCCGACATCGGCAGCGTGAACTCACGGAAATGCCGGATGCGGTCGGAGGCCGGCTGGTACTTGTGCACCTGCCGGTCGATTTCGAGAAAGCCTGTTACCTTGCCCATAGTCCAGTTCCTGCTGTCCAGATGGTGCGGTTTTCGCCGCACCCGTTAACCTCTTGAGGCAGCCATGGCAACCTTCCGCGCGAGGTCAAACTGTCGTTGAAAGTTGGGGGCCGGGAAACCTGGGCTTCCCGGCAATTCCAAAAGTCTATTCTGCCGCCACGCCCATGCGCATGCGTTCCATCTCGATCAGCGCACGTCGGTATTCGACCGGCATGATCTTGCGGAATTTCGGCCGGAACGTCGCCCAGTCGTCGAGGATCTCGCGACCGCGCACCGAGCCGGTGTAGTGCACATGGTTGGAGATCAGCTGGTAGAGGCGCTCCTCGTCATGGCTGGTCATGTCACCCGATACGTCGACGCGACCCTTGTGGTCGAGGTCGCCGCCATGATGCAGCAGTCTTTCCATCAGATCGTCTTCTTCCGGCACTGGTTCCAGTTCGACCATCGCCATGTTGCAGCGTTCGGCGAAATCGCCCGCCTCGTCGAGCACATAGGCGACACCGCCCGACATGCCGGCGGCGAAGTTGCGGCCGGTCTGGCCGATGACGACGACGATGCCGCCGGTCATGTACTCGCAGCCATGATCGCCGACGCCTTCGACGACGGCGGCCACGCCCGAATTGCGCACCGCGAAACGCTCGCCGGCGACACCCGCGAAATAGGCCTCGCCCTCGGTCGCGCCATAGAGCACCGTATTGCCGACGATGATGGATTCCGCCGCGACGATCTTGGCCTCTTCCGGTGGCCGGATGACGATGCGTCCGCCCGACAGGCCCTTGCCGACATAGTCATTGCCGGCGCCGACGAGATCGAACGAGATACCGCGCGCCAGGAAGGCACCGAAGGACTGGCCGGCGGTGCCGGTCAGCTTCACCGAGATCGTGTCCTCGCGCAGGCCCTTGTGCTTGAAGCGCTTGGCCACTTCGCCCGACAACATGGCGCCCGTCGAACGGTCGACATTGCGGATGTCGACCTCGATCTTGACCGGCTGCTTGCTCTCGAGCGCCGGCTTTGCCAGTTCGATCAGCTTGCGGTCGAGCACGTCGTCGATCGGATGCTTCTGCCGTTCGGTCCAGTGCACCGCTTCATGCGGCGCATCCGGCTTGAAGAACATCTTCGAGAAGTCGAGCCCGCGCGCCTTCCAGTGCACGATCAGGTCGCGCTTTTCCAGAAGGTCGGTATCGCCGATGATCTGGTCGATATGGGTGTAGCCCATCTCGGCCAGCAGCGCCCTCACCTCTTCCGCCACATAGAAGAAGAAGTTGATGACGTGTTCGGGCGTGCCCTTGAAGCGCTTGCGCAGCACCGGATCCTGCGTCGCGACGCCGACCGGACAGGTGTTGAGGTGGCACTTGCGCATCATGATGCAGCCGGCCGCGATCAGCGGCGCGGTCGAGAAGCCGAACTCGTCGGCGCCGAGCAGCGCGCCGATGACGACGTCGCGACCGGTGCGCAACCCGCCATCGACCTGCAGCGCGACGCGCGAGCGCAGGCCGTTCAGCACCAGCGTCTGATGCGTCTCGGCCAAGCCCATTTCCCACGGGCTGCCGGCGTGCTTGAGCGAGGTCAGCGGCGAGGCGCCAGTGCCGCCATCATAACCCGATATGGTGATGTGGTCGGCCCGCGCCTTGGCCACGCCTGCCGCAACCGTGCCGACGCCGACTTCCGACACCAGCTTGACCGAGACATCGGCTGTCGGATTGACGTTCTTCAGGTCGTAGATCAGCTGCGCCAGATCCTCGATTGAATAGATGTCGTGATGCGGCGGCGGCGAGATCAGGCCGACGCCCGGCGTCGAATGCCGGACCTTGGCGATGGTGGCGTCGACCTTGTGGCCGGGCAACTGGCCGCCCTCGCCGGGCTTGGCGCCCTGCGCCACCTTGATCTGCATGACATCGGAATTGACGAGATATTCCGCCGTCACGCCGAAACGACCCGAGGCGACCTGCTTGATCGCCGAACGTTCGGGATTCTTGCCGCCGCCGGGCAGTGGCAGATAACGGTCTGCCTCTTCGCCGCCCTCGCCGGTGTTGGACTTGCCGCCGATCTGGTTCATGGCGCGCGCCAGCGTGGTGTGCGCCTCGCGCGAGATCGAGCCGAAGGACATCGCTCCGGTCGAAAACCGCTTGACGATGTCAGCCGCCGGCATCACCTCGTCGAGCGCGACCTTCTTGCGGCCAGTTTCGTCCGCGAGCTTGATCCTGAACAGGCCGCGAATGGTCTGGGCCCGCGCCGTCTCGCTGTCGATCTGGGCGGAATAGTCCTTGAACGTCTCCCACGATCCCTGGCGCACCGCGTGCTGCAAGGTGGCGACCGCGTCGGGCGACCATATATGCGCCTCGCCGCGCATGCGGAACATGTATTCGCCGCCGACTTCGAGGCTGTTGCGCAGCACCGGATCATTGCCGAAGCCGTCGGTGTGGCGGCTGAGCGTCTCGGCCGCGATCTCGTCCAGTCCGACGCCTTCGATCAGCGTGGCGGTGCCGGTGAAATACTTCTGCACAAAATCCGACTTCAGCCCGATGGCGTCGAAGATCTGCGCACCGCAATAGGACTGGTAGGTCGAGATGCCCATCTTGGACATCACCTTGAGGATGCCCTTGCCGATCGACTTGATGTAGCGGGAGACAACCTCGTAGGCGTCGACTTCCGCCGGCAACTCGCCGCGCTTGTGCATGTCGGTGAGCGTGTCGAAGGCGAGATACGGATTGATCGCCTCGGCGCCATAGCCGGCAAGGCAGCAGAAATGATGCACTTCGCGCGGCTCGCCGGATTCCACGACAAGGCCGACGGAGGTGCGCAGGCCCTTGCGGATCAGGTGATGATGGACCGCTGCCGTCGCCAGCAGCGCCGGTATGGCGATACGGTCCGGCCCGACCTGGCGGTCGGACAGGATGATGATGTTGTAGCCGCCGGCGACCGCCGCCTCCGCTCGCTCGCACAAGCGGTCGATGGCGCCCTGCATGCCCGCGGCCCCTTCGTTCGAGGCATAGGTGATGTCGATCGTCTTGGTGTCGAAACGGTCCTCGGTGTGGCCGATGGAGCGGATCTTCTCGAGATCGCCATTGGTCAGGATCGGCTGGCGCACTTCGAGCCGCTTGCGGCGCGAATTGCCGACCAGGTCGAAGATGTTGGGACGTGGTCCGATGAAGGAGACCAGGCTCATCACCAGCTCCTCGCGGATCGGGTCGATCGGCGGGTTGGTGACCTGGGCGAAGTTCTGCTTGAAATAGGTGTAGAGCAGCTTCGACTTGTCCGACATGGCCGAGATCGGCGTATCGGTGCCCATCGAGCCAACCGCTTCCTGGCCTGTCGTCGCCATCGGCGACATCAACAGCTTGGTGTCTTCCTGAGTGTAGCCGAATGCCTGCTGACGGTCGAGCAGGCTGACATCCTTGCGCAACGCACGCGGCTCGACCGGCTTCAGGTCTTCCAGGATCAGCTGCGTGTTGGCGAGCCAGGTCTTGTAGGGATGCTTGGTCGCGATCTCCGACTTGAGCTCCTCGTCGGAGACGATGCGCCCCTTCTCCAGGTCGATCAAAAGCATGCGGCCGGGTTGCAGCCGCCACTTCTTGACGATCCTCTCCTCCGGCACCGGCAGCACGCCAGCCTCCGAGGCCATGATGACGCGGTCATCGTCGGTGACGATGTAACGCGCCGGGCGCAGCCCGTTGCGGTCGAGCGTGGCGCCGATCTGTCGGCCGTCGGTGAAGACGACCGCCGCCGGTCCGTCCCACGGCTCCATCAGCGCGGCATGGTATTCGTAGAAAGCCTTGCGGTCGGCATCCATGAGCTTGTTGCCGGCCCAGGCTTCCGGGATCAGCATCATCATGGCGTGGCTGAGCTTGTACCCGCCCTGGAACAGGAACTCGAGCGCGTTGTCGAAGCAGGCGGTGTCGGACTGGCCGTCGTAGGAAATCGGCCAGAGCTTCGAGATGTTGTTGCCGAACAGCTCGGAATCGACCGACGCCTGCCGCGCCGCCATCCAGTTGTTGTTGCCGCGCACGGTGTTGATCTCGCCATTGTGCGCGACCATGCGGTAGGGATGCGCCAGCTTCCACGACGGGAAGGTGTTGGTCGAGAAGCGCTGGTGGACGAGGATCAGCGCGGTTTCGAAACGCGGATCGGTCAGGTCCTTGTAATAGGCGCCGACCTGATAGGCCAGGAACATGCCCTTGTAGACGATGGTGCGCGCCGACAGCGACACGCAGTAGGCGCCGATGTCCTTGTTGTCGTTCTCGGCGTAGATGCGGCCCGATATGACCTTGCGCAGCAGATAGAGCCTGGCCTCGTACTCCTCGTCGTCGGTGATGTCGGCTGTACGGCCGATGAAGATCTGCCGATGGAACGGCTCGGACGCAGCGATGTCCGGAGCCTTTGACAGAGAGGAATTGTCGACGGGCACGTCACGGAAACCGATGAGCGGAAGCCCCTCGGAATGCGCCGATTCGGCAATGATATCCTCGATATGGGCACGCAGGGCGGCGTCCTGCGGCATGAACCAGTGTCCGACGCCATACTGACCCGCCGGCGGCAGTTCGATGCCTTGCGCCGCCATCTCCTCGCGGAAAAATTGGTCTGGAAGCTGCACAAGCACGCCGGCGCCATCGCCGACCAGCGGATCGGCGCCGACGGCGCCGCGATGCGTCAGGTTTTCAAGCACGGCAAGCCCGTCCTTGACGATCTGATGCGACTTCACGCCCCTCATGTTGACGATGAAGCCGACGCCACAGGCGTCATGCTCGTTGCGCGGGTCGTAGAGGCCTTGGGCGGAAAACCCGGTTGAGGTTCGGCCAGAATTGGATCGGAGGGTATTTTTGACGGTTGCCGCTTTCGTCTGCGCGGCCGGGCCGTTCGTCGCAGAGAGCGTCATGTCCGTCATCGTCCTGTCCTCCGTTCCCAGCCCTTCGGGCGCCGGTTTGCCTCGGCAAGCGCTTGGCTCACCCTTGATCCTTGCGGCACGTCTTGCGAAATCCTTGCCGAACCAGGCGGCTTTCCGCATGGCTCGTATTCGTACAGGCCAGATTGAGGCCGTCCACCTGTCGCTCGCGGCAACAGCCGGAGAGGCCCAAATGATACGCCAATCCAGCCTGTTTTGTGCGACAAAATAAGACAGCACTACTGTCCTAAATTTTTATGACAGAAATCCTGGACGCGCACAAGACCGATTCACAAAAAACTTGGGCCGCCGACGACAGAAAATTACGTGAAGCCGGGCAGAAACGTAAGCTTCGGTCTCCGGCCGTTGCCCAGCCAGATTGGCTGGCTTTAATGGTTTTCCAGTGTCTGGCCCTTGCGAGGAAGCCATGAAACCGGCCAAGGTCACAGCGACTTTCCCCAAAACACAGGCAGATGCATGTTCTTCGCTTCCGACAATTGGGCAGGCGCCCATCCCGACATCGCCGCCGGCCTGTCCGCCAATGCCGGCGGCTTTTCCACCGCCTATGGCGACGGCGCACTCGACCAGGCCGTCTACCGGCGCTTCAGCGAGATTTTCGAACGCGAGGTCGCGGTGTTCTTCGTGGCGACGGGTACAGCCGCCAACTCACTGTCTCTGACCACCTTCAACAAGCCCGGCGGCATTTCCTTCGCCCACCGCGAATCGCATGTCATCGAAGATGAATGCGGCGCGCCGGAGTATTTTTCCGGCGGCTCGCGGCTGCATGCCGTCGACGGCGCGCTGGGCAAGGTCGACCCGCACAATCTGGAAAGGGCCATTGGCCGCTTCGCGCCCGAAATCGTCCATTGGGGGCGCCCGATGGCCGTTTCGGTCACCCAGTCGACCGAGGTCGGCACCATCTATGGCCTGGATGAGATCGAGACGATTTCGGCGATCGCCAAAAGGCACTCCGTACCGCTGCACATGGACGGCGCGCGCTTTGCCAACGCGCTGGTCGCGCTCGACACGACGCCGGCCGAAATGACCTGGAAACGCGGCGTCGACATCCTGTCCTTTGGCGGGACCAAGAATGGCTGCTGGTGCGCGGAAGCGATCGTGCTGTTCGATCTCGACCGCGCCAGGGAACTGGCCTTCTTGCGCAAGCGTGCCGCCCAGCTGTTTTCCAAGTCGCGCTTCGTCGCGGCGCAGTTCGAAGCCTATTTTCAGGATGGGCTGTGGCTCGACACAGCCAGGCATGCCAATGCCATGGCCGCCCGCCTCGCAGCGGCGATCGAGGACTCGGCCTCGGCGAAGCTGGCATGGCTGCCGCAGGCGAATGAGGTGTTCGCGGTGATCAAGAAAGCCGAAGCCGAAAAGCTGCAGGCGGCGGGCGCTGCCTTCTACGACTGGCACAAGCCACACGGCTTTGATGGCCATATCGGCGAGGACGAGTTGCTCTATCGCTTCGTCACCAGTTTCGCCACGACGGCCGAAGAGGTCGACCGCTTTGGCCAGATGATCGCCGGATAATCGGTATCCCCGGCCACAAAAAAGCGGCGCCTTTCGGCGCCGCTTCCGTCTCGGGAGGAGACTTTTAAAGCAATTCCGGGAAACGCGTGAAGCGGTTTTCCGTTTGGAATTGCGTCAGAACAGACATCAGGCGGCAGTCTTGGCCTCGATCTGCTTGGCCTTGGCCGAAGACGCCGTAATGGCGATCTTGCGCGGCTTCAGCTCTTCGGGAATGTTGCGCTTGAGGTCGACGAAGAGCAGGCCGTTCTTCAGTGTGGCGCCGACGACGTCGACATGGTCGGCAAGCTGGAAGCGGCGCTCGAAGGCCCTGGAGGCAATGCCGCGATAGAGCAGTTCGGAACCTTCACCGGTGCCCTCGTCCTTGCGCTCGCCTTTAACGGTCAGCACGTTGCGGTGGGCTTCGATCGAGATTTCGTCGTCCGAGAAGCCGGCAACCGCCATCGAGATCCGGTAGGAATCCTCGCCGGTGCGCTCGATGTTGTAGGGCGGATAAGTCTGCGCGCCGTCAGGCTGCGCGAGCGAATCGAGCATGGTGAACAGACGGTCGAAGCCGACGGTCGAACGATAAAGCGGGGAAAAATCAACGTGACGCATGAGGTGTTCTCCTGTTGAGCAACATGGTTTGCGTATGGCCGCTGCGAAACCCACGATCGGCGTTTCCGACGGACCAGCGGCCCCGACATTGGCGGCCGCATCCAACATTTGGGGAGCGCTCGAAAGCATTTCAAGATTTCGCCTGCTCGCAAAGAAACGACCGGCGACGTGCTCGATGAACGGCAGATGAACCGCCGCTTCGGCGTCCGTTCAGACTGCCGGCGCTAGAGTGTCCCCAGGATCGAGGACAGGCGGCGCCGACATAGCAGGTGCCGCGACGAGGCCGAACCGGGTGTTAACGTCCCTTCCTCCCGGATCGACAGGGGCCGGAGGCACGCGAGAAGCTGCTTCCGGCCTTCCCGTTGCAGAGCCCATCACCCGGAATTCCTTTGCTTTTGGCGCATGGGCGTCTATCACCTTAGCGGAGCCAGCCAGCACCGGCGGGCACGCCAGACGCCAAGCACGAAGCGCTGAATGATGGATCTTGTCCACGAAATCCCCCTTTTTCACGAAATCGAGGGCAATCCGCGACCGAAAAATGCCACTGGCGGCTTCTTCACCACCCGTGACGGCAAGAAGATCCGCTACGGCCTGTTTGCAGCGGTCGCGCGCCCGTTGAAGGGCACCGTGGTCGTCCTGTCCGGCCGCAACGAGTGCATCGAGAAATATTTCGAAACCATCCGCAACCTTGCCGATCGCGGCTTTGGCGTTGCCACCCTCGACTGGCGCGGCCAGGGCGATTCCGACCGGCTGATCCGCGATCGCCAGCGCGGCTATGTCAGGAGCTTCCGCGACTACACTGCAGACCTGGAGCAGTTCTTCGAGGAGATCGTGCTGCCCGACTGCCGCGGGCCGTACTACATCCTCGCCCATTCGGCCGGCGCCGTGATCACGCTGCTTGCCGCGCCGTCGATGGTGAACCGCGTGCGGCGCATGGTGCTGATCGCGCCGTTCCTCACCTTGCCAGATCTGCCGGTCTCGATAAGGACGGTGCGCCGCGTCTGTTCGTTTTTCTGCGCGCTCGGCCTTGGCCGGCTCTATGCCGCCTGGGGTCCGCGGCCGAAGGTGACAGCCCCCTTCGACACCAACAAGCTGACCAGCGATCCCGTGCGCTATCGACGCAACACGCGCATCTACGAAGAGTACCCGCAACTGGCGCTTGGCGGCCCGACGATCCGCTGGCTGCAGGCCGCCGCGAAAGCATCCGAAGCCGTCAGCGACCCCGATTTCATGGCCGGGATCCAGGTTCCCCTGCTGATAATTGCCGCTGGCGCCGACCAGGTCGTATCGACCAAGGCGGTGGAAGCCTATGCCCGGCATCTGCGGCTCGGCTCGCTGCTGATGATCGATGGCGCGCGCCACGAAATCCTGCAGGAAGCCGACATCTACCGCGAGCAACTCCTTGCCGCCTTCGACGCGTTCATTCCCGGCAGCGACGACCCCACGGTCTGATAGCGCCCCACGATAGCGCATTGTCGAGCGGAGGAAGGCCTGGCCGGTGTCGGTCGGTCGGTTCATGCCTGGCGGGCGAATTCCATGACCCAGTTGGTCTCCCAGCTCGTGCCGTCATCCGCTGAAAAAGCCTGCTCCCAGCGCGCCGTATTGTGTGTGATCCCTGACCAGAGGAAGCGAACCCGGATCGGCCTGTTGTCGAAGACATCCTCGCACAGGAATGTGCCGACGCCATCGGTGAACGCGCCGCACATCGGCACGTCGATGGTCAGGGGATTGCGGCCGTCGATCCACCAGATCGACCATTGCCTCGTCGCCGGATCGAAGGTTCGCACCGTGGCCGCACGATAGGCGCCGCCCGGCAGCTCGATCATATTATCGTCGACATTGCCGAGCCCGCCGAGCAGTGGACGCACCGCGCATGTGCCGCTGAACACGTCCCAGTTGCCGTCGCCTGCCAGACGCTTTTGCAGCCTTCGATGGCTGACGTTCCAATTGCCGAAGAAAAAATCGAAATCGCTGCGGCCGTCCACCGGTGCGTCATTGACGCGGTTGGCCATTGATTGCGTCGGCATGTGATCCTCCCTCAGGCGACATGCCTCTATAGCAGAGGAATGCCGACAGCTTCCTGTCAGGAGGATTGCCCTGTCGGATCTGGCAACGACTGCCTTAACCCTAACCTGCGCGTCACCACGTTGAGATTCAGGTCCTGATCAGCGGACCTTAACCGCGCAACGCCGCCATGGCGGCCGCATGCAGCTCCGGCGTCGCCGCCGCCAGCACGTCGCCACCCTTTTCCGCCGGTCCGCCGTCGAAGGTGGTGATGACGCCGCCCGCCTTCTCGATGATCGGGATCAGCGCCACGATGTCGTAAGGCTTCAATCCGGGATCGGCGACAATGTCGACGCTTCCTGAAGCGACCATGGCGAAGGCATAGCAATCGGTGCCGTAGCGGGCGAGTTGGACCTGCTTTTCGAACTGATCGTAGCGCTTGCGAGCCTCGCCCTTGTAGAGCGCCGGCGTCGTGGTGAAGAACGTCGCATCGGCAAGCTTCGTCGTCTTGCGAGTTGTCAGCTTGCGCGGCCCTCCCGGCCCCTCATAGTGCGAGCCCGAGGCGTTGGCGTAGAACAGCTCGCCGGTGAAGGGTTGCGACATCATGCCGGCAACCGCGTCGCCGTCGACGGTCAGCCCGACGAGCGTCCCCCACACCGGCAGGCCGGAAATGAAGGCGCGCGTGCCGTCTATCGGATCGATCACCCAGACATTCCTGCTGGTTGTATTCTCGCTGCCATGCTCCTCGCCGAGGATGCCGTGATCTGGATACTCCGCCGATATCAGCGCCCGGATGGCGCGTTCGGCCTCGCGGTCGGCTTCGGTGACCGGATCGAAACTGCCCTTTTCCTTGTTGGCGACCGCGCCCTGGCTGCGAAACCGCGGCAAGGTTTCCGCCGCTGCCGCCTGCGCAATGCGACGCATGAAATCGATGCTGATGTCCAACTGATTCTCCCGCATTGCAGCATGGCCGAGCCATGCTCTGCCGCCACTTTCCAGCCAAAATAAGGGTGTTCGACGAGTTTTCCGCTGAGACTACCGTTGCCAAAATGTCACGCCAACGTCATCGAAACGCAATTTCCACATCACTATGAATTAAAAAAGCCTGAACATCGCTTGACATTTGTGCAGCGCACAATACCATCAGCCTCGGACAGGTTTTCCTGTCCATGCCCTCCTTGGGCGTTTCCTCCCTAGACTTCGACCGTATCGTGCAAACGATGCGGTCTTTTTTTATGCCGCAATTCCCGATGCATGTCGCCCAAAAGTGCGCGGCGGTTTTGGGACGACTTATATGAGAACAAGCCTCGATTTCACTCCGCGGCCAGCGGCAGGTCAACGAAATGATGGTCGGGCATCGCCATCAGATCCGCCGAGAAGCGCGTCAGGTCGTCGGCCAGCGCGTCGAAGCCGGCGGCTTTCTCGAAGGTCCGCTCGTTCATGTAGAGCCCGCGATTGACCTCGATCTGCAGCGCATGCAGATGGCGCGCCGGGCGACCGTAGTGTTCGGTGATGAAGCCGCCGGCATAGGGCTTGTTGTGGGCGACGGTATAGCCCATGGCAGTGAGCAGACCGATGGCGGTCTCGGTCAATGCCGCGGTGGCCGAGATGCCGAAACGGTCACCGATGATGAAATCGGGCCGCAAACCGTTGTCGCCGACACGGATGCTCGCCGGCATCGAATGACAGTCGATCAGCACGGCAAAGCCGAAGCGGGCATGGGTTCTGGTCAACAGCCGTTTCAGCGTCTCGTGATAGGGCTTGTAGACGGCCTCGATGCGGGCGATCGCTTCGGCCAGCGGCAAGCGGCCGGAGTAGATGTCCAGCCCCTCGCCCACCAGCTTGGGCACGGTGCCAAGCCCGCCGGCCACCCGCGCCGACCGGATGTTGCAGAAGGACGGCACCGGCTCGGCGAACATGCGCGGATCGAGTTCCCAGGGCTCGCGGTTGACGTCGAGATAGGCGCGCGGGAAATTTGCCGCCAGCATCGGCGCGCCGAGCGCGACGGCGCCGCCGAACAACTCATCGACATAGCAATCCTCCGAGCGGCGGATGGCGTTGCGGTCCAGCCTTGCCATGGCAAGGAAGCGCTCCGGATAGTAGCGGCCGCTATGCGGTGAGTTGAAGAGGAAGGGGACGCGCTGCTCGGCGCCCGACCGGATCTCGAAGGGTGGAACGACCGAAAAATCCTCGGCTGCCGTCTTCAATTTGAACGAACCCGAAAATACCAGTGCATCATCATGTGAAAGTGCCACCTTGCCGGCCGCGTGTCCAGCATTTCAGCGGCCGCGCCGCCGGGCAAATATGGCTCATCGCCGTCTTCGTTCACTTGATGTTTACCCTCACCTCCTCATATACAGGATGGTTAACGGGCTTGCCCAACGGCAATCTCGGGCGGGTGATTCGGACGGGATATCATGGCACGCATTCTTCTGGCGGAAGACGACGACGATATGCGTCGGTTCCTCGTCAAGGCGCTGGAGCGCGCCGGCTATCAGGTCAGCGATTTCGACAACGGCGCCAGCGCCTATGAGCGCCTGCGCGAAGAACCGTTCTCGCTGCTCTTGACCGACATCGTCATGCCGGAGATGGACGGCATAGAACTGGCGCGGCGCGCCACCGAGATCGACCCCGACCTCAAGGTCATGTTCATCACCGGTTTCGCCGCCGTCGCACTGAACCCTGATTCCAAGGCGCCGAAAGACGCCAAGGTGCTGTCGAAGCCATTCCACCTGCGCGATCTCGTCAACGAGGTCGAAAAGATGCTGCAGGCGGCCTGAGCCGCTTTGCGGCAGAGCATGTCGCTCAAAAGTGGCCCCGGTTTTGGGGGAACGACATGCATGAAAACAAAGACCTAAAGTGCGTCGCCTGAATCCGTTCAGACTCGACGCGCTTTAGCCATCGGCGCCCGTTCGCCGCTGCGGCGAGACGACGCCTTCTTTCCTTTTTCCTGCTATTGACGCGCCGGATCAAAAATGGTGTATGCGCGGCTTCGGATGGGCGTGTAGCTCAGCGGGAGAGCACTGCATTGACATTGCAGGGGTCACAGGTTCAATCCCTGTCACGCCCACCATCCAAGCCTCTGATTTCTATAAGCAAATCAGGGCCCAAGCGTTGGCAAGCCGCCTCTCTTCGCTCGCCTTCACTGGCGAGGACATCGAAGGAGGACCACCTCGGCTTAAAACCGAGGAAATCTTCGGGCGCCTTTGAAAGACCGGGCGGGGTCATGAGCCCTTAGCCCCCGTCTCGTTCCTTTTTCTCTGGATCGTAATGGTGATGATCTAGCTGCCCGAAGAGTGCAGCGAGTTCTCGCCCTGTCATGCCGACAACCGATGGAGTAGCTGTATACCCTTCCGTCGAGGCGCCCGGATCTCGCGCCTACACGCTGGATGTTTGCGACCGCCCGCTAGGCAGTGCACGCCGCGCTTTGCGGGATGCCCGGCAGTCCCGTGACAAAGGCGCATTTTGGGTCCACCTACAGGCGCTTTTCAGTACCACCTTGTAGTAGTCGGATCGGGCTCCATCGTTAATGAGAAGGTAGTTAGTGGACCATAAGCAGGCCAAGAATACCTCGCAGTTGAGATCGATGTCGTTCCAGCCATAGGAAGAAATAAAATCTCCGTCCCGGTTGGGATGCGATTGGAGCGCTATCACTAGTCTGGTACACGCGAACATCAGAAGGGTGGCGATGCGGTCTCAAACAGTCCCCGAATCATCCGGCATATAGGGCACTTGATGAATCCCACCCTTCAAACTGAGGTTCTCTTTGATCGCCCGCAGCAGGAGATCGCCTCGCTTATTGGCGATAGGATAAATCGCTGTGACGAAGTATCAATTGTCGTGGGCTTTGCCACTGAGGGAGGCCTAAATGCGATTGCATCACCCTTGGCCGCGACACCAGGAAAATTAAAGACCTTCGTCTTGGGTGCGGCCACTCACCGTGGCTATGACGCTCTCGATCAACTTCAGAGTTATGGAATTCCAGCTGATCGACTTCTGGTCCACCTCGGCCATACGACGAGCCAAGCGACCGGTGGATTCGTTAAGTATCATCCAATGATGCACAGCAAGGTATATTTGATGGAAATGTCAGAAGGGAGAACTTGTGCGTTCATAGGGTCGCATAATCTGACCAGCTTTGCGTTAAATGGAAAGAATGGCGAAGCCGGAGTCCTAATAGAAGGGGAAGCCAACAACATCGAATTTCAGAAAATCCGGTCCCATATTGCGGAGGCATGTTCGCAGTCTGTCCAATATGATCCGAGCATGAAGGATGCCCTCAGTTGGTGGGCAGCGCAATATTTCGACGGGATTCGCCAAGTAATTGTTGTCGACGACGATAGCGATATAGAGGCTAGAAAAACTTTCGTCATTTTTGCAGAGACGAGCTCTTCGAGGAGGCCCAAAAAGAACGAGAGAATATACTTTGAGATACCTTCTGGCCTCGGCTTGAACGCTCTGGCAAGTGAGGTTCACATATACATATTTGATAAATTGCCAGGATCGCCAATGGAAGCTTTGGACCGACTCGATGGTGCCTCATACTCACTCTGGTGCAAGACGCAGGGTTTGGAATTAAAGAGAGGAGGTGTCGAACTCCAAGCGGAATGGCAAATTGTGGGTTCGCGTGCTCCGACCCTTAGACTAACTCCAACGCCATTTCGCCCTTCACCAACCGCAGACATGCAGCAAGTTCGAGTGAATGTCTTCCGCGAGGTAAAAGGGCGGTTCAAATATCTATTTGGACAAAGGGATCGGTGGCAACCTGTATATGACACGAGTGAGCGGCTGGATGCCAACATCGAAGTCAAGCTAGATGCGGCAGCTAGCGAAGAGCCCCAGCGGCGATGGGATCTCGTTCGGGGATTGGAAAAAGTTGGCCCGATTGGAAGGCGGCAGTATTTGGAGGCGATCAAAGAAGTCTCTCCCGAGGCGGGGAATTTTCTCCTACTTTCGTCGCGCCGAATCGACTTGGAAAAGCGGAAGTCCGACGACGACAAATCTGATGAAGCTACAGACTTGGATCTCTGAGCAACCTTGACGGTCAGTCATTCATTAGACTCCGGCGTCAGAGCGCAAGTCGCGATGCCGATTGCGACGATAGCGCGATATGCCCTTTCGTCGCCATTCAAACTCATCGGTGGTTTCAAAGGGGTTCTTTGGCGAGAGGTGATGAATTTGGAGCATTGCGGTCACACTCTGGTCACAACGCAACCTAGCTGGAGGGATTTCTTGGGGCCTTGCTTGTCACAAGAGAAAACTGTAGAACATAGGAAGCAGTTGAATTCATTGAGTCTTTAGGATCGCGGCTTCGGATGGGCGTGTAGCTCAGCGGGAGAGCACTGCATTGACATTGCAGGGGTCACAGGTTCAATCCCTGTCACGCCCACCATCCT
>NZ_JALJRL010000007.1:0-159689 GCF_024519675.1 Mesorhizobium sp. Mes31 | reverse complement strand
CACTGCATTGACATTGCAGGGGTCACAGGTTCAATCCCTGTCACGCCCACCATCCTTTCAAAGATTTGGCCGATAGCCTCTGCCACATGGCAGCGCCATCGGATCAGGGATAGTTCTTTGTTGCGGCAACCCCATCGGCCGGCGAACCGTCAGGTCCGCCGCGTTGCAAGTTATCGCTGATTCGCACGCTGGAGTTTTGGTGTGATCGCGGAAGCCCGTGCCTATATAGCGGCCAAGGGCAGTTAGAACTTCATCGCGACACCGACCCTGAAATCATGTGTCTGAACTGTGTGTTCGAGCACGCAGCCGCCGCCACAATATTCAAGCGTCTTCTTGCCGAAGAACGAGAAGTCGTATTCGCCGCGCAGGAAGACGTTGTGGGTCAGCGCCACATCGATACCAGCACCGACAATGCCGCCAACAAGCGTCGCGTCCTGCTCCGAGAAGCCGATTGCGTTTGTCTTCAGCCGGGTTGCGGTGACACCTGCTGTCACGAAGGGCATATAGGCGCCCATATCGACACCGACCCTGCCCTTCAGCGAACCGAACAAGCCGAGCGAGGCGTCCAGTCTGCCCGGGCCAGGGACATCATCGAAGGACGACTTCTTGAAGCGATAGCCCAGTTCGCCTTCAACACCGTAGACGACCTTGCCCGATTGGAAGTTGTAACCGGCAAAACCGCCAAGGGTCGCCGAGCCAACACTGTGCGTGGCACTGGCGCCGATGTTCGGCTCGTGAATCTTGTAGTGCTCAAGCGTTCCCGCACCAAACACGCCTGCATAAGGCCCTTGCCATGTCCATTCTGGCGTTACGGTTGGCGTTGCCATATCGGCAGCCATCACAGGTGCGCACAGTGCGAGACCAAAAACTGAAGCGAGCAAGAAACTCTTCATCAGAATCCCCACCGAATTCGACAAGCACCAAAGTGTATCAGCTTTGTCAGTTATGTATGTAGCCAGAAAGTCACAAGCTCAGAACAAAAGGCGAAGCGATCCCCAGATGATCTTGGCCAGCGCTGAGGGTTGTTACAAATCCGTAGGTCACGGACCTCAGCCTGGTTTCAATAGATTGACCGGGAAAAGCGAACCAATTCAGCCCTTCGCAGCTCATTGAGCTCCTACATCCGACAGCCCGCTGCTACCCCCAAATAACTCCCGTTTTCCCCACCGAGCCCCGCAGGTTCGTCGAACTACGAGAAGCCCGTTGCAGAACCGCCCTGGCCTAAGCCAGGACGGTGCGCACGATCAGATCATTGCGGTTCTGGATCTGGCGTGTTTCCGGGCCTGTCGCTGCCGCCCTTGCCTTCGCGGCAAGGCGCATCGCCGACACCGCAGCATTTGCCGTTGTAAGTGACGCTCGGCTTCAGCTTGTCGCATTCCCTGGGGCTGGTTGTCTTGCAGCCGGCCAGCACCGAAACGGCGAGGGCGGCCAAAAGGACGTTTCTTGAAACAGTAAGCATAAGACCTTCTCCTTGATGGACCATGTTTGGACACGCCGCTTGGTCGCGATCCCAGGAGAAATGGTTCAAAAGAAAAATGCCGATGCCGGCGAATTACTTCCATGCCTGCATGGCGGACGGTCCTGATGAGACCTCCGCACCGCCAGCCGCACATCATCTCGATCGCCGCGGCAATCACGCCGCGAAGCCTCGAGACCTGTGTTCGATCGCAGCTTAGAGCCAGGACGTCCTCAGCCGGCCGAGCCGCCACATGGCTCTCGCCATTCTGCCGGATTTCGGCTTCTTGCCCAACGCAACACGCCGCCTGATTCTCCTGAAAATAGGGTTTCCAGGCTCCGTCTTCACCAGCCTTGCCGCCATCTCCACTGCCGACGTCCTGTTCCCCAGCACTTCGAGAAGGATATAGGCCGAGCAAGCCATGGCGTAGGGATGGCCAGCGTTCGCCGCCGCGAAGAAAACCTCGAAGTCCTTCTCCATCGTCAGGCGACCGCCGAGCCGATCGGTCAGGATGTCCATCATCGGCAAGGGAATCTTGGAGCGCGCCATGGACTGGCTGGTCATCAGCGATTTCAGGATCGCCTCGCCCGAGGCAGGATCACCATCACGAAAACAGGCTGCCGCCATTTTCAGGTCATAGGCGTCGTTTCGCGGGTCCAGCATCTGGGCTTTCTCCAGAAGCTCCCTTGCTCGCGCCGGACTGATCTCGTCTTCCAGGGTCAGAAGGGTCCATTGATAGCCAAAGGCAGCCTCGAGCGGGTGATAGTCGGATTGGTGCGCCCGCAACTCTTCCAGGATGATTTCCGCCGCGCGCGACTTGCTGAACAGCGCGCTGGCGCCGACGCAAGGGACATCGCCCATCACCGATGCCACCGCCGCATAGATGCTGCCTCCGGCATGGATCTGCTGGCATCTTGCCATCAGCGCCATCTCGAAGAATGCGCTGAGGGCTTCCTCCCCCCTGAAGTCTCCGGCCCCGAAGTCGTCGGTCCGCAGCGCCCCGGTTTCGGCCTTGAGATAGTCGAGCGTGGCATGGTCCTGACCGATCAGGAGGGTTGTCAGGCCCCTCGACGAAAGTTCCGACACGATCGCCTTGGCCAAAGTCGAGGGAATGACCTTGTCGGCGAAAACCAGCCGTCTGCGATGATGGCCGTAGACGATGTCGCCGCTGCGAAGATGCAAGGCAGCCATCGGGCCGGGAAAGCGGCATTTGCCGGCCGCGTCGAGCGCCTGCCGCACGGCCGGCGAGAACCCGAAGGCTCGCAGCGCTTCGGACCTTCGCACCGGTTCGGCATCATCGTCGCGGAAGAAATCGAGGACGTCGAAGTCGTCGCAGATCCAGCCGCGCAGCGTTCCCTGTCTTGCAGCCGCGTCAAGGTCCGATGGCGTGAACGCGGTGCCGCCAAGGACGCCGAAATCGGAGGCCTTGATCTTCTCACCCAGCCAGTGCTTCTCGATGAAGGCGGCGGAGAAGATTTTCCCGACCACGTCGACGGTATGGGATTCCTGGTCGGTGATATCCCTACTGTTCCAGGTGAAGCCGAAACGGTAGCCGAGCCTGTCGGCGAGTGACTTTGCGTTGGCCATGGCCAGCAGGCGGCCGCCGAGCCCGTCATCCCTGTTGACGGCAATCAACATCGACCTGTCGTCATGCGGTCCCGAGCCGGACATCGCCCTTTTCAATGTGGCGGAGAAACCATGCATATGTCTGTTCCAATCCACTGCGAAGTTCGAAAGCGCAAACCGGCGGCTAAACGCGCAAGGGCGAGCTGTCATTTGCCGTCGCGGCTGTCCGGACCGCCAATTCGATGTCCCGGAAAAGCCGGTTGGCGGGTTCCGCCTCGAGTGATAGCGCAGCCATTGCCAAGGCGGCCTCGGTCTTGCCCAGAGCCGTGTGAAGGATATGGGCAGAGCATGCCGCGGCGTAGGGATAGCCAGCCTTGGCCGCGGCAAAGTAGAGTTCGAAGTCACGAGCCATGACATGGCCGCGCCACGAGGGGCCGGTCAAAACCTGCATGATCTGCATGGAATTTTCGGCGTCGGCATCGATTTCCCTGAGCATGAACGCTTTCAGAATTGCCTCGCCGCCTCGATAATTCTGGTCCCGAAAATAGCAGGCCGCCATCTTCAGCGCATAGGCGGGGTTTTGCGGATCGAGCGCGGCCGCCTTTTCGAGAATTCCCCGCGCCTGCGCTGGGCTGATGCTGTCCTCCAGAAGCAGGAAGGCCGACTGATAGCCAAAGGCCGCCTCCAGCGGATGGTAATCGGATTGCCGAACCTTCAATTCGTCCAGGATGGCCGTCGCTGTTCCACGTTCGCCGAACAAGGCTTTTGGTCGGAAGACCCGGATACCCCCCATCACCGAGGACATTGTCGCGAACACGCTGCTTCCCGCATAAATCTGCCGACACCGAGCCATCAATGCCATTTCGAAAAACGCCTTGAGTGTCTCGTCTTCGAACTGGCCCGCTCCGAAATCGTCGGAGAGGAAGGCTCCAGTCTCCGATTTCAGATAGTCGAGCGTTGCCCGGTCCTGGCCGATCACCAGCGTCGTCAGGCCTTTTGACGCCAGTTTCGACACGATCGCCTTGGCCAGCGGTGCGGGAATGACCTTATCGCAAAACTCCAACCGCGAGCGGTAGTTGCCGTGGATGATGTCGCCGCTGCGCAGGTGCAGCGCGGCCATCGGCCGGGAAAACCGACGCCCGTCGGCGGCGGCCATGGTTGCTCTCACGGGTTCGGAAAAGCCAAGCGTGCCAAACGTCCGATGCCTCGACCGGGCCGACCTGTTGGCTGGCAGCATCGCCCTGAACCACCCCTGCCGGAACGATTTTAGGATGCGGAAATCATCGCAGATCCATCCTTGGCAACCGTTTTGACGGGCATCGGCTGCCAGGCTGGACCGCGTGAATCGTGTACCGTCGAGGACACCGTACCGGGCTGCGTCGATCTTCTCGCCCAGCCAGTGTTTTTCGATAAAGCGGGTGGCAAAAACCTTGTCGACGGAATCGACAATGTGGAATTGCATGTCGTCGATGGATCGGCCGTTCCAGGTGAAGCCGAAACGGCAACCCAGTTTGTCGGCGAGACATTTTGCGTTGACCATGGCGAGCAGGCGCCCTCCAAGGCCGTCTGCCCTGGTCGCCGCCAATGTCATCATGGAGAAATCGCTCAAGCGGCGTCAACTTTCGGGCGCTGATAGCCGGACCTGGCCGGCTTCGATATGCCGGAGGAACCATGCATATGTCTGCTCCAGCCCGCTGCGCAGCGAATACCGGGGCCGCCAGCCAGTGGCAAACAGCCGCGAGACGTCCAGCAACTTGCGCGGTGTGCCATCCGGCTTGGTCGTATCGAATGTAATCTTCGCGTCGCCGCTGACGACCGAGGTGACCGTCCTGGCCAATTCGGCGATGGTGATGTCTTGACCCGTACCGACATTGACATGGCTTTCACCAGTGTAGGTTTTCAAGAGGAAGACCAGCGCATCGGCTGCATCGTCGACATGCAGGAACTCGCGCATCGGTTTGCCCGATCCCCATACCTGCAGGCTCTTGCGACCAGCCTGCTTTGCTTCATGCGCCTTGCGCATCAATGCGGGTATGACGTGACCGGATTCAAGGTGGAAATTGTCACCCGGACCATAGAGATTGGTTGGCATCGCCGAGATATAGTCGACGCCGTACTGGCGCCGATAGGCCTGGCACAGCTTCAAGCCTGCGATCTTGGCGATCGCATACCACTCATTGGTTGGCTCCAGCGGCCCGGTCAGCAGCGCATCCTCCGGGATCGGCTGCGGCGCGAATTTCGGGTAGATACAGGACGAGCCGAGAAACAGCAGTTTGCCAACCTCACTGCGAAAAGCAGCTTCGATGACATTGGTCTGTAGCGCGATGTTCTCATACAGGAAATCGGCCGGAAACCTGTCATTGGCCAGGATGCCGCCGACCTTGGCGGCCGCCATCACCACGGCATCGGGCCGATGATCGGCCATCCAGCGCCGCACGCCGGCCTGATCGAGGAGATCGAGCTCGGCGCGCGCCACGGTCAGGATCTCGCAGTCCTCACTCGCCAGCCTGCGCACGATGGCGGAGCCGACCATGCCGCGATGTCCGGCCACGAAAACCCGCTTGCCCCTGAGGTCGAAGGCCTCGTTCATCGCCCTGCCCTTGTCAGGAATAGCCGTGCCTGGCATCAGCGGCGACGCGTGCCAGATCAGCCCGCACCATCTCCGCCACCAGGTCCTTGAAACCGGTCACATGCGACCAGCCGAGCTTCGCCTTGGCCTTGGATGCATCGCCGACAAGCAGGTCGACCTCGGTCGGCCTGAAATAGCGCGGGTCGATGCGCACCAGCGCGGCGCCCGAGCCGGCATCGATGCCGATCTCGTCCACGCCCGTGCCCTGCCAACGAATGGTCCGCCCGGTTTCAGCAAAGGCCAGTTCGACGAATTCGCGCACCGAATGCGCCTCGCCCGTCGCCAGCACAAAGTCGTCCGCCTCGTCGTGCTGCAGGATGCGCCACATGCCCTCGACATAGTCGCGCGCATGACCCCAGTCGCGCCTGGCGTCGATATTGCCGAGATAGAGTGTCTCCTGCAGGCCACGATGTATGGAGGCGACGGCGCGTGTGATCTTGCGGGTCACGAAGGTTTCGCCACGGGTCGGGCTCTCATGGTTGAACAGGATGCCATTGGCGGCAAACATGCCATAGGCCTCGCGATAATTGACCGTGATCCAGTAGGCATAGAGCTTCGCCGCGGCATAGGGCGAGCGCGGCTGAAAGGGCGTCGTCTCGCGCTGCGGAACTTCCAGTGCTCTGCCATAGAGTTCCGACGTCGATGCCTGGTAGAAACGCACCGTTTTTTCCAGCCGCAGGATGCGGATTGCCTCCAGCAGCCTGAGCGTTCCCAACGCATCGGCATTGCCTGTGTATTCAGGCGTCTCGAAACTCACCTGGACGTGGCTCTGGGCGCCGAGATTGTAGATTTCGTCCGGCTGTGTCTCCTGAACCAGACGGATCAGGTTGGTGGCGTCCGTGAGGTCGCCATAGTGCAGGAAGAAACGGGCGTCGCGCTCATGCGGATCGATATAGATGTCGTCGACGCGCTCGGTGTTGAACGAAGACGAGCGGCGCTTGATGCCGTGGACGACATAGCCCTTCTGCAAAAGCAGCTGTGCCAGATAAGCTCCGTCCTGGCCGGTTACACCGGTGATGAGCGCCACTTTGTCTGCCATCGCTCTATTGGTCCCTGATCTGCACTCCCGCAATACAGATTCAAACCAACGACGCAAATCCCCGCGCGGGGATTCTTTTGGCCCAACTTCCCGTAGCTCAGACGCCGGCGACGGCGCAGAGGCTCTTCATCCTGGTGATGGCCACCTCCGGATCGGCCAGCAATCCCGCCTGGTCGGCGAGCCGGAAGACATCGGCGTAGTGGCGGATGCCGCGTGCCGACTGCATGCCGCCGATCATCGAGAAATGATCCTGGTGGCCGTTCAGCCATGCCATGAAGACAATGCCGGCCTTGTAGTATTCGGTCGGCGCCTCGAAGATCTTGCGCGACAGCGGCACCGTCGGCGCCATCAGCGCGTCATAGCCGGCGTGGTCGCCGTCCGCCAGCTTCGCCAGCGCGGCATTGGCGATCGGCGCAATCGCATCGAAGATGCCGAGCAGAGCGTGCGAGTGTCTCTTACCGTCGCCGGCGATCAGCTCGGGATAGTTGAAATCGTCGCCGGTGAACATGACGACCCCTTCGGGCAGCCGGTTCCTGAGCGCGACCTCCTTGCCGGCGTCGAGCAGGGAGATCTTTATCCCTTCGACCTTCCCGGCGTGGCGTTCGATGATGGCGACGACCGTGTCCAGCGCGGTCTCGAAATCGCTGCTGCCCCAATAGCCTTTCAGCGCGGGGTCGAACATGTCGCCCAGCCAATGCAGGATGACCTTGCCGGAGGCCTGGCTCAGAATGCGGTCATAGACACAGCTATAATCTTCCGGGCCCTTGGCGACTGCCGCCAGCGCCCGGCTGGCCATCATGATCGCCTTGCCGCCAAGGCCTTCGATGAAAGCGAATTGCTCCTCATAGGCGCTGATCACATCGTCGAGCGTCCTGGCGGCGGCCGGCGCCAGATGGTCGGTTCCAGCGCCCGACGCAAGGTCGGCGCCGTCGACGGTGCGTGCCTCGGCAATCGATCGACGGATCAATTCTTGTGCGCTTGTCCAGTCGAAACCCATGCCGCGCTGCGACGTGTCCATGGCTTCGGCGATGCGGAAGCCGAGCCGCCACAAATGGTGACGGAAGGCCATGGTCCGTTCCCAGTCGACCACCGGCCGCGACCACGGATCGGTCATCGCAAGCGGATCGGCGACGACGTGCGCGGCGGCATAGGCGATGCGGGAAAACCGCGCGCCGATCACCGGCCGCGCCGGCTGGCCGACCAGACGGTAGCGGGCGCTGCGGCCCTCTTCACCAGGCAAGGCAATGTCCATCGAACTCTCCCTTCTTCGCGCCTATAAATGGAACGTTCCAATAAATCAAGATGCTTTGCGAATCTTCGCCCATCCAGAGGAAAATGCTGCATTGCAGCACGGCAACCGTTATAGCGCATGGCATTCAGCGCTCGCCGATCAATTTTCTAGATGGAGAAAAAATCGCGATTGACTCATCCTAGGAGCAAGGATTAGAACGTTCCAATAGATTTGATCGAGACAACCGGGAGCACGCATCGGGATGGCCAGCCGGGCCAAGGCGACGATATTCGACATTGCCCGCGAGGCTGGCGTGTCCAAATCGACGGTATCGCTCGTGCTCCAGGGCAGCGGGCTGATCCGGCCTGAAACCGCGGTCAAGGTGCGCAAGGCGATCGAGGATGTCGGTTACGTCTACAACCGCGGCGCCGCCAATCTGCGCAAGGCCCATTCCAACGTCATCGGCATGGTCATCAACGATCTCACCAATCCTTTCTTCGCGGAACTGGCGGTCGGCATGGAGCGCGTCTTCCAGTCGGCCGGCATCGTGCCATTCATCGCCAACACGGCGGAGAACCCCGTGCGTCAGGAAGAGGTGCTGAAATCGCTGATGGAGCAAGGCGTCGCCGGCCTCATCGTGTCACCGGCGCGCGGCACCACGCTGGGCGCCTTCCGGCGCCTGGAAACGGCGGGCGTGCCGGTCGTCTTCGCCATGCGTCGGCTGCCTGAAAGCCGCATCCCGGTGATCGCACCCGACAATCATCGCGGCGCCTATCTCGCCACCGCTCATCTGATCGGCAAGGGACATCGCCGGCTGGTCTTCTTCGGCGGCACTTCGGACCTGGTGGTCTATCAGGAGCGACTGGGTGGTTTTCGCGAAGCCTGCGAGACGCTGGGCATCGCCGCCCGCGATACGCTTGTCGTCCAGGGCGAGACCAGCCGCAGAGGTGGCATCGCTTGCCTTGAGACCGCTCTCGCGATGGCTGAGCCGCCGACCGCGGCCCTCTGCTTCAACGACGCCGTCGCCTTTGGCGTCATGCTGGCATTGCGCAAGCGTGGGCTCGAGCCGGGAACGGATTTCGCCGTCGTCGGTTTCGACGATGTGGTCGAGGCCGAGCACTACATGCCGGCGCTGACCAGCGTCTCGGTGGATACGGCAGGTCTCGGCGAACGCGCCGCCCACGTCATGCTGAAGATGATCCAGTCGCGCACCACCCGCGCCGAGGACCATATCGGCGCCGTCAATCTGGTCGTCAGGGAAAGCTGCGGCCCAAATCGATCCGCGGACCTGGGAATGGGAGACGCGGCATGAGCGTCAGATGGGGACTGGTCGGCGCGAGCACGATTGCCAGGCAGTTCATGATCAACGCCATCCGGGCACAGTCCGATGGCGAGATCGCGGCGGTGATGAGTTCCAGCCCCGAGCGCGCCACGGCCTATGCCAGGGAAAATGGCATTCCAGCCGCTGTTTCGACGCTTGATGCCCTGCTCAAATCCGACATCGATGCGGTCTACATCTCGACCACCAACGAACTGCATCTCGAACAGGCACTCGCCGCCGCCAGGGCGGGAAAGCATGTGCTGTGCGAGAAGCCGCTGGCGCTGACCAGCGCCGATGCGCGCACAATGGTTGCCGCCGCCAGGGCTGCCGGCATCGTACTCGGCACCAACCACCATCTGCGCAATGCCGGCGCGCATCGCGCCATGCGCGAGGCGATCGCCGCCGGCCGCATCGGCAAGCCGATCGCGGCGCGTGTCTTCCATTCCGTCTATCTGCCGGAAAACCTGCAGGGCTGGCGCATCACCAAACCGGAAGCGGGCGGCGGCGTGGTGCTCGACATCACGGTGCATGATGCCGACACGCTGCGCTTCGTGCTTGGCGACGATCCCCTCGAGGTTTCGGCCTTCACCCAATCTGCCGGAATGGCCGGCAGCGGGCTGGAGGACGGCGCCATGTGCATCTGGCGCTTCAAGTCGGGCGTCATCGCGCAGTCGCACGAAGGCTTCACCACCAAATTCGCCGACACCGGCTTCGAGGTGCATGGCTCGGATGGCTCCTTGATCGCCAGCAATGTGATGACGCAGAAGCCGGCCGGCTCGGTAATGCTGCGCACCGCCAAGGGCGAGGAGCAACTGAGCTTCGACCGCGAGGACCTCTACTCCCGGTCGCTACGCCAGTTCCATGCCGCGATCCGTGGCGAGGGCCAGCCCGCCGCCACCGGCGAGGACGGCATCTGGTCGCTCACCGCTGCCGAGGCAGCGCTTCAGTCGGCCAACTCCGGCAAGGTCGTCAGGATTGACCCGAAACTCGGGAGCATCGATTGAGCAAGGTCGTTTCGGCAGCGCAGGCAGCGGGCCTCATCAAGGACGGCATGGTCGTTTCCGTGTCGTCGTCGAGCGGCCTTGGCTGCCCGGACGCCGTGCTTGCCGCGATCGGTGAGCGCTTCGACAGCGAAGGCCATCCCAAGGACATCACCACGCTGCACCCGATCGCCGCCGGCGACATGTATGGCATCAAGGGCATTGACCATCTGGCCAAGCCCGGCCTGTTGAAGCGAACACTGTGCGGCTCCTACCCGTCCGGTCCCTCCTCTTCCGAGCCGCCGCAGATCTGGAAAATGATCGGCGACAATTCGGTCGCCGCCTACAACGTCCCGTCCGGCATCCTGTTCGACATGCACCGCGAAGCCGCGGCCAAGCGGCCGGGCGTGCTGACCAAGGTCGGTCTCGACACCTTCGCCGACCCACGCCATCAGGGCTGCGCCATGAACGCGGCCGCCAGCGAGCCGATCGTTTCCGTGCAGCAATTCGACGGCGAGGAATGGCTCTATTTCCGCTCGATCGTGCCACAGGTCTCGATCATCCGCGCCACCACGGCGGACGAGCGCGGTAACTTGACCTATGAGCACGAGGGCGCCTATCTCGGCGGTCTCGAGCAGGCGCTGGCCGCCCGCAACAATGGCGGCGTCGTCATCGCGCAGGTCAAGCGCGTCGTCGAGAACGGCACGCTGAAGCCGCATGACGTGCGCGTGCCGGGCGTGCTGGTCGACCATATCGTCGTCGCGCCCGATCAGTTGCAGACGACGCTGACGCCCTACGACCCGGCGATCTCCGGCGAGATCTTCCGGCCGCTGTCGAGCTTCCGCAACGCCGAGATGAACGTCCAGAAGGTGATCGCGCGCCGCGTCGCCATGGAGCTTAGGGACGGCATGGCCGTCAATATCGGCTTCGGCATCTCGGCCAATGTGCCGCGCATCCTTCTGGAAGAAGGCCAGCACGGCAAGGTCACCTGGGTGATCGAACAGGGCGCGGTCGGCGGCGTGCCGCTGCTCGACTTCAAGTTCGGCTGTTCGTCGAATGCCGACGCCTTCATGCCGTCGCCGCACCAGTTCATCTATTTCCAGGCCGGCGGTTTCGACGCGTCGCTGCTGTCCTTCCTGCAGATCGACCGCCACGGCTCGGTCAACGTGTCGAAGCTCTCGGCGCGCCCACATGTCACCGCCGGCGCGGGCGGCTTCGTCGACATCACCGCGCGGGCGAAGAAGATCGTGTTCTCCGGCTTCTTCAATGCCGGCGCCAAGCTGTCGCTGGCCGATGGCGGCATCCGCATCGACCAGGAGGGCAAGGTCAAGAAGGTGGTCGCCGAGGTCGAGCACATTTCCTTCTCCGGCAAGCGCGCGGTCGCGCAGGGCCAGGACATCACCTATGTCACCGAGCGCTGCGTCATGAAGCTCACCCCGGAAGGTCTGGTCGTCACCGAACTCGCGCCAGGCATCGACCTCAAGCGCGACGTGCTGGCGCAGTCGGGAATTCCGTTGGCCGTCGCCAAGGACCTCAAGACGACTCCGGAAGCGCTCTATCGCGACCAGCCGATCGGCCTGTCGCTGAATGGTGGCGCGTCACTTGGAGGCGCGCATGGCTGAACCTCTCGTCACCTTCGAGCAGAACGGCGCCATCGGCACCATCACCTTGCGCCGGCCGGAGAAGTTCAACGCGCTGGACATTCCGATGCTGCGCGCGCTGGAGGCAGCACTCGACGAAGCAGAAACGGCAAACGACGTGCGTGTTGTGCTGCTGCGCGGCGAGGGCAAGGGCTTTTGTGCCGGCGGCGACGTCGAGGCGTGGGCCGCCATGAGCGCCGCCGATTTCCAGGTGCAATGGGTGCGCTACGGCCATCGTGTCTTCGACCGGCTGGCGCGTCTGCGGCAACCGACGATTGCCGTGCTGTCGGGCCATGCGCTGGGCGGCGGGCTGGAACTGGCCGCGGCTTGTGATTTGCGCGTGGCGGAAACACAGGTGAAGTTGGGCTTCCCCGAAACCTCGATCGGCGTGGTGCCCGGCTGGTCCGGCACGCAGCGCGCCGTGCGCCGCTTCGGCGCGCAGACGGTGCGTCGCATGGCACTTGGCGGCGAGGTTCTTCTCGCTCCTGAAGCGCTGGCCCTGGGCGTGGTCGACCGGGTGGTCGAAACCGGCAAGGGTCATGCGGAGGCCAAAGCCTGGGCCGAGAAGATCGCCGAGCGCGGGCCGCTGGCAACGGAAGCCGCCAAGCTGATGATCGCGGTCGCCGAAGGCGAGGAAGATGCCGCCGCCGTCGAAGCGCTGGCCAGCGGCTTCATCGCCCTGACCGGCGATCTCAAGGCCGGCGTCGGCGCTTTCAAGGCCAGGCAAAAGCCGGCCTTTTCGAGATCCTAGAGGAACCACATGAACGCTCCCCTCAACATCGCCATGCCCGCCGAGGCATCAGCCGCGCCAAAAACCTATCGGCTGCTGATCGACGGCAAGCATGTCGATGCCGGCGACGGCCGCATGCTGGAGCGCAAGAGCCCCGGTCATGGTTTTACCGTCTCGCACTATGCACAGGCCGGCGCGGCGGATGTGGAAGCGGCTGTCCAGGCCGCGCACAAGGCGTTCGAGACCGGCCCGTGGCCACGCATGAAAGCGGCCGACCGCGCCGCGATCCTGCTCAAGGCGGCCGACCTGATCGAGGCGCGGCTGGAAGAGATCGCACGGCTCGACGCGCTGGAATCCGGCAAGCCGATCGCCCAGGCGCGCGGCGAGATCGGCGGCGCCGTCGACATCTGGCGCTATGCCGCATCGCTGGCCCGCACGCTGCATGGCGAATCCTACGCCAATCTCGGCGACGCCATGCTGGGCGTCGTGCTGCGTGAACCGATCGGGGTTGTCTCGATCATCACGCCGTGGAATTTCCCCTTCCTGATCGTCAGCCAGAAACTGCCCTTCGCGCTCGCCGCCGGCTGCACGGCTGTCGTCAAGCCGAGCGAGATGACCTCGGCCTCGACCTTCGTGCTCGGCGACATCCTGATGCAGGCCGGCCTGCCGGCCGGCGTCGTCAACATCCTTGCCGGCCTGGGCGCCGATGTCGGCGCGCCGATGGTCAGCCATCCCCTGGTCGAGATGGTGTCGTTCACCGGCTCCACCCGCGTCGGCAAGACGACCATGGCATCGGCCGCGCAGTCGCTGAAGAAAGTCTCGATGGAGCTTGGCGGCAAGAACGGCCAGATCGTCTTCCCCGACGCCGACCTCGAGGCGGCAGCCGATGCGGCAGTATTCGGCGGCTTCTTCAACGCCGGCGAGTGCTGCAATGCCGGCAGCCGGCTGATCGTGCACGAGGCGATCGCCGACGATTTCCTCAGCACGGTGAAGGCACTTACTTCCAAGGTGGTTGTTGGTGACCCGCTCGACGATCGCACCAAGGTCGGCGCCATGATCTCGTCGGACCACCTGGCCAAAGTCGCCGGTTACGTTACGGCAGCAGCAAGCAATGGCAGCCGCGTCTACAGCGGCGGCAAGCAGCTGGCTTCCAATGCCGGCCAATACCTCGACCCGACCATCATCCGTGGCGTCACCGAGGACATGGCCATCGCGCGGGAGGAAGTGTTCGGCCCGGTGCTTTCCGTGCTGACTTTTGAATCGATTGAAAAGGCGTTGCACATCGCCAACAACACGCCCTATGGTTTATCGGCAGGCGTGTGGAGCGCCAGCATCGACACTTGCATGTCGGTGGCGCGTGGGGTGCGTTCGGGGACGGTTTGGGTGAACACATTCATGGAAGGTTATCCCGAGCTGCCTTTCGGAGGCTACAAGCAGTCCGGTCTCGGACGCGAACTCGGCAAACGCGCCGTCGAGGATTATACCGAGGAAAAGACAATCCAGTTTCATCGCGGCCAGCGCACCGGTTGGTGGCTCGGCTGAGTTGGGAAGAACCCGGTGGGCTCCACCGGTCGTGTAATGCAACAAGGGAGGAAGTACATGTTGCGCAAACTGCTTATCGGAACGGCTCTTGCGACGAGCTTTGCGTTCTCGGCGCATGCCGCGGACGTCAAGGAAGTGCAGATGCTGCATTGGTGGACGTCGGGCGGCGAAGCGGCTGCTCTCAACGTCCTCAAGGGCGACCTGGCCAAGGAAGGCTTTGCCTGGAAGGACGTGCCGGTGGCCGGCGGCGGCGGCGACGCTGCCATGACCGCGCTGAAGGCGATGGTCGCGGCCGGCAACTACCCGACCGCCTCGCAGATGCTGGGCTACACCGTGCTCGACTATGCCGCCGCCGGCGTCATGGGCGATCTGACCGAGACGGCCAAGAAGGAAGGCTGGGACAAGTCGGTTCCGGCCGCCCTGCAGAAGTTCTCGGTCTATGAAGGCAAGTGGGTCGCGGCTCCGGTCAACGTCCACTCGGTCAACTGGCTGTGGATCAACAAGGCCGTCATGGACAAGATCGGCGGCACCGAGCCGAAGACCTTCGACGACTTCATTGCCCTGCTCGACAAGGCCAAGGCGGCAGGCGTGATCCCGCTCGCTCTCGGCGGCCAGAACTGGCAGGAAGCCACCATGTTCGACTCGGTCGTGCTGTCGACCGGCGGACCTGAGTTCTACAAGAAGGCCTTCAACGATCTCGACGATGCTTCGCTCAAGTCCGACACGATGAAGAAGTCGTTCGACAACCTCGCCAAGCTCGTCACCTATGTCGACCCGAACTTCTCGGGCCGCGACTGGAACCTTGCCACCGCCATGGTCATCAAGGGCGATGCCCTGGTGCAGGTCATGGGCGACTGGGCCAAGGGTGAGTTCCACGCCGCCAAGAAAACCCCGGGCACGGACTTCCTGTGCTATCGCTTCCCGGGCACGGACGGCTCGGTGATCTACAACTCCGACATGTTCGGCATGTTCAACGTTCCGGACGACCGCAAGGCCGCCCAGGTCGCGCTGGCCACCGCCACCCTGTCGAAGAGCTTCCAGTCGGCCTTCAACGTCGTCAAGGGTTCGGTTCCGGCCCGTACCGACGTTCCGGACACCGACTTCGACGCTTGCGGCAAGAAGGGCATCGCCGACCTGAAGGCAGCCAATGACGGCGGCACGCTGTTCGGCTCGCTGGCCCAGGGCTATGGCGCGCCTCCGGCGGTCGCCAATGCCTACAAGGATGTCGTCTCGAAGTTCGTCCATGGTCAGATCAAGACCTCCGACGAGGCGGTGACCGAGCTGGTCAAGGCGATCGACGACGCCAAGTAAGCGCCTCGCATGAAAACACCTTCCCCGCTTCGGCGGGGAAGGTTTCATCCGCAATTGGTCGCGGCCTCGCCTCGGCCAAAACCCCGCCTGCCCGGGGGGCCGGCTTGCCGCATGACGGCAAGGGACGGACGACCCGAAACGGGAGGAGCCTCATGAGTACGGTAGCGACAAGCCAGATCAAGCTGACGCCGGAGCACGCCCGGCCACGCGCCTCGGTGCGCTCGCGCCTGCAGGATGCCCTGCCGAAGATCGTGCTGGCGCCGAGCTTCGCCATCACCATCGTCTTCGTCTACGGCTTCATCCTGTGGACGATCTACCTGTCCTTCACCAATTCCAAGACCTTCCCGTCCTATGTCATCACCGGCTCGCGCGCCTATCAGCGGCTGTGGGGCTGGACCTTCGACACCGACCCGCCATCGAGCTGGTACACGTCGATCACCAACATGGGCATTTTCGGATTTCTCTATATCCTGATCTGCCTGGCGCTCGGCCTGTTCCTGGCCATCCTGCTCGACCAGAAGATCCGCGGCGAAGGCGTGCTGCGGCCGATCTATCTCTACCCGATGGCGCTGTCCTTCATCGTCACCGGCGTCGCCTGGAAATGGTTCCTCGATCCCGGTCTTGGCCTCGAGCAGACCCTGCATCAATGGGGCTGGACGAGCTTCCATTTCGACTGGATCAAGAACAAGGATTTCGTCATCTACACGGTGGTCATCGCCGGCGTCTGGCAGGCCTCCGGCTTCATCATGGCGATGTTCCTGGCCGGCCTGCGCGGCATTGACGGCGAGATCATGAAGGCGGCGCAGATCGATGGCGCCACCACCTTCCAGCTCTATCGCCGCATCGTAATCCCGCTGTTGCGGCCCATCTTCCTGTCGGCCTTCATCGTGCTCGCCCACCTCGCCATCAAGTCCTACGACCTTGTCGTGGCGCTCACCAGCGGCGGGCCGGGTGGCTCGGCCTGGTTGCCCTCCAACTTCATGTATGAGTACACCTTCAAGCGCAACGAAATGGCCGTCGGCTCGGCCAGCGCCGTGATCATGCTGATGACCATCGTCGCCATCATCGTGCCCTATCTCTATTCCGAACTGAGGGAGAAGCCGCGATGAGCGCTGTCACCACTCCCGCCCGTCAGGCCTCCGGCGGCGTCAACGTCAAGACCGTCAACCGCATCGTCATCTACGGGCTGCTGGCGCTGTTCGCACTGTTCTACCTGATGCCGCTGTTCGTCATGCTGGTCACCTCGTTCAAGACCATGGACGAGATCCAGAACGGCAACATGCTGGCATTGCCCAGGGCGCCAACCTTCGACCCGTGGCTGAAGGCCTGGGGCGAGACCTGCGTCGGCCTCACCTGCGCCGGCATCAAGGGTTATTTCTGGAACTCCATCAAGATGGTGGTGCCGGCCGTGCTGATCTCGACGATGCTCGGCGCCCTCAACGGCTACGTGCTGACCAAATGGCGCTTCCGTGGCGCAACGCTGGTGTTCGGGCTGATGCTGTTCGCCTGCTTCATCCCGTTCCAGTCGGTGCTGTTGCCGATGGCGACCATCCTCGGCAGTGTCGGCCGCTTCGGCGTGACGCTGCAGAACTCGATCGGAACAAACTTCGGCCTCGGCAATTCGACGGTCAATCTTGTCTTCGTCCATGTCGTCTACGGCATCGGCTTCACCACTTTGTTCTTCCGCAACTATTACGAGGCGTTCCCGACCGAACTGGTCAAGGCGGCTCAGGTCGACGGTGCCTCCTTCTTCCAGATCTTCCGCCGCATCATGCTGCCGAATTCGATGCCGATCTTCGTCGTCACGGTGATCTATCAGTTCACCAACATCTGGAACGACTTCCTGTTCGCCTCGGCCTATGCCGGCACCGGCGACGCGATGCCGATGACGGTGGCGCTCAACAACGTCGTCAACACCTCGACTGGTGTCGTCGAATACAACGTCAACATGGCCGCCGCGATGATCGCCGCACTCCCCACCCTTCTCGTCTATGTGCTCGCCGGCCGCTACTTCGTGCGCGGTCTCATGGCCGGCGCCGTCAAAGGATAACCCGATGGCTTTTCTTGAAATTGATGGTCTGAGGAAGCGCTTCGGCCAGGTCGAGATCCTCAAGGGAATCGATGTCGAGCTTGAGAAAGGCGGCTTCCTGGTGCTGGTCGGCCCGTCCGGCTGCGGCAAGTCCACGCTGCTCAACACCATTGCCGGACTGGAGACGATCACCTCCGGCGAAATCCGTGTCGACGGCCGCACGATCAACGATCTGCATCCGTCGAAGCGCGACATCGCCATGGTGTTCCAGAGCTACGCGCTCTATCCGAACATGACGGTGGCCGGAAACATCTCCTTCGGCATGGAGATGCGCGGCGTGCCGGCGGCAGAGCGGCAAAAGGCGATCGACAAGGTGGCCAAGGTGCTGCAGATCGGCCATCTCCTGCAGCGCAAGCCGAGCCAGCTTTCGGGCGGCCAGCGCCAGCGCGTCGCCATGGGCCGGGCGCTGGTGCGCGATCCCAAGCTGTTCCTGTTCGACGAGCCACTGTCCAACCTCGACGCCAAGCTGCGCGTCGACATGCGCATCGAGATCAAGCGCTTGCATGCCACCACCGGCACCACCATCGTCTACGTCACCCACGACCAGATCGAGGCGATGACGCTGGCGACCAAGATCGCCGTGATGCGCGATGGCGAGGTGCAGCAGTTCGGCACGCCGGCCGAGATCTACAACAACCCGACCAATCTCTTCGTCGCCGACTTCATGGGTTCGCCGGCGATGAACCTCATCCCGGCGACGATCGGCACCAACGGCAATGCGTTGTCGGTGGTGCTGCAGCGCGAGGCGCGCGAGCCGATCTCGCTGCCGATGGCCAATGCACCGGCGGGCCTGTCGGCATTCCAGGGCAAGCCAATCATCTTCGGCGTCCGCCCGGAAGCCCTCACCGATCCGGAAGGCGCCGAGCGCAACGCCTCGAACATCGCCACCGCCGACCTTCACATCGAGGTCGTGGAGCCGGCAGGCTCCGACACCTTCGCCGTCACCAATCTCGGCGGCAAGGGCGTCGTGGCGCGGCTGCGCGCCGACGCCAACATTCAGCCGGGCACGGTGACGCCGCTCGCCTTCAACCTGACCAAGGCGGTGTTCTTCGATCCGGCGACCGAGAACCGCATTCGCTGACGGCTATGACCAATCCGGACATCGTCATCATCGGCTCCGGCATCGGCGGCGCCACGATCGCTTCCGGACTTGCCGGCAGCGGCGCCTCGATCCTGATGCTGGAGCGCGGCGAGCCGTTGCCGGCGACCCCGCATGCGCGTGACACACGCTCCATCTTCGTCGACGGCCATTACCGGCCGAAGGAGATGTGGCGCGAAGCCGGCGGTGCCGCCTTCAACCCCGGCAACTACTACTATGTCGGCGGCAATTCGAAGTTCTATGGCGCGGTGCTGATCCGCTACCGCAAGGAAGATTTCTCCGCCATGGAGCATTTCGGCGGCGTCTCGCCAGCCTGGCCGTTTTCCTACGACGAATTCGAGCCCTGGTATTCCAGAGCCGAACAGCTGTTTCGCGTGCGCGGTACGCTGGGCGAGGATCCGACCGAGCCATTCCACTCGATCCCCTACGCCTTCAAGCCGGTGCCCGACGAGACGCCGATCGCGCGTGCCCGCGCCGAACTCAAGGGTCTTGGCCTCCACCCTGCCTCGCTGCCGCTCGGCGTCGACATCGACACCTGGCTGAGGGAGGGCAAGACCGGCTGGGACGCTTTCCCGAACACCGGCCAGGGCAAGGTCGATGCGCAAACGGGACCGCTGACGGCGGCGCTGACCGACCAGAACATCAAGCTCGAGACCGGCGCTTATGTCGAATATCTCGAGGTGTCGCCTGACGGCAAAACCATATCAGCCATTCACTATCGCCAGAATGGCAAGGTGAAAAAGGTGACACCGAAGCTGGTCATCCTGTCCGCCGGCGCGGTCAATTCCGCCGTCATCCTGCTGCGTTCGCCCTCGCCCGGCAACAGCAAGGCAGGTGGCAAGGGCCTCGCCAACCGCTCCGACCAGGTTGGCCGCAATTTCATGAATCACAATTCGAGCGCCATGCTGGCGATCGATCCGCGCCGCCGGAACGATGCCGTCTACCAGAAGACGCTGATGCTGAATGACTATTATCTGTCCGACGGCAAGGGCGGCAAGCCGCTCGGCAACGTCCAGCTGCTCGGCAAGATCGACGGCAATATGCTCAGGGCCAATGTGAAGTTCGCGCCGAGATTCGCGCTCGACTTCATGGCCGGCCACGCGGTCGACTGGTACCTGATGTGCGAGGACCTGCCCGATCCCGAAAGCCGCATCATGGTCGATGGCAAGGATATCGTCATGCAATGGCGGCGCTCCAACATGCAGTCGTTGGACGGCCTGACCAAGGTGATGCGCGAGAATTTCCGCGCCTGCGGCTACCCCATCGTGCTTTCGCGCCCCTTCGACAAGCGCACCCCTTCCCACCAGTGCGGCACGGTGAGGATGGGCGATGATCCCGCCACCGCGCCGCTTGATCCCTTCTGCCGCTCGTTCGACCACCAGAACCTGTTCGTCGTCGACGGCGGCTTCCTGCCGAGCTCGGCAGCCGTCAATCCGGCGCTATCGATCGCCGCGCAAGCGCTGCGTGTCGCCGACCACATCCGCAAGACGGAGTTGGCGGCATGAGCCGCCCTGCAGCAATTGTCACCGGCGGCGCGCGCGGCATTGGCCTTGCCTGCGCCGAGGCGCTGGCGGATGCCGGCTTCGACATTCTCGTTGCCGACCTTGCTGAAAAAGCTGCCGATGAACTCACCGCCAACCTCACCGCACGCGGCGCGACATCCGCCTACCATCGGTGTGACATCGCCGATCTCTCCGCTCACGCCACACTTGTCGATGCGGCGATCCGCGCCTTCGGCCGCATCGACTGCCTGGTCAACAATGCCGGCGTCGGCGCCGTCGTGCGCGGCGACCTGCTCGAACTGAAACCGGAGAATTTCGATCGCGCAATCGGTATCAACCTGCGCGGCACCGTCTTCCTCAGCCAGGCGGTGGCCAGGGCGATGCTGGCGGCACCTGCCGACTCGCCGAGATCGATCATCACCATCACCTCGGTCAGCGCCGAAATGGCCTCGCCGGAACGATCGGACTACTGCATCTCGAAGGCTGGCCTTTCGATGTGGGTGAAAAACCTGGCTCTCAGGCTCGCCGCCGAGAATATCGGCGTCTTCGAGCTGCGGCCGGGCATCATCCGCACCGACATGACGGCAGGCGTGGCCGCCAAGTACGACGCCTTGATCGACGGTGGACTGGTGCCGGCAAAGCGCTGGGGCGAGGCCGCCGACATCGGCGCCGTGGTGGCGACCCTGGCTGGCGGCAAGCTCGGCTTCTCGACCGGCTCGATCATCAATGTCGACGGCGCGCTCTCCGTGCCGCGACTGTAAGTGGATAGTGTCATGACCGACTACATCATCGTGGGCGCCGGCCCTGCCGGTTGCGTTCTGGCCAACCGGCTGAGCGAAGACCCATCCAATTCCGTGCTTCTGCTGGAAGCCGGCGGCAAGGACTGGCATCCCTACATCCACATGCCGGCGGGCTTCGCCAAGATGACCAAGGGCATCGCTTCCTGGGGCTGGTCGACCGTGCCGCAGAAGCACATGAAGGATCGCGTCTTCTGGTACACGCAGGCCAAGGTGGTCGGCGGCGGTTCTTCCATCAACGCCCAGATCTACACGCGCGGCAATGCCCGCGACTATGATGCCTGGGAGAAGGAAGAGGGCCTGACCGGCTGGGGCTATCGCGACGTGCTGCCCTACTTCAAGCGGGCCGAGAACAACCAGCGCTACGCCAACGATTTTCACGGAGACCAGGGGCCGCTCGGCGTGTCCAACCCGATTTCACCGCTGCCGATCTGCGAGGCCTATTTCCGTGCCGGCCAGGAAATGGGCATTCCCTTCAATCCGGATTTCAACGGCGCTGCCCAAGAAGGCGTCGGCTATTATCAGCTCACCCAGAAGGATGCCCGGCGCTCCTCCGCCTCCGTTGCCTATCTCAAGCCGATCCGGGCGCGTAAGAACCTGACCGTCAGGACCGATGTGCTGGTGACCCGCGTCGTCGTCGAGAAAGGCCGCGCCATCGGCGTCGAAATCGTCGACAGGCCAGGCGGGCAAAAGACGATCCTGCGCGCCGAGCGCGAGGTGATCGTCTCGTCCGGCGCCATCGGCTCGCCCAAGCTCCTGCTGCAGTCCGGCATCGGTCCGGCCGACCATTTGAAGTCGGTCGGCGTGACGCCGGTACACGATCTGCCCGGCGTCGGCTCCAACATGCAGGACCATCTCGACCTGTTCGTCATCGCCGAATGCACCGGCGACCACACCTACGACAACTACGCCAAGCTGCACCGCACGGCGTGGGCTGGGCTGCAGTATCTGCTGCTGAAAAAGGGGCCCGTGGCCTCCAGCCTGTTCGAGACCGGCGGCTTCTGGTACGCCGACCCGACAGCCGCCTCGCCCGACATCCAGTTCCATCTCGGCCTCGGCTCCGGCATCGAGGCCGGCGTCGAGAAGTTGAACAATCCGGGGGTCACCCTGAACTCGGCCTTCCTGCGGCCACGCTCGCGCGGCACCGTGCGGCTGAAGAGCGGCGACCCGGCCGACCATCCGCTGATCGACCCGAATTACTGGTCCGATCCCTATGATCGCGCCATGTCGATCAAGGGGCTGCGGCTGGCGCGCGAGATCATGCGGCAGAGGGCGCTTGCCCCTTATGTGCTGCGCGAGGTGCTGCCCGGCCCGTCACTCGCCAGCGACGACGAGCTGTTCGACTATGCCTGCCGCAGCTCCAAGACCGATCACCACCCTGTCGGCACCTGCCGCATGGGCCATGACGACATGGCGGTGGTAACGCCGGATCTGCGGCTGCGCGGCATCGAAGGCCTGCGCGTCTGCGACGCTTCGGTGATGCCGCGCGTGCCCTCCTCCAACACCAACGCGCCAACCATCATGGTCGGCGAGAAGGGTGCCGATCTGGTTCTCGGCCGCGAGCCGCTGCCGCCGGCGGTGTTTTCCGGAAACCGGGCTGCGTAGGGGAAGAAAATGATCAGGCACTGTGTCTTCGTCAAATTCCGCAATGATGTCGGCGTCGGTGAACGCAAGGCGATCCACGCCGACCTCGAGGCATTGCGGCAGGTGATCGACGGCATGGATGCGGTCCAATTCAGCGCCAATGTCAGTCCCGAACCGTTCGCCCGCGGCTTCACGCATGGCTTCACCATCGATTTCCGCGATGCCGCCATACGCGACGCCTATCTCGTGCATGAAGCCCACCAGCGCGCCGGTGCCCGGCTGGTCGCGGCGCTCGAAGGCGGCACGGACGGATTGATGGTCTTCGATCTCGATCTTACGAAAAAGTGACAGCCGGTTTTTCGAAAGCCGGCTGATGGCTGTTCTCTTTTGCCAATCGGGCAACATATCGTTGCTCGGGGGATGGCAAAGGAGAAGCGCCTTGAACCTAACCACGCAGCAGAAGAAAACCGTCCTCGCCTCTTTCCTGGGCTGGACGCTCGACGCCTTTGATTTCTTCCTTCTGACATTCCTGCTCACGGATATTGCGACTGAATTCCAGACCGACGTCCCGGCAGTCTCCAAGGCGCTGTTCCTGACCCTGGCGACGCGCTTCATCGGCGCATTTTTCTTCGGCATGCTTGCCGACAAATACGGCCGCAAGCCCATCCTCATGCTCAACATCGTCAGCTACTCGGTGATCGGAGCACTGGCCGCCTTCTCGCCCAATCTGGGCATCTTCCTGGCGCTGCGCGCCCTGTTCGGCATCGCCATGGGCGGCGAATGGGGGCTTGGCAGTTCGCTTGCCATGGAATCCATCCCGCCCGGCGCGCGCGGCATGGTCTCGGGCATCCTGCAATGCGGCTATCCGGCCGGCTACCTCCTGGCGGCGGTGGTCTACGGCCTGCTCTATCAACAGACCATCGGCGGCTACACGATCGGCTGGCGCGCCATGTTCCTGCTCAGCTTCGTGCCGGCCCTGATTGTCCTGTTCATCCGCTCGCACGTGCCGGAATCGCCGGCTTTCGTCGAAGCGCGGAAGACCGCCAGGCCGGGCCTCCTGGAAACGCTGCAAAAGCACTGGGGCGTCGCCCTTTATGCCGTCGTGCTGATGATGTTCTTCAATTTCTTCAGCCATGGCACGCAGGACCTCTACCCGACCTTCCTGAAGAAGCAGCATGGCTTTGATCCGCATACGGTGAGCTGGATCACCATCGTTGCCAATATCGGTGCCATCGTCGGCGGCCTGGCGTTCGGCGCGCTGTCCGAGAAGATCGGCCGCGTCAACGCCATCACCCTGGCGTGCCTGATTGCCTTGCCGTCGATACCGTTGTGGGCCTACAGCACCACGCCTTTCATGCTGGCCATCGGCGCCTTTGTCATGCAGGTCGCGGTCCAGGGCGCCTGGGGCGTCATTCCGGTGCACCTCAACGAGCTTTCGCCGGGTGCGGTGCGTGCCACCTTGCCTGGTTTCATCTATCAGGCCGGCAACCTCGCCGCATCCTATGGCGGGCCCTATCAGGCAGGCATCGCGGAAAGCGCCGGCGGCAGCTACGGCTACGCGCTGGCGCTTTTTGCCGGCGTGGTCGCCGTCTGCATCATCGTCGTCATCCGCTTCAGTCCGGAGCGACGCGGCCAGGTGATGACCGTGCTCGGCTGACGGCAGTTATCCCAGTCGCAGTGCCACGACACCGGCGACGATGCTGAGCGCGGCAGCGCCGCGCCAGCCCGTCATCTTCTCGCCCAGCGCGAAGACCGAGATCATCATCGCGAACAGGATCGAGGTCTCGCGCAGCGACGCCACCGAGGCGATCGGCGCCTTGGTCATCGCCCACATCACGATCCAGTAGGCAGCGCCGCTGAGCACACCGGTGAACAGCCCCGTCTTCCAGTCGCGCGCCAGCACCGGCAGCGACCTCGGCCCGCGGAAGACGATGCACAGCACCAGCGCCCAGAGCGCGTCGCAGATGAACAGCCAGGCGGCATAGCTCGACGCGGTGGCGGCGAGCCGCGCGCCACTGCCGTCCGACAGTGTATAGCTGGCGATGAAGATCGAGGTGCCAAGCGCGAAACCAACGGCGCGCAGGTTCAGCTTTTCCAGATGCGCGCCACCGCGAAACGACATCACCAGCGTGCCGGCCGACAACAGGGCGATGCCGAGAATGGCGAGCGGCGCCGGAACCTCCTTGACCACCAACATGCCGCCGAGGGCCGCGAGCAAAGGCGCGGTGCCGCGCGCCAGCGGATAGGTCTGGGCGAAATCGCCGGCCTTGTAGGCGCCGATGAGGAATGTCCGGTAGCCCATGTGGAAGAAGACCGAGGCGATGATGTAGGGCCACACTTCGGCTTTCGGCACTTCGACGAAAGGCAGCGCCACGAGGGCAGCAGTGCCCATGCCGAGCGTCATCAACGTGATCGACAGGAAACGGTCGAGGTGCACCTTGACCAGCGCGTTCCAGATTGCGTGCATGGCGGCGGCGGCAAGCACCGCGAAAAAGACGAACAAGGTCATGTGCGGCTCATCGGCCTCCAGAAATGGTGGCGATGCCCGATGTTTCCAGGTCGATGTCGATCCGCAGCGGGAAATGGTCCGACGCAACCTCGCCGATATCGGCGCTGACCGAGCGCACGCGCCCGGCGAACATGCCGCCGACGAAGCAATGGTCGAGCCGGCGCTTGGTCAGCTTGCCGTCGATGGTCTTCACATGGGTGTGGAAATCCGCGGCCGGCTCGCCGGCGACGGCAGCCGCATCGACGAAGCCGTCGAGATAGGCGGCCCCGCGATGATAGGGCGTGCTGCCGACGATGCGGCGGTATTCGGCGCTGCCCGGTTCCATGTTGAAGTCGCCCATCCAGATCGCCGCCAGCGGGTTTTCCGGCTCGCCTTCGCCGCTGGTCCAGTTGCGCGCCGGCTCGTCATCGATGCCGCTCCACGGGCCGCCATCGGAAGGCGCCCGGCGGTGCTCGGCAAGCAGATGGTCGATCTGCTCCAGCCGCTCCTCGGCCGCGATGTGGGCGAGATGCAGCGACAGCACCCGCACCGGACCCGCCGGCGTGCGGATCATGCATTCGAGCGCCGCGTTGCGGGTGTTGAGCGGCCGCAGCGTACGGCGCATCGGCAGCGCATGCAGCCGTGACCAGACGATCGGCAGCTTCGACAGCACCATGGTGCCGAACTGCCGGCGCCGGTTGACGATCTGCCCATCACGCCGCTCGCTGGCATCCATGTCGAAGGCCGGGCCATAGACCCAGTGATAGTCGGGCAGCAGGCGGGAAAGCAGTTCGGGCTGGTCGTCGAAATTGCTGCGCTGCCAATGGCGCTCGACTTCCTGCAAGGCAATAATATCGGCACCGGCAACAATGCGCGCGGCACGCGAAAGATCGTAGCGACCGTCACCGCCGAATCCGTACTGGATGTTGTAGCTGACCAGCTTCATTGCTTATCCGGCTCAATTTCGATGTTGGCAGTAACGGTTCGACGATGGCCTTGCAATGGACCGCCACGATGGCGTGGCTGGGCCAGGAGCAGACACCCCCTATGTGGTAAGAGGCTGGAAGCGCCCAGCGGGCGAGGCCGCCAGTTCCGACCAGTCGATTTCCTCTTCCAGGCGATGGTAGGCTTCGTCGCCGATCGTGCCGTTGCGGCGCAGTTCCTCCAGCGTGTCACGCTGGCTGTTGATGGCATAGAGGCGCAGCCGGTCATATTCCGTCGCAGCCTGCGCGTTTTCCGGGTTTTCGGCGATCGTGCGCTGGGCCGTATATTGCTCGCGCACGGCAGCGGCGGCATTCGATGTCTTGCCGCTCAACACGTTGAGCGCGGCCTGCATGATGGCGACACGCGCCCGCGCCACTTCGCGGTCGACTGTCGTGTCCGGATCAAGGCTGAGCGCCTTCAGCAATGGCTTGAGCGTCATACCTTGCAGCACCAGTGTGCCGAGAACGACCGCGAAAGCGGCAAGCACGATCGGATCGCGGCCAGGGAAATTGGCCGGCAGGGCAATGGCGGCCACCAGCGTCACCAGCCCGCGCATCCCGCACCAGCCGACGAGCAAGCCGCCGCGAACCGAAGGCGCTTCTCGCCTTCGGTCCTCGCTGCCGAACCGGGCAAGCCATCTGATGATCACGCCGTAACCCAACACCCAGGCGAGGCGGGACACGATGACGACGGCCAGCACCGTTGCGGCGAAGACGAATGCTTCGCCCTGGCCATCCCCGGCAAGCCGGCCGACGATCGACCGTGCCTGCAGGCCCATCAGCACAAAGGCCAGCACGTTGAGCACGAAGACCGCCGACTCCCACACCGAATAGGTGCTGACACGTCTCCTTGCCGACATGCGGCGCGGCGCGCGGCGCGCAAGCGTCATGGCATAGACGACGATGGTGATGATGGCCGAAAGGCCCAGCCTGTCCGCCAGGATCCAGACGCCGAATGTCCCGGCGAACTGCACCACGGTGCTGCTTGCCGCATCCTCGATACGGGTAAGCGTCAGCAGCGAAAAGCGGCCAAGCAGATAACCCGCGACCAGACTGCCAATGGTTGACAGCAGGATCGTCGGAATGGCGTTGCTCAGCATGATCGCGCCTATCGCTGCCGAAACCGCCAGCCGGTAAATCAACAGCGCTGTGGCATCATTGAGCAGGCTTTCTCCCTGCAGGATGGCGGTGATGCGGTGCGGCACCTTGAATTGCCCGAGCACGGCACTTGCGGCCACCGCATCCGGCGGAGCAACGATGGCGCCGAGCGCTATTGCCGCCGCGATCGGCAGCCCGGCCATCTTCCAGCCGACAAAGGCGACGACCGCCGTGGTGAAGATGACGGCGCCGAGCGCCAGCAGCACGAGCGACAGCCGATACCGGTTGAGATCCCGCAACGATGTGTCGTAGGCCGCATCCAGAAGCACCGGCGCGATGAACAGCGCCAGCGCCAGCTCCGGGTCGATCTCGATCGTCGGCGCGCCGGGCACGAAGGCAATCCCAACTCCGGCCAAAGCCAGCAGGGACGGATAAGGAATCTCCAGCCGTCGCGACAGTGCCGTCAGCGCGACGGCGATCAGCAGGAGGACAAGTGTGAGTTCGAAAAGAGCCATGGCTCGTTATATCCGGAACCAGAACTGTCGGCAGTAGCTGGCCAACAACATGCCGTTGATTGGTCGTCGCGTACAAGCCGACCGGCGGAACGCCTGGAACTTGTGGCGTACCGCGCCCGGCATGCCGCACGAGCCCACACCGCGCGGATGGAAGGGCTGCCTGACTTTCAGATGGTGGTGCAGCCGTTCATAGCGCCGGCTCGAAAACGCCCGATGTGGGCGGGCCTGGGTGTGTCGAGATTGAGGTCACGCCGAGTCGAAGACGGTCGCGAAGCGACCAAACAAGGTGGCTTTCTAGAACCGGAGCGGAGCGTACTCAAAGTGGGTGAGCGCCGGAAGCGCAGGAAACCGCCATTTGCAGGCCGGCATCACCTGAATATCGGCACGGCCTAGTGCAGCACCAGCATATCGCTCGACGAAAACGAAATCTCGGCCTTCTCGCCGACCGCTGGTGGCGGCGTTGCCGGGCTGTTGAACGTGTCGAGCGAGACCGTGTTGCCGCCAATGCCGACCCGAACCCGGATGACAGAGCCGAGGAAATGCACTTCCGAGATCTCGCCGGACAGGCTGGAATCGCGACCGGGCTGGCGGCCGAGCGAAATGGCTTCCGGACGCAGCGCCAGCGACAAAGTATCTCCCGACTTGGATCCGTTGAGCTTGCCCTTGAGCAGGACTTCCTCGCTGTTGACGCGAACCTTCCCCGACGCGGCGTCGGTGACGGTGCCTTCCAGCACGTTCAGCGTGCCAACGAAATTGGCGACGAACTTGGTCGCCGGGCGGTTGTAGATCTCGAACGGCGTACCCACCTGCTCTGCCTTGCCGCCATACATGACTGCGATGCGGTCCGAGATCGACAGCGCCTCCTCCTGGTCGTGCGTCACGAAAATGGTGGTGATGCCGAGCTTCTTCTGGATCGAGCGGATTTCCTCGCGCAGCGACACGCGCACCTTGGCGTCGAGCGCGGACAGCGGCTCGTCGAGCAGCAGCAGTTTCGGCTTGGGCGCGATGGCGCGGGCCAGCGCGATGCGCTGCTGCTGACCGCCCGAGAGCTGATAAGGATAGCGGTCCGCCATCTGCGGCAGCTTGATGATGCCCAGCATTTCGGCGACCCGGGCATCGATGTCCGCCTTGGACATGCCCGCCACCTTCAAGCCGAAGCCGATGTTCTGCGCCACGGTCAGGTTCGGGAACAGCGCATAGGCCTGGAACACCATGCCGACATTGCGCTGGTTGGGCTTCAGCCTTGTGATGTCCTTGCCGCCTACGACGATCTTGCCGGCGCTCGGCTCCTCGAAGCCGGCGACCATGCGCAGCACGGTGGTCTTGCCGCAACCGGACGGCCCGAGGAAGGAGACAAATTCGCCCCGCTCGACGTCGAGATTGAAATCCTCCACGACCGTGGTGGCGCCGAAGGACTTTCGAACGTGCTGGATGGAGAGGAACGGGTCGGCCATGGAGTTGTTCTTTCGATCAGTTCGGGCGGTTCGCCGATTTCGGCGCGAAGCGGGACAGGATCTGGATCAACGACATGCACCCCCAGGTGATGGCGAAGGCGATGATGGCGAGGGCCGCCGGCTCATAGGCGCGGTTGGCACCGATGTTCTGCAGGTAGGGACCGAAGGCCGGCCGATTGAGCAGGCTCGCCATGGTGAATTCGCCGATGACGATCGCAAAGGTGAGGAAGGCGCCAGAGAGCACCGCGATCAGCACGTTGGGCAGGATGACGCGGGTGATGATGGTTCCCCAACCGGCCCCCAGAATCTGCGCCGCTTCAGTCAGTGTGCGCACATCGATGGTGCGCAGACCCGTATCGACGGCTCGATACATATAAGGCAGCGCCAGTGTCGCATAACCGATGACCAGCAAGGCGTTGGTGCCCGTGTCGGTCGCCAGGAACGGCAGCGGTGAATTCGAGCCATACATTCTGATATAGCCGAAGACGATGACGATGGCCGGGATGACCAGCGGCAGCAGCGTGATGAACTCGACGACCGGCCTGAGTTGCGGCAGGCGAAGCCGGATCCAGTAGGCAGCCGGCACCACGATGAGCACGCCAAGAATGATGGTGAAGACGGCGGCAAGCACCGAATAGCCGAACGTCGCCTGGAAGCGTGCGTCGCCCAGCACGACCTTGTAGGCGTCGAAGGAATAGACGCCGCGCCGCATGCGCATGGAGAACTCCACTGTCGCGATCAGCGGAATGAAGAAATAGGCCGCGCCAAGCGCGAAGACGACCCAGGCCCAGAACCTGCCAGCCTTCATTTGAGCCACCTCTCGGAGCGGGTGCGGAACCAGATGTAGAAGACATTGGCAAGACCGGTGATGACGATCATGCCGAAGGCTATGGCATAGCCGAGATGGGCATTGTGCAGCACGTCTCCACGGATCTGGGCATAGAGCAGGATCGGCACGATGTTGAGCGACGAGCCGGTCAACGCATAGGCGGTGGCGATGGCGCCGAAGGCATTGGCGAACAACAGGATCACGGTGCCGAGGAAACTCGGCCAGATCACCGGAATGACCACCATGCGCCAGTACTGCGCCATGGTCGCGCCCAGCGTCGCGGCGGCCTCGCCCCATTCCTTCTTCAGCCCGTCGATGGCTGGCACGATGATGACCACCATCAGCGGGATCTGGAAATAGACATAGGTCAGCGTCAGGCCCCAGAACGACAGGATGTTGAAGCCGTGCGCATAGATGTTGAGGCCGAACAGGGTGTTCAGGAGCACCGTCGCAAGGCCGAGCCGGCCGAGTGTGGCGAGGAAGGCGAAAGCCAGCGGCACGCCGGCAAAATTGGAGGCGACGCCGGAAAACGTCAGTGTGGCCGAACGTATCCAGTCCGGCAGGCCGCCGCGTACGATGGCGATGGCAATCGCCAGGCCCGCAAAGGCGCCAATCAGCGACGAGGCCAGGCTGACCTTGATCGAAATCCAGTAGGCGGCGACGATCGACGGCTGTGCCAGCGCCGCAATATTCTCGAAGGTGAACTCACCCGCATCATTCTGGAAAGCGCCCAGCATCAGATAAAGCGTGGGCAGGATCAGGAACATGATGGCGAAGATGAAGAACGGCGCGACGCCAAGCCATTGCGTCGGCAGCCGCAAGGCGCGCGCCTCACCGGGGGGTACGGTCTTCCCCGCGATGGCCTGATTGGAAAGCGAGAGATCGGTCATGCGCCGGCTACCGTCATCGAGGGAGTCCGGGCGGCCACGCGGCCGCCCGGATCGATTTCAAGTCTTACTTGACGTTGGCGCCGACAACGGCGTCCCAGTTCTTGGTGATGGCTTCCTTGGCCTTGCCCTGCTCGTCGAGCGTCGGGAACACCGCGGCCGCGTAGGACTCGGCCGGAGGCAGCTTGGCCAGCACATCCGCCGGGATCTTGTTGTTCTTGGCAAGATCGTTGAAGCGGATCGGGTGGCAGTAGCCCTTCAGCCAGGCGATCTGGCCTTCGTCGGAATAGAGGTATTCCAGCCAGAGCTTGGCTGCATTCGGGTGCGGCGCAAAGGCGCTGATCGCCTGCACGTAGACGCCGGCGACAACACCGGTCTTCGGCACGACGACGTCGACGGGCGGGTTGCCCTTCAGCGTGTCGCGGCCGGCGAGCGCGTTGTAGTCCCAGGTGACCAGGATCGGGGTCTGACCCTGGGCGAGCGTGGCGGCCTTGCCGATGACCGGCACGAAGTTGCCGGCGGCGTTGAGCTTCTTGAAGTAGTCGAGGCCGGCGGTGCCGGCGGCTTCGCCAGCGGCGGCGCCTGACGACAGGCCGGCGGCGTAAACCGCCTGGATGGCCTGGTTCGAGGCGCGCGGATCACCGGCAAGGGCGACCGAGTTGGCGAATTCCGGCTTCAGCAGGTCGGCCCAGTCCTTCGGCGATTCCTTGACCAGGTCCTTGTTCACCTGGAAGGAAAGCACGCCGTAATAATCGCCGGTCCAAAACCCTTCCGCATCCTTGGCGCTGTCGGGGATCGAGTCCCAGGTCGACACCTTGTAAGCCTGGATCAGGCCATCCTTCTTGGCGGACGGACCGAACGACAGGCCGACGTCGATGACGTCGGGAGCCTGCGGGCCCTTGTTGTCCTTGTTGGCCTTGATCGCCTCGACCTCGTCGCCGGAACCGGCATCGGGGTTGAGTTCGTTGATGGTGATTTCCGGATACTTCGCCTTGAAGCCGGCGATGACGTCGCCGTAGCCGCACCAGTCATGCGGCAGGGCGATGGTGGTGAGTTGGCCTTCTGCCTTCGCGGCCTTGACGAGATCGTCCATAGAAGCCGAGGACGAAATCACCGTTGACGCAAAAAGCGCCGCGGCCGAAAGGGAAAGCACCTTCCCCGTGAATTTGAACATGTGTTCTCTCCGTTGAACTGACGCCGTTGGACGCCTGCGATGCGGTATCGTTTTCATGTGACAGCCAGATGAAAGCTTTGTGAAACCGGCTGCTCGCAGTACGAAAAAGTAAACTCTTTTTAACCTGATGTAGCAATCGCCTCGCGATTCTTTTTCCGGCTAACTAGTTTCTGCCTTGCCCGTCATCCTCCCCCTTGTTTTTGTAGCCCCTTTTCAGATCAATTTCCCGTGCGGAAAACGTCTCAAACCGTGCCGGCGATGGCGTTTTCGAGCAACGTCAGCGCGGCCTTCTTGGTCAGCTTGACCGGGTTGCCGCCGGCGGTCGGATCGACCACCGCCATGTCGGCGATCAGCCCCTTGCGCTTCTTGTCCATGTCGAGACCCTTGATCAGGCCCGGCAGCGCATGCGGCACCTTCAATTCCTTGCGCAGCTTGATGATCGCCTTGGCAAAGCCGTCGAAGCCACCCTTGATGCCGCAATAGGCGGCGAGCCGCGCGATGCGCACCTCGATGGCATCGCGGTTGAAGGCCAGCACATAGGGCATGAACACGGCGTTGGTCATGCCGTGATGGGTGTCGTAGAGCGCGCCGACCGGATGCGACAGCGAGTGGATGGCGCCGAGCCCCTTCTGGAAGGCGGTGGCACCCATGGCGGCGGCGCTCATCATATGGGCGCGCGCGACGAGATTCTTGCCGTTGGCATAGGCCTTCGGCAGGTTCTCGAAAACGAGCCGGACACCTTCGACGGCGATGCCGTCGGCCATCGGATGATAGCCCGGCGCGCAATAGGCTTCGAGACAGTGGGCGAGCGCGTCCATGCCGGTGCCGGCTGTGATGAAGCCCGGCATGCCGACCGACAGTTCGGGATCGGCGATGACGATGGCCGGCAGCAGCTTGGGATGGAAGATGACCTTCTTGGTGTGCGTCGCCTCGTTGGTGATGACGCCGGCGCGGCCGACCTCCGATCCGGTGCCGGCTGTGGTCGGCACGGCGATGATCGGTGCGATCGCATCCGAATTGGCGCGTGTCCACCAGTCGTCGACATCCTCGAAGTCCCATACCGGCCGCGTCTGGCCGGCCTGGAAAGCGATCAGCTTGCCGAGATCGAGCGCCGAGCCGCCGCCGAAGGCGATGACGCCGTCATGCTTGCCCTTCTTGAACACGGCGATGCCGGCGGTGAGGTTGGATTCGACCGGGTTGGGCCTCACCTCGGAAAAGACGCCATAGGGGACCTTGGCATCGTCGAGGATCTTCAAGGTCGAAGCGACGACCGGCAATTTCGCCAGGCCCGGATCGGTGACGAAAAGCGGCCGCTTGATGCCGGTGGCCGCCAGAACCTCAGGCAGTTCCTTGATGCGCCCGGCGCCGAAGCGGACGGTGGTGGGGTAGTTCCATTTGGAGATCAGCTTGGACATTTTTGTCTCTCAATAAATCAGATGGCTTCACGCAGGTGGAATGACTTCGGCCTTGTCAGATTGTCATAGCCGATCGCCGACAGTGCAGCACCCTTCCCAGTGTCCTTTACGCCGGTCCAGACCAGGGCCGGATCGAGATAGTCGCAACGGTTCATGAACACCGTGCCGGTCTCGACACGATTGCCGATCGCCACCGCGTGCTCGGTGTCGCGCGTCCAGATCGAGGCCGTCAGCCCATAGGCGCTGTCGTTCATCAGCGCGATCGCCTCCTCGTCGTTGCGCACCTTCATGATGCCGACGATCGGGCCGAAGCTCTCCTCGCGCATGACGCTCATCTGGTGATCGACTTCGGTCAGCACTTCCGGCGCCAGATAGGGCGAGCCGGCCTTGTCGTTGGCCACCCTCATGTTGATGTGCGCCTTGGCACCCTTGCGCAGCGCCTCGGCCTTCTGTTCGCGGATCAGGTCGGCGAAGCGCGCCTGCGCCATCGGCCCCATCGTCGTCGCCTGATCGAGCGGGTTGCCGACCACGTAGTTCTTCGTCTCGGCGATGAAGCCTTCGACGAATTCGTCATAGACCTTCTCATGCACATAGACGCGCTCGATGCCGCAGCAGCACTGGCCGGAATTGTAGAAGGCGCCGTCGACCAGATTGGCGACGGCATGATCCATCTTGGCGTCCGGCAGCACGTAGGCCGGATCCTTGCCGCCAAGCTCGAGGCCGAGCGTCATGAAGGTACCCGCCGCCGCCTTTTCGATGGCGCGGCCGCCGGCGACCGAACCGGTGAAGTTGACATGGTCGATCTTGCCCGAGCCGAGCAGCTTCTCGGTCTGGGCGTGGTTGAGCACGACATTCTGGAACACGCCCTTGGGCAGGCCGGCCTTGTCGAAGGCTTGGCTGAAACGCTCGCCGACCAGCAGCGTCTGCGCCGCATGCTTGAGGATGACGGCGTTGCCGGCCATCAGTGCCGGCACGATGGTGTTGACGGCGGTGAGGTAAGGATAGTTCCACGGCGCGATCACCATGACCACGCCGAGCGGATCTTTCTTCACATAGCGGCGGAACCCTTCCTTCGGGTTGGAGGCCGGCACCGGCCGCAACGCCGCCTCGGCGATCTCGACCATGTAGTTGGTGCGTTCCTTGACGCCGCCGAACTCGCCGCCGTAACGCACCGGACGCCCCATCTGCCAGGCGATCTCCGGCACGATCTCGTCGGTCATCGCGACCAGCGCCTCCAGCATGGCGAGCATGTACTTGCCGCGTTCGACGATCGGCGTCTCAGCCCACTTCTCCTGCGCCGCCTTGGCGCGCTCGACCGCGGCATTGATCGCCTGGTCCGTCGCCACCGGCCGCTCGGCATAGATCGAGCCATCGACGGGGGATTTTATTCTCACGGTTTCCAACTACGCACTCCTGAGTTCAATTTCCTACGACGGTTGTAAGTCCGAACCAGACGTCTCCGACGTCTGGTTCACGCATACCTTCCGATAGCCAAGTCTTCACAACCTTGTCGATTATTTCGTCGGACTTAGTTCCATAGCGTGGTTCGACAACCCAGACTTTTTCCTGCCCTGTTATCGGCATGGCCCCTTTGGCCAACAGACCTTTCAGTGCCTCTCTAGTGAACTCTTCAAGATCTCGTCCTTCGAACCCAAACTCGTGACGCCCCACTGGAATGATCTGCCATAAGCCTACTGCATCTACCTGCAGCTCGTTCGGAATAAGCGCAATCCATTCTCCAGCCGATGTATCAAACGAGCGATGGAGCTTGTCTCGATCCATTGCCTAATACCGCTCGAACCCCCTGTGCAGTTCCCAATCCGTGATGCGGCGGTCGTATTCGAACTGCTCCCACTTTGCAGTGTGGACATAGTGTTCGAGCACGTCATCGCCGAGCGCCTGCTTCAGCATCTTCGACTTCGCCAGCGTCTCGGTGGCATCGCGCAGCGTCTTCGGTATCTCCGGCAGTCGTGACGCCTGATAGGCGTCGCCGACGAAAGGCTTCTGCAGCTCGAGCTTCTCATCGATGCCGGCAAGGCCTGCGGCGATCAGCGCGGCAAAGGCGAGATAGGGGTTGAGGTCGGCGCCGCCGATGCGGCATTCCATGCGGATGCCCTTGGTGCCCTCGCCGCACAGGCGGAAGCCGGCGGTGCGGTTGTCCTCGCTCCACATGATCTTGGTCGGCGCGAAGGTACCGGCCTGGAAGCGCTTGTAGGAATTGATGTAGGGCGCCAGGAACCAGGTGAACTCCTTGGCATACTTCAACTGCCCGGCCGCCCATTGCTGGCCGAGCGTCGACAGTGTCCACTCCGCCTTCTTGTCGAAGAACAGCGGCGTCTTGCCGTCGGCGCTCCATAGCGAATTGTGGATGTGGCTGGAATTCCCGGCGAACCCGTAATTGTACTTGGACATGAAGGAAATCGCCTTGCCCTCGGACTCGGCAATCTCCTTGGCGCCGTTCTTCAGGATAACGTGGCGATCGGCCATGTCGAGCGCCTCGGCATAGCGCACATTGATCTCTTCCTGGCCCGGGCCCCACTCGCCCTTGGAGTTCTCGATCGGGATGCCGGCCGCTTCCATCTCGTTGCGAAGCCGGCGCATGACGCCTTCTTCCTTGGTGGTGATGCCGATCTGGTAGTCGCCGATATAGGGCGATGCGGTGTCGAGGCCCTGCCAATGCTTCTTGCGGGCGGAATCGTAGGTCTCGTTGAACAGATAGAATTCAAGCTCGGAAGCGAAATAGCCGATATAGCCACGCTCCGTCAGCCGCTTGACCTGCTTCTTCAGGATGGCGCGTGGCGAATGCGGCAGGTCGTCATGGGTGTGGTGGTCGAGCACGTCGCAGATCACCAGCGCCGTCTTCTCCAGCCACGGAATGCGCCGCAATGTCGCCAGGTCCGGCTTCATGACGAAATCGCCATAGCCCTTGGACCAACTCGCCGCCTTGTAGCCCGGCACCGGCTCCATATCGATGTCGGCGGCCAGGAGGTAGTTGCAGCCATGCGTTTCATCATGCGCGGAATCGACGAAGTATTGCGCCAGGAAGCGTTTCCCTACCAGCCGGCCCTGCATGTCGACGATGCAGGCCAGCACCGTGTCGATCTCGCCGCTGGAGACCGCCTTCTTCAACTGATCGAACGAGAAATTTCCGGCCATTCCTTTGGCACTCCAGCGCTTTTCGATTGAGCAGATAAATCGAGACCATGGCCGGCACGATGCCGGCCATGGCGATGATGACTGAGTTCAGTGGCCGGTCTCGCCGACCGCCAGCTCGGCAGCCGCGATGGCAGCCTGGCGCTTGGCGATCTGGTCGCCGATCGGCGGGCCCTGGAAGCGGCGATTCTCGAAACCGAACCAAAGCACGGCGGTCAGCACGATGAAGCCAATGGTGATGTAAAGCACCTTGTCGTTCGGCGGCTGGATGGCAATGTAGAAGATGATCACCATGCCGACGAGCGACAGAACGCAGAACAGCTTGAACACGCCGCCACCGAGGTTCCACGGGCCCGGGTTCGGCCATTTCGCGGTTCCGAAGGCCATCATGCCGAGCATGATCGGGATGATGAAGGACAGGAACAGGAACACCAGCGTCGAATTGACGACGATGGTGTAGATGTTGGTGCCCCCGATCGAAATGAACTGAGCAAGAAAGACGTAGATGATCTCAAGGATCGCGGCGGTCCAGATGGCGTTGACCGGCGTGCGCCAGGTCGGGCTGACTTTGGCGAGAGACGCGGAACCGACCGGCATGCCACCATCGCGAGAGAAGGCAAACAGCATGCGCGAAGCCGATGTCACCGTGGCGAGACCGCAGAGGAACTGCGCGATCAGGATTCCCAGATAGAGCAGTTCCTTCAGCCACACCGGCAGGATCGTGTCCATGGTGGCGAAGAACACGTTCCAGCCCTGCTTGGCACCTGCCGCCAAGTCCGGGATCGCCAGAACGATAGCGCATAGCATCACCCAGCCGATCAGCGAGGACCAGACCACCGACGATACGATCGCCCGCGGAACCGAGTGCGCAGCCTTCAGTGTTTCTTCCGACGTGTGCGCCGACGCGTCATAGCCGGTGATGGTGTAGACCGGCAAAAGCAGGCAGAGCAGGAAAAGATAGCTCATGGAGTCGCTCTGTGGGAAAACGCCGCCGCCTGCGTCACCAGAATAATTGGTGAAGGTCCACAGCCGCGTGACGTCGATCGCTGGCGCAAACACCAGGCAAGCCACGATCAACACCGCGGTCGTTCCGAGAATGATGAAGCCGGAGGCGTCGGTCAACATCGCGGTCAACTTGATGCCGAAATGATTGAGCAAGGCCTGCAGGACCGTAATGAAAGCGACGAAGCCGACAATTTCGCCTGGCGTGCCGGTCATCCCGAACCAGCTTCCGAACGTTCCTGTGAAGAAGAACGCAGTGCCGATGTTGATCGCGCCGAGCACCGTGATCAGACCGAGCAGGTTGAGCCAGGCGGTGAGCCAGCCGGTGAAGCGGTTGCCGAGGATCGACGCCCAGTGATAGAGGCCGCCGGCGGTCGGAAACGCCGAAGCGATCTGCGCCATGGCGAGGGCGAAAAACCCGGAAACGGCACAGCCCACGATCCAGCCGATGCCCGCACCGGCGCCGCCGACCGACGAGGTTGCCTGGGCGAAGGAATTGATGCCGCCCGACAGGATGCAGATGATCGAGAACGAGATGGCGAAGTTCGAGAAGCGGCTCATGCTTCGCGACAGTTCCTGGGCGTAGCCCATACCGTGGAGTACCTTCAGGTCCTCCTTCTTGTCGACTTCCGTATAGTCTTGCGTTGACATTTTGAGTCCCCTTTTACGTTCTTAGCTGGCCGATTGTACTGACTTGCCGACTGCGCTTGGTCGAGAGCCCTTGGCCTCCTCTGGCTCCAGATCCGAAAAAATGCCCGTAAGCAGATCCGCCCATTTCCGCTGCCCGGCTTCGCCGGCGATTTCGTCATTGCGGATTTCGATCATCGCGCACGGCAAGCCGCGCGAACGTGCGTGGCGTTCCAGCGTGAAATAGACGCGGTCGGCCGGCGAATAGGGCTCGTTGACGCCGACGGTGACCCCGGCAAGCCGCTTCAGCGCGGCAATCAGCGGCGACGCCAGCCGGCGATCATCGTCGTGGATGATGCCGATATGCCAGGGCCGGTTGCGGCCCTTGTAGACCGGCGTGAAGGAATGCACGGAAACCAGGCGGGTCTCCTGGCCGCGCGCCAGCCTGTCTTCGACAATGTGTTCGATGGCGCCATGGAACGGCTGCCACGACAGGGCAACACGCGCCGCGCGCTGCTTCTCCGACAGGCCGGTATTGCCAGGTATCGCCGTGGTCTCGCTGACCGGCGGCACCAGGTCTGGCGCGTCGAGCGGCCGGTTGCAGTCGATGACGAGGCGAGAAATGCGGGTTTCGACCAGCGTCGCGTCGAGCGCCTCGGCCATGCGCAGCGCAACCGGCAGCGCGCCCGGGTCCCAGGCGATGTGGCGGGACAGGTCCTCGGCGGCGAGGCCCAACGTTCCGAATTCGGCCGGCAGAAAATTCGAGGCGTGATCGCAGGTCAGCACGAAAGGGCTCGATCCGCCCGGGTTCGTCACCCTTACGGTATCAGACGATGCAAGGCTGGCGGGCCGTGCTTTCTCCATAGTCTGCCGTCCCCGGGGAGCGCTGTATCGTATGTTACGTATTTTGCCTCATTGCGTCCCTATGGATGATTTCATACAGTTTGTCCGGCTTTGTCAAATACGATTTCGGAAAAGACCGTGGGCCAGGCCAGGGATGGGGAAAAGATGATTTCCAGCATTGCCGAATTGATCGCCGACCGCATCGGCACGATGCCGGCCAGCGAACGGCGGGCAGCACAGACGCTGATCGCCAGCTATCCTATGATCGGCCTGAAAACGGTTGCCGAATTCTCGGCCGCGGCCGGCGTTTCCTCGCCGACGATCCTGCGCTTCGTAGCCCGGCTCGGCTTCCAGAACTATCCGGAATTCCAGTCGAGCCTGCAGGATGAACTGGCGGCACAACTGCAATCCCCGGCGACAAGGACGCTCAACCCGCCCTCGCCCGGCGGCGGCACCGTGTCACCAATGCTGGAAGCGACGCTCGACAACATGCGCGAGACCTTCAGGCATCTGTCCGACAAGCAGCTTGCCGACATCGCGGCCCGGCTCGCCGACCGGCGCGGCAAGACGTTCCTGATCGGCGGCCGCTTCACCGATCCGCTGGCGCGTTACATGGCCGCCCACCTCGCCATCATTCAGCCCGATGTCTTTCACCTCGCGGGACAGGAAAGCATGTGGCGCGACCGGCTGATCGACATGGGCAAGCGCGACGTGCTGGTGATCTTCGACATCAGGCGCTACCAGGACAGCCTCGTCCGCTTCGCCGAGAAGGCGCATCAGCGCGGCGTGCAGATCGTGCTGTTCACCGACCAGTGGCTGTCGCCGATCGCCCGCTTTGCCCGCCATGTCATCGCCGGACGAACCGCGGTGCCATCGGCATGGGATTCCTCCGCTGCCCTGTTCGTCGTGGCCGAAACGCTGATCGGCGCCGTCACGAGGCAACTGGAAGCAAAAGGCGCCAAGCGCATCCGCGAGATGGAAAACCTGCGTTAGGCCGCCAACGTTACGTCGAGTCGATCTCATCTCGATCTCGTCGACCTCATCGGCCCGAGCCGCGTCGCCATCGAGTTCCACGATGGCGTCGATCTCGGTGCCGCTATTTCAGCAAGCGGCCCTCGATCGACCAGCGCGCGGCCAGGAAATTCAGCACCGCCGCCACAACGACACCACCGATCTTTGCCGGCCACACCCCGGCGATACCCGCGAACAGCGCGATCGAAAGGCTGGAGACACCAAGCGAAATCAGCGCTCCAAGCGAAACGAAGCGAAGGAAGGCAACGCGGGGCCGGATGGCCGGATCGCGCTCGAACGACCAGAAGCCGTTCGCCACGAAAGAGAAGGTGACGGCGATGAACCAGGCGGCGATGTTGGCAGGCAGCGGCGGAACATGCAGCTTGAGCAGCACGAAGAAGCCGGCAAGGTCGATGGCCGTGTTGGCCAGCCCGACGATGGCAAAGCGGACGATCTTGTTGCCGGTCGAACGCCCGGGCCGGTCGGCATCGCTCATTCCTTGCCGCCCATGATCTCGACGCCGGCACGGGACAGGCTTGCGCCGAATTCGTCCGATGCCAGGAACGCGAACTCGACCTCGCGCACGCCTTGCATCGGGTCACGCGCGCGCAGCGTCGCGTCGACATGGCCCGGATGACACATGAACAGCCCTCGCTCCGGCAACGCCTCGATGGCAGCCTGCAGCACTGGAGCAAACCGCTCGGGCTGCCGCCAGTCATAGATGCCGGCGAGCGGCTCGAAAATGGTGAAGCCGGCACGCTGCATCGACCGGTTGAAGCCGGCGGCGAGCGCCGCGATCGCGGCAACTTTCGGCGCCGCGGCTCCACCGGCCAGTGCCGGAGCGCCGCGCAGCGCCGGCCTGCCGCCGCCTTCGTCAAGGCGCGCGCGCAGCCATCTGCGGACGACGGGAAGGAAATGCACGTGCTGGTGCCCGTCGACGAAAGCGGGCCGGCGGCCCAGCGCCTCGACGAAACGGCCGTACTGGGCGTCGAGCTCGGCATGGATGTCGCGCTCGTCGACGCGGCCGCTCAGGATCGGCAATGCCAGCGAGCGGAGCGGCGGCAACCGGCCCTCCGGCGCCAGGCTCGACTGGCCGGTGATGGCGGGCTGGTCGGTCAAGGTAAGATGCAGCCCGATCGCGACACGGTCGCGTAGTGGCTTTATGCGCGCCGCCTCCCCTTCCCATTCTGGAAAGCCGGTCATGCAACTGGTACCCGTCAGGCGGCCGCGATCTAGCAGTTCGAGAATCGCTGCGGAAACCGCGGGCGCCAGGCCGTAGTCGTCGGCGATCAGGCGGATGCGCCGCGTCATGTCTCGGGAGCACCCGGCGACAGTTTGCCAGGGGCGTCACCGCGCACGACATCGCGCACGATGTAGACCGGCCGATCCTTGCTCTCGCTGAGCGTCACCCAGACATATTCGCCGATCAGGCCAAGCAGCGTGAGGTTGAGGCCGCCGAGCAGGACGACGGCGACCATAAGGCTGGGATAGCCGGGCACGGCGATGCCGTAGAACATCACCTCGAAGAACACCTTGGCCCCGTAAGCGAGGCCCGCCAACGCCGCCAGCATTCCGCTCAGGCTGATGATGCGCAACGGGATGACGGAAAAGGACGTGAACCCTTCCAGCGAGAAGGCAATCAGGTTGAGGCGGCTCCATTTCGACGTGCCGATGGCGCGGTTCTCCGGCGAATAGGGCATGGCTTTCTGGCGGAAGCCGGCCCAGGCGAACAGGCCCTTGTTGAAGCGCCGCTTGTCACGCAGGCTGGTCAGCGCGCGCACCACGGCACCACGCATGACGCGAAAATCTCCCGCGTTCTCGGGAATGTCGAAACGCTGGCTGCTGTTGATCAGGCTGTAGAAAAGCCGCGCCAGCTGGCTGCGCCGCCAACTCGCCTCACGCCGGTCGTTCTGCGCAAAGACGACGTCGATGTTCGGATTTTCCACCAGCTCGGCGATCAGTTTCAGGCTGATGTCCATCGAATGTTGGAGGTCTGCGTCCATGATCAGCACCATGTCGCCGCGCGACTGGTCGAGGCCGGCAAGCACGGCGACCTCCTTGCCGAAATTGCGACTGAGGCGGACGATCTCCCAGGAGCCCGACAGCACATGGGAGAACCGTTCGGCGCCATCGTCGCGGCTGCCGTCATCGACCAGGATCTTGTGGACAGTCATGCCGAAGCGCTGTGACACCGCCGCCTCGAGCTTGTCGAGCAGCCCGGCGAAGGCCGATGCCGATTGCGCCTCGTTGAAGAACGGTGCGACGATATCGAGAGAGGGTCGCAACTCAGCCATGTGCAACAGGCCCTTCATTCGCCACCTTGTCCCGCGCCCTTGCCCAGAACCACCACATCAGCGAACAGGCGATGAAGGTGACCGTGATCGGCCGGAACCAGGGATAGAAGAAATCGTGCACATGGCGCTCGACGCCGGTCAGTCCGGTCAGGAACAGCGCCATGGACAGCACCGAGGCCAGGACGCCGCCTTGTTCCTCGCGCCACAACAAGGCGATGGCGAGACCGGCGGGTACGGCGATCATGGCATAGGTGTTGGGCTCGACGCGCGGGTTGAAGACACACATGTAGAAAGTGGCCGTCAGGAAGATCGCCAGCCCCGCCGTTCCCTGTTCGAGCCTGCGGTCGAACCAGATGACCGCCGAAAGCGTCAGCAGGGCGATGACCATGCGCACGATCGTGGCATCGAATTCCGGAATGGGCAGTCCTATCGCGGTGAAGGGCGCCGTGAAATCGGTGGGAACAAAGTGGCTGGTGTTGTCGACGGCCATCGAGGTCAGCATGTGGGCGAAATCACGATATTGGTCGTTCAGATAGCCGGCGGGAGCGAACGCGTAAGGTAGGGCCAGCACGAACAGCACCGCCAGCACCAGAACCGGTATCAGCCGGGGTCGCAGCGCTCCAACCAGCAGCAGCATGATGATCGCGGTCGGCTTGGCGATGATGGCAAGCGAGGCCCAGAAAAACGTCTCGGCGCGCCGCCCTTCAAGCGCCGACAAAGTGAGAAGCCAGCAGGCGCCGGTCAAGAGGATCGTCGCCTGGCCGTTGCGGATCGCGCCGAGCGCCATCGGCAGGGCAAGGAAGAGACCGTACGAAAGCAGCCAGGTCAATTCCCCGCCGCCGAGCTTGCGCACCTGCCGCATCGCGGCGAAGGTCAACACCGAAAAGCCGAGAACATGCCACACCAGCCCGCCTATCTGCGGTCCCAGCTTGAACAGTGGAGCATAGAGCGCGGCAAAGGCCGGCGCGTAGAGATACCCCATCTCGGACTGAATATTGTACAGCGGCCGGCCGGCCAGAAATTCCTCGCTGCCATATCTGTAGGCTTGCAACACCGTGCGCGTGTCGGGCGACCACAGCACCAGGACAAGAACGATCAGGAACGCTCCGATCCACATGCTAAGTCCCAAACGGTCGAAAACCGGCTTGGAAATCGTCATCAAGTCACCCCACACCACCCCGGAACAGGCCCTTGCCTGCGCCGTCCGGCATTTCGATGGCGGCGGCATATCACGGACAAAGCAGCGTGGCATAGGGACTGAAAGACGCGGATATATATCCCGCCTGCCTGGTGGCGGCAGGACACCGGCTTTTTATTGACCATCAAGAGCCGTTTGGAAAGCTTGGCATTCGAGCTTCTGGTGTCCTTTCAAATGATGCTAAGGCTGGATGAACACCTTGCCGTTGGGCTTGGCCAGTTCGGCCGGAACCCGCGCCATCGCCTCGGAGAGCGGCACGACAGCCGTCACATCGGTCGACCAGCGCCCATCGGAAAAACGCTTCTGCGCCTCCAGGATCGCCGGGCCGCGACGGTCGCGGAACTGGCGCATCCACTCGCTCAGCCAGAAGCCCTCGATATGCTTGTGCTGGAAGATCAGCTGGCCGGGTTCACGGATCACTGTCGGCTTGGGATCGAGCCGCCCGTAGATGATCCAACGCGCCCGTTTCGGCATGGCGTCGAAGATGGTCGAGGCCAGCGGCCCGGTCACCGCATCGAGGAAGATGCGCGGCTGCTCGGCTTTGATCACCTCGCGCAGCGCCGTCTTGAAATCCGGCGCCTTTTCGTTGAGGACGTGCGCCGCGCCAAGCTCTTTCAGAGCCGCGATCTGATCGTCGCGGCGCACGGTGACGATCGGCCGGAAACTCGCTTCCCGGGCCAGACCGATGATCAGCTTGCAGAGCTGGCTGGCGCCGGCGGTCATGACGAAGGCCTTTTCGCCTTCTTCCCTGACGATATCGAACATGGCGAGCGCGGTGAGCGGATTGACGATCATCGCCGCGCCGTCCTGGTCACGCACCGTGTCGAGGAGCGGGATGCAGACCGCCGCCTCGGCGACGGCATATTCGGCCCATGAGCCCCAATTGGTGACGCCGGTGGCGAAGGCGACCCGCTTGCCGATCAGGCTTTTGGGATAAGGCTCGTCACCGCTGGCGACGACCGTGCCGACCCCCTCGAAGCCCGCCGGCTGTCCCTTGACGCGTGGCTGGCCGTACTGGCCCTTGACGAACATGACATCGGACGGATTGATCGAAGCCAGGCTGACCTTGATCAGAACCTGCGTCGGCCCGGGCGTCGGCACAGCGATACTGCCGGGCTGCAGATAGGGTTCCATCGCCTCCAGCACGCTGCCGGTGGGGGTCTTGGTGTAGCCGTCGCCGATCAGCAGCAGCGCTTTCATTTCGGACGGGACAGTCATCGGAACGCTCCTTGGTACCGGCAGAAAGACCGCAACGCGGCCACGCCGAGCTGCTGCTCAGACCCTTTCCTGCGTGTATTTCTTCAGCTCGGTGCGCGCCACTTGCCGGCGATGCACGGCGTCGGGCCCGTCGGCCAGGCGCAATGTCCTCAAATGCGTCCACGAGCGCGCCAGCGGCGTGTCCTGGCTGATGCCTTGCGCGCCGAACATCTGCACCGCCTCGTCGGTGACCTTGAGCGCGACGCGCGGCGCCACGACCTTGATCTGGCTGATCCAGGGCGCGGCGGCACGCGCATCGCCCTGGTCGATCATCCACGCCGCCTTGAGGCAGAGCAGGCGGGCCATCTCGATCTCCATGCGGCATTCGGCGATGATGTCGAAATTGGCGCCGAGTTTCGCCAGCTTCTGGCCGAAGGCCTCGCGGCGCACGGAACGCCGGCACAGCATCTCCAGCGCCATCTCGGCCTGGCCGATGGCCCGCATGCAATGATGGATGCGGCCGGGGCCGAGCCGGCCTTGCGCGATCTCGAAGCCCCTGCCCTCGCCGAGGATAAGGTTCGATACCGGTACCCTGACATTGTCGAAGCGGAGGTGCATGTGGCCATGCGGCGCGTCGTCGTCGCCATAGACCTGCATCGCCCGGACCTTGGTCACGCCTTTTGTGTCCGATGGCACCAGGATCATCGAATGCCGGCGGTGCTGCGGCTCTTCATCGCCGCCGGTCCGGACCATGACGATATAGATCGCGCAGCGCGGATCGCCGGCGCCGGAGGCCCACCATTTCTCGCCGTTGAGCACATAGTCGCCGCCCTGCGGCTCGCAACGCATCGAAATGTTGGTGGCGTCGGACGAAGCGACATCCGGCTCGGTCATCAGGTAGGCAGAGCGGATCTTGCCGTCGAGCAGCGGCTCCAGCCATGCCTTTTTGTGGTCGGCGGAACCGTAACGCTCCAGCACCTCCATGTTGCCGGTGTCGGGCGCCGAGCAGTTGAAGGTCTCGGCGCCGAGATGCGCCTTGCCCATCTCCTCGGCAAGAAAGGCATATTCGACGGTGGAAAGACCGTAGCCGCGTTCCGAGCCGGTCAGCCAGAAATTCCACAGGCCGCGCTCTCTAGCGGTCTTCTTCAGCCCTTCGAGGATCTCGCTCTGGCGCGCCGTATAGACCCAGCGGTCGCCGGCCTTGCCCACCTCGCCGAGGAATTCCTTGTCGAGCGCCATGATCTCGTCGCGCACCATCGCCGCGACACGCGCGTGGATCGGCTTCAGCCGCTCGGTCATTCCGAGATTCATGTCTGTCATCGGTCGCTAACCCTTCATGCACGCCGGGCACTTTACCCGTGGCAAGGATGACCGTACTTCGGATAGCCTTGTCAACGCGAACTGTTTTGCCCGTATGCCGGGGCAAGGCGCGGAGGATTGTGATGAGCTATCTGGACGAGCTGTTTTCGGTGGCCGGCAAGACCGCGCTGGTGACGGGCGCCGCGACCGGCATCGGCCGCATGGCGGCAACCGCGCTGGTCAGGGCCGGCGCCAGCGTGATGATCGCTTCGCGCAAGGGCGAGGATTGCATCAAGGTCGCCGCCGAGTTGAACGGGCTTGGCACTTCCGGCCGGGCCGAAGGCTTCGCCGGCGATGTCTCCAGCGAGGCTGGCATCGCGGCCCTGGTGGCCGAGGTCAAGGCACGGACCGACAGGTTGAATATCCTGGTCAACAATGCCGGCGTTTCCTGGGGCGCGCCGCTGGAGAGCTTCCCTTATTCGGCATGGGCCAAGGTGTTCGGCGTCAATGTCACCGCGGTCTTCCATCTGACCCGCGAATTGCTGCCGCTGCTGGAAGCCGCCGCCAGCAATGCCGATCCGGCCCGGGTCATCAACCTGGGTTCGGTGATGGGCACGCAACCGCTGGCCGACGATGCCTATTCCTACACCGCTTCAAAGGCCGCGGTTCACCATCTGACGCGCACTCTGGCGCTCGAGTTCGCCGCCCGACGCATCACCGTCAACGCCTTCGCCCCCGGCCCTTTCCAGAGCCGCATGACGGCTTTTGCCACCGGCAGCGACGAACAGGCGAAACGCGTCGGCAGCCACGTTCCGATCGGCCGTATCGGCGCCCCGGATGACATTGCCGGCGCAACGCTCTATTTGTGCAGCCGTGCGGGCAGCTATGTCACCGGCGCCATCCTGCCGATCGACGGCGGACAGTCGGTGCAGCATGGGCTGACCTTGTTCAAGGAATGACATTTTCCGGCCGCAGAAGCCGGGAGTGAACTGGAGGACATCAGCGTGGAACCGATCAGTCTCGATGTGCTTCTGGCCAGTGTCGGCAAGGAGGTTGGCGTGTCGCCGTGGCGGGTGGTCACGCAACGCATGATCGACCAGTTCGCGGACGCCACCGACGACCACCAGTTCATCCACTGCGACCCGGAGCGGGCCATGCGGGAGACGCCGTTCGGCGGCACCATCGCGCACGGCTTCCTGTCGCTGTCGCTTTTGTCGGCAATGACCTTCGAGACAATGCCGCCGCTCGAAAACAGCAAGATGGGCGTCAACCACGGCTTCGATTCGCTGCGCTTCCTGGCGCCGGTGAAGACAGGGGCGCGCATCCGCACCCGTTTCGTTCTGGCCGACGTCAAGGTCAGGCCGTCGGGCTGGGTGCAGACGGCCCATGACGTGGCGATCGAGATCGAGGGCTCGAAGAAGCCGGCGTTGACCGCGCGCTGGCTGACGCTGACCTTGATCGAACGCCAGCCCGAGACCGCATGAGCGATCCGAACGTTCTCGACCAGGCAGCGCTAGCGCCTTACCTTGAGGCGAACATTCCCGGCTTTTCCGGGCTTGCTGCAATCGAAAAATTCAAATCGGGCCAATCGAACCCGACCTATCTGCTGACGGCGGCAAGCGGCCGCTACGTGCTGCGCGCCAAGCCGCCTGGGCAGTTGCTGAAATCGGCGCATCAGGTCGACCGCGAATTCACCGTCATGAGCGCGCTTGCCGGAACCGCCGTGCCTGTGCCGCGGATGCTGCATCTGTCGGCGGAGGACTCGCCGATCGGCCGTATGTTCTACGTGATGGATTTCCTCGACGGCCGCATCTTTTGGGATCCGGCGCTGCCGGAGGCTCGCGACAACGATGAGCGCGCCGCCATCTACGATGCCATGAACGTCACGCTCGCGGCCATGCATGATGTCGATGTCAAGGCCGTGGGACTCGGCGAATTCGGCCGGCCGGGCAATTATTTCGAGCGGCAGCTGGCGCGCTGGACCAGCCAGTACCGCGCTTCGGAGACGGGCACCGTCGCCGACATGGACCGGCTGATTTCCTGGCTGGAGAAGCACATGCCCGCCGATGACGGCCGCGTCTCGCTGGTGCATGGCGACTACCGGTTGGACAATCTGATCTTCGCTCCGAATCAGCCCCAGGTGGTGGCGGTGCTCGACTGGGAACTGTCGACGCTTGGCCATCCCTTTGCCGACATCGCCTATCAGTGCATGCAATGGCGTTTGCCGCACGCCTCGGGTTTCCGCGGCCTGGGCGGTGTCGAGCGCTCCGCACTCGGCCTGCCCTCGGAAGAGGCCTACGTCGCCGCCTACTGCCGCCGGCGCGGGCTGGAGGGTATCGGCAACTGGACGTTCTTCCTGGCCTTCTCCTTCTTCCGGCTGGCCGCGATCTGCCAGGGTGTCTACAAGCGTGCGCTGGACGGCAATGCCTCCAATCCTGAAAAGGCCAAGACCTATGGCGAGGCGGTGAAGCTGCTTTCGCATCTCGCTTCGAAACTGATCGACAAGGAGGCGTGATGGGCCGTTTTGACGGAGCAACCGTGCTGATCACCGGTGCCGCCGGCGGGCTCGGCCAGGGCGCCGCGAAAGGCTTTGCCACTGAGGGCGCGCGGTTGGTGCTGTCGGACATCGACGAAAAGGCGTTGGCCGATCTTGCCGGGACGCTGCAGACCGAAACGGCGATCCTGGCCGGCAACATAGCGGACGAAAGCCTGTCCGAGGATCTGGTCAGGCTGGCGGTCGAGAAATTCGGCCGGCTGGACATCGCGGTCAACAATGCCGGCATCGTCCAGAACTTCGTGCGCCTGCCGCATGTAGCGTCGGACGAGGCCCGGCGCGTGCTGGAGATCGATCTGCTCGGCGTCTTCTATGCCATGAAGCACCAGATCCCGCAGATGGAACGGCAGTTCAAGGCGGCTGGCAAGGGTGGCGCCATCGTCAACATCGCTTCGGCCGCCGGCCTGTCCGGCGCGCCGAAACTCTCGGTCTACGCCGCCGCCAAGCACGGCGTCATCGGCCTGACCCGCTCGGCTGCGATCGAATACGCCACCAAGGGCCTGCGCATCAACGCCATCTGCCCCGCCCACACAAGGACGGCGATGGTGGACGGCTTCGTACGCCTCTCCGGCGTGCCCGAGGCAGAGGCATTGGCCGAACTGACGCGTGGCGTGCCGATGAAGCGGGTGGCCGAAGTCGAGGAGATCACCACCGCCATCCTGTTCGCCGCCGACCCCGCCAATTCGTTCATGACCGGCCATGCGCTGGCCGTCGACGGCGGCATCGGCGCCATCTGACACCTGCCGTTTGGGAACCTGTCGCGCCCTTGTTCGTTTTCGTACAGCGTATATAATTTAGCCGCGCACCAACCAAACGAGGGCACGAGATCTTGCCGCCGAGCGTCCAGACACGCCGCGAAAAACAAAAAGCCGAACTGCGATCCGAACTGGTCGAGGCCGCGCACAAGCTCGTCCAGGAAGAGGGTTATGAAGGCCTGACCATCCGCAAGCTGGCCAAGCGGGTCGGCTACGCGCCGATGTCGGTCTACTCCTACTTCGCCGACAAGCAGGACATCCTGTTCGCGCTGGCCGAGGATGCGTTCGAGACGCTTGCCCGGCGCATCGAGGAGCATTCGTCCGACGATCCGATCGCGGCATTGCAGGCGGTCATGACGGAATATGCCGCCTTCGGGCTCGGCAATCCCAACGAATACCGCACTGTCTTCATGACCGAAAAAACCAGGCTGCCGGAAGGCCGGAGCTACGAGGACATGGAAGAAGGCAACCCGGCGATGAAAGTGCTCATCAGCCGGGTCGAGGCCTGCGTCGCCGCCGGCAAGTTGCAAGGCGATCCGCGCGCCATCGCCACCATGCTGTGGGCGGTCGGTCACGGCACGATCTCGCTGCTGATCACCTTTCCGTTCTACCCCTTTGGCGACCCGCAGGCTTTCGTGAAGCGGATGTGCGATTTCACGCTTGCCTCGCTCAGCACGAAGAACGTGCCGCCGCTGACCGAGACACCGGTCAACTGCTGAACGACGCCAGCTCCTCTCGTTTTCATTGTCCTCACCACCCACCCTGGCCAAACGGGGGGCGAGCTTCTTGGTTAACAAAAAATTTATCGTACGCGTACGATTTCGACTTGAACTTCGCGATCGACGGTCGTATTTGTACGCCACACCGTACATGTACGGAAAGAATTCACCCGTCGAAAAACGGAGACTGACGATGAAAAAGACACTCCTCACCCTCGCCGCCGTGCTGGCACTTTCGGGCTCGGCCTTCGCCGCCAGCGCCACCCAGCCGGTCAAGCACGCGCCTGCCGCGACCTGCGTCGACACCAGGACCCACGTGAAGCTCGATTGCGCTTCGACCGGGTCGGTCGAGAAGAAAAGCTCCACGGAGAACACGGCTGACGGCAAGGGCCCGCGGCTCGGCATCAGCATCAATCCGTGGATTATGCCGAGCGCGTTCTGATATCAGCTTGAAATCACTTCTGGCCGGCACAAGCCGGCCTGCTTCAGGCAACCGGGATCGGTCGTTTAGCCGCTGAACTCTCGAAGGCCGCGTCGATCAGCTTCTGCATGTCGGCGGCACGCCGGAAGGACGGATCGCCGTTCCGGCCTGCATCCAGCGCCTCGGCAAAACGCCGGGCGTTGCGCTTGACATCCGGCAGCACAAGCGTTCGCCAGCGCTGCTGGTCGACATCCTTGCCCAGGCAAGCGGACAGGTGCGATGTCTTGCCGTCGGTCTCGACCTTGATGGCACCCTTGGTGCCGTGCAGGGCCAGTGACAAATCGTTGGCGTGGCCGGTCATGTAACGGCTTGCCACGATCGTGGCGAGCGCACCGGATTTGAACCTCGCCGTCATCGCCACGCTGTCATTGGCGTCCAGCACATAGTCGCCGATCCGCTCGCCCTCGGCCTTCGGAAACGTCACCAGATCCGCATGCAGGCCGACGATATCCTGGGCGGCGCCATAGGTGGCGAAGTCCAGTATGTGAATGCCGACATCGCCCAGCACGCCGGTCGAACCGTGCCGGCTCGACAGGCGCCACAGCCATTTGTCCTCGACCCGCCAGTCGCCCCACGATTTGCTGACCAGCCAGCTTTGCCGGTAGCTCGCCTCGACATGGCGCAGCTCGCCGATCTCACCGGCCTGCACCATGCGTCGGGCTTCCTGGATCGCCGGTGAGTTGCGATAGGTCAGGTTGACCATGTTGACGACCCCGGCCGCCTCGGCCGCTTCCGTCATGGCCAGCGCGTCGGCGTGATTTGGCGCCAGCGGCTTTTCGCAGAAGACATGCTTTCCCGCGGCGAGCAGCGCCAGTGTCGTCGCCCTGTGCGCGCCGTCCGGTGTCGCGTTGATGGCGGCGTCGAACTCGCCCCAGGCGATCGCTGCTTCCAGGCTCTCGAAGAAATCGCCTATTCCGTTGGCGCCGGCGAACGCTGCCGCGCGGCCCGGCACCTGGTCGACGCAGGCGACGATCGCGCAGCCGGGAATCTCGGCGAATTCCTCGACATGATGCCCGGCGATGCCGCCGGTGCCGAGCAGAAGCAATCGATGCATCAGCTCAGGCCCCAATCAACTCAAGCCCTTGTCGCCATCGGCATGCAGGCGCAGTCCCTTCTGGACGATCTTCTCCTTGGCCGCATCGGTCGGCACGTTCGGCGCATTGGTGATGCCGGACCATGCCGGCGCCGGGTTGTGCGCCCAGTGCACGGCGTTGCGCAGCACCTGCTGCACGCCCTCATTGTGGTAGATCGGGTAGGTCTCGTGGCCAGGCGAGAAGTAGAAGATCCTGCCGGCGCCGCGCTGGTAAGTGAGCCCGGACCGGAACACTTCGCCGCCCTCGTACCAGGAGACGAACACCGTCTCCAGCGGCTCCGGCACCGCGAACGGCTCGCCATACATCTCCGTCTCGCCGATCTCCAGGCATTCGCCGATGCCTTGCGCGATTGGGTGGCCGCGGTTGATCGCCCAGACACGCTCGCGCTCGCCCGCCTCGCGCCATTTCAGCGAACAGGGCGTGCCCATCAGCCGCTTGAATATCTTCGAGTAGTGGCCCGAATGGAGCACGATCAGCCCCATGCCTTCCCAGACCCGCTTCTGCACGCGCTCGACGACCTCGTCCTTGACTTCGCCATGCGCGGCGTGGCCCCACCACAGCAGGACATCCGTGGCGGCCAGGCGCTTCTCGCTCAAGCCGTGTTCGGGTTCCTGCAAGGTGGCCGTGGTCGCCTCGATGCCCTTGTCCTGGTTGAGCGCGGCGGCAATGGTGCCGTGCATCCCTTGGGGATAGAGGTCGCGCACGGCGGCATTGGTCTGCTCATGGACATTTTCGCCCCAGACAACGGCTTTTATCGGCATTTTCGTCTCCCAAAGCGCTTTAAATAGCATGCCCAATGGGATTGAGAAGGTCCGATCCGGCCTTGTCCGACGAAAATTAGATCTTACGCTTCTTGCGTCCGGCCACTGTCTTGGCCTTGCCCGGTTTCGCGGGAGCGCCGGGAATGGCCGTTCCCGTGATCGATATCGGATCGCTGGCCGGGAACGTGTCCTCGAGCCCCTCCTCGAGTTCCTGTTCGGCACTCGGCTCTTCGTGTTGCTCATGCTCCAGGGAGCGAACGGCCGGCGACTTCTTGGCCTGTGACCTTGGCGTGGAATTCGACGGCATCGGCATTCTCCCTCGGCGTGCGAATGCAGAACGAGCGCGCCCTGCAGAACGTTCCGAGTTCAGACCGCTGCGTCCCGCGATCCCTCGGACAGGAAAGTAAAGACATAGTCCGAGAAGGAACGCCAGCATTCGACCCGGAAGGCATCGGCGGCCGTGCGCAGCAGCACGATCTCGGTCTTGCCCAGGATGGTGCGTGAACACGCGCCGACCGGAAAGGCATCCAGCGACAGGTCCTGCGGACAGCCCGCATTGATCGTCGCGGCAGCTCCCGCACCCGTCACGGCAATCGCGACGTTGCGATGCGAGATGCCGACAGCCGAGTGCAGGGCGGAAACCCCGGCGCAGTCGGCGAGCGGATCGTTGCCGGCCTCATCGATCACCAGCCATTCATCGGGGCCGAGCCACAGTGCGGTCCGTCCGGCTTTCGAAGCCGAGGTCTTTGGCTTCTTCGGCAAGGTAACGCCGAGCGCCTTCGAGAGCGCGGCGACCGAGGCCTCCGGCGCGCGCAGCGAGATGCGTTCGGCCGGTGGCAGCACCTCGACCTTGACGGCGGGTGCGGAGGTGGTGCGGCCGGCCAGCGCCGCGCGGCGCTCGACCGAGGGCGTTGCGACAGTTGTTGCTTTTTTCGCGGCGGCCTTAGCCATTGAGGCGCCCTCCCGTCTCGTCGAAGAACACCATGCCGGTAACCTCCACCTCGATCACCCCGTTTGGCATCGGCACATAGAGCGTGTCGCCCATGCGGTCGCGGCCGCCGGCAACCAACGCCAGCGCGATGGAGCGGCCGCAATTTTGCGACCAGTAGCTCGAGGTGACATGGCCGATCATCTTCATCGGGATCGCCTGCTTCGGATCCTCGACGACCTGCGCGCCTTCTTCGAGCACTACCTTCGGGTCCTTGGTCTTCAGGCCGACCAGCTGCTTGCGGCCCTTGGCCACTAGGTCCGGCCGTGCCATGCCGCGGATGCCGACGAAATCGGCCTTCTTCTTGCCGACCGCCCAGTCGAGACCGGCATCGTTCGGCGTCACCGTGCCGTCGGTGTCCTGGCCGACGATGATGTAGCCCTTTTCGGCGCGCAGCACGTGCATGGCCTCGGTGCCGTAGGCGGCCGCGCCATGCTTCTGCCCCTCGGCCCACAAAGCTTCCCAGACAGCCTGGCCGTAGTCGGCCGGCACATTGACTTCGAAGCCGCGCTCGCCGGTGAACGACATGCGGAACAGCCGCGTCGGCACGCCGCAGATCTTGCCTTCGCGCACCGACATATGCGGCAGCGCCTCGTCGGACATGTCGATGCCTTCGACCAGCGGCGCGATGATGTCGCGCGACTTGGGGCCCTGCACGGCAATGACCGCCCACTGCTCGGTGATCGAGGTCAGCCAGACATTGAGATGCGGGAACTCGGTCTGGAGATAATCCTCCATGTGGTTCATCACGCGCGGCGCGCCGCCGGTCGTCGTTGTCACATGGAAACGATCCGGCGCCAGCCGGCCGACGACGCCGTCATCATAGATGAAGCCGTCCTCGCGCAGCATGATGCCATAGCGGCAGCGGCCGGGCTCCAGCTTCTCCCACGGATTGGTGTAGAGCAGTTCCATGAACTTGGCCGCGTCCGGCCCGACCACCTCGATCTTGCCGAGCGTCGAGGCATCGAACAGGCCGGCTGTCGTACGAACCGCCACACACTCGCGGTCGACCGCCGCGTGCATGTCTTCGCCCGCTTTGGGGAAATACCAGGCGCGCTTCCACTGGCCGACATCCTCGAACACCGCACCCTGGGCTTCGGCCCACGGATGGATCGCGGTTCTGCGTGTCGGGTCGAACAGCGGCCCGCGCGCATGGCTGACGATCGCGCCGAACGTCACCGGCGTATAGGGCGCCCGGAACGTGGTCAGGCCGACCTCCGGGATCGGCTTGCCAAGCGTCTCGGCGGCAATCGCCAGGCCGTGCATGTTGGAGGTCTTGCCCTGGTCGGTCGCCATGCCGTTGGTGGTGAAGCGCTTGACGTGCTCGATCGAGCGCATGCCCTCGTGCACCGCCTGGCGGATATCCTTGGCGGTGACGTCGTTCTGGAAATCGACAAAGGCTTTCACGGTCGTATCCGGCCCGGCGCCGGGGGCGGCGCCCAGCATGCCGCGCGACCAGCTTTCCGAGGCATCGACCTTCGGCTTCGTGCCCTTGGCGGTCTTTGCCCCGGCATCCTTGGCCGCCTTGGCGCCCGCCGCATAGGCCTCGTCGAGCGACGCCGACAGCCCATCCGTGCCGTTGCAGGCGCCGACCGAGACGCAATCCTGCGCGTAGGTGCCCGGCACGAAGCGCTTGGTCTCGTCGTTGAAGGCGACCTTGCCGCGCGACTGCGAGAACAGATGCACCGACGGCGTCCAGCCGGCCGACATCAGGATCGCGTCGACAGGAATGGTGCGTTCGCCGCCGCCATTCTTCGGCTGCACGGTCATCGACGATACCCTGAGCTTGCCGCCGGCGCGGATCACCGCGCGGCCGAAATTGACCTCGATGCCAAGCGCCCTCGCCTCGTCGATCACCGGACCGGTCGGATTGTCGCGCAAATCGACGATCGCCGCCACGTTGACGCCGGCCTTCTTCAGGTCGATCGCGGCCGCGTAAGCCGAGTCATTGGCGGTATAAACGCCGACATTCTTGCCGACCGCGACACCATAGTGGTTGAGGTAGGTGCGCGCCGCGCCCGCCAGCATGATGCCCGGCCGGTCGTTGTCGGCGAACACCATGTGCCGCTCGATGGCGCCGGAGGCCAGCACGACGCGCTTGGCGCGAACCTGCCACAGCCGCTCGCGCGGCAGGTCATGGCCGGGAGTCTTCAGATGATCGCTGACGCGCTCGACAAGGCCGACGAAATTCTGCGCGTAGTACCCAAAAGCGGTGGTGCGCGAGAGCACACGGACATTGTCCATGGCGGCGAGCTTCGCCACCGCACCTTGAGCCCAGGCAAAACCATCCTGGCCGTCGATCCTGGCGCCGCTTTCGAAACGCAGGCTGCCGCCGAACTCGGCCTGCTCGTCGGCGAGGATGACGCGCACCCCGGTCTCGGCCGCGGCCAATGCCGCCGCGATGCCGGCGGCACCACCGCCCAGCACCAGCACGTCGCAATGCGCATAGCGCGATGAATAGTGATCGGGATCCGGCTGATCCGGGGAAACGCCAAGACCGGCCGCTGCGCGGATCTTCGGCTCATAAAGGCTCTTCCAGGCTGCCTTGGGCCACATGAAGGTCTTGTAGTAGAAACCGGCGGAAAAAAATGGCGAGGCGACATCGTTGACCGCGCCGACATCGAAGGACAGCGACGGCCAGCGGTTCTGCGACTGGGCGGCAAGCCCGTCATAGAGCTCCTGCACGGTGGCCCGCACGTTCGGCGTCTTGCGCGCGGCGTCGCGCTTGATCTCGACCAGCGCGTTCGGCTCTTCCGCGCCAGCCGACAGGATGCCGCGCGGACGATGGTACTTGAACGAGCGGCCGACAAGGTGGACGCCATTGGCGAGCAGCGCCGAAGCCAGCGTATCGCCCTCGATGCCGGCGTAGGACTGGCCATCGAAGCTGAACCGCGCGGTCTTCGCCTGGCTGAGGCGGCCGGCGCTGGGAATGCGGAACGCGCCGCTCATTTGGCAACCACTTCGTTGGAGTTTTTGGGCAGCTTGGACGGCTTCGGCTCGCCGGCCTTGTAGGTCATGATGAACTTGTCGGTGACCGTGTCGCGCACGGCATTGAAGAAGCGGGCGCAGCCATGCATGTGCCGCCAGCGCTCATGGATGATGCCTTTGGGATTCGAGCGGATGAAGAAGAATTTCTCGAAATCGTCGTCGCTCTCGCCGGCAATGTTGGCCGAGCGCGCGATATGCGCCTCGCCGGCATTGCGGAATTCGAGCTCCGGGCGCTCTTCCTCGCAATAGGGGCAACGAATGAGAAGCATCGTGTTCGTTCCTACAATTCGCCGTGGCCGACGCGGGCGCCGGCCGGTTGGTCGCAAAGCCTCTGGCCCATCGCCGCAAAAGGCGCGACGAGCCGGATGCGCTCCTCCACGCTCGCGGCCGGGCGAAAAAGGTCGCGATACGCCATGTTGCCGATGGTGAGTTGCACCGGATCGGTCGTGACGATGACGCGACGTGGCTCGAACGTGTCGTCCTCGCCAAGATCGGCAGGCCTGTTCTCCAGGAACATGACCACCTTCTGGCCGCCGCTCCACACGCAGGCCAGCACGCCGTCGTCGACGGAAAACGGCCAGTTGGCCTCGTTCCCGGCGCGGCTGATCGGCTGCGTGCGCACTTCGTCCGCGGAAGGAAAATGGAACATGCCCTGTTCCCCCGCCAGCATCAGCGGCATCGCGACAGCCACCTGCGCCATCATCAGTGCGCCACGGCCGCCGCCGCCGCCTCGTCGATCAGGCGGCCGGTGCGGAAGCGTTCGATGGTGAAGGGCGCGTTGATCGGATGCGGGTCATCCCTGGCGATGGTGTGGGCAAAGACATGGCCCGAGCCCGGCGTTGCCTTGAAGCCGCCCGTGCCCCAGCCGCAATTGACATAGAGGCCGGGCACCGGCGTCTTGGCCAGGATCGGCGAGCGGTCGGGCGTGACGTCGACGATGCCGCCCCAGGAACGCAGCATCTTCATGCGCGTGAAGATAGGGAACATCTCGCAGATGGCGTCGAGCGTGTGCTGCAGGATGTGCAGGCCGCCGGTCTGCGAATAGGAGACATACTGGTCGGTGCCGGCGCCGATCACCAGCTCGCCCTTGTCGGACTGCGAGATGTAGGCGTGCACCGTGTTCGACATCACCACGCACGGCACCACCGGCTTGACCGGCTCGGACACCAGCGCCTGCAGCGGGTAGCTTTCCAGCGGCATGCGCACGCCGGCCATGTTCATGATGACCGAGGAATGGCCGGCGGCGACCACGCCGACCTTCTTGGCGCCGATGAAGCCGCGTGTCGTGTCGACGCCCATGACCGCGCCGTTCGGTGCCCGCTTGACCCCGGTGACCTCGCAATTCTGGATGATATGCACGCCGCGCGCCGAGGCGCCGCGTGCATAGCCCCAGGCAACCGCATCGTGGCGCGCCGTGCCGCCGCGGCGCTGCAGCGCGGCACCGACGACCGGATAGCGTGCGTCCCTGGAGATGTTCAGCGGTGGGCAGAATTCCTTTGCCTGCTCGGGCGACAGCCATTCATTGTCGATGCCGTTCAGCCGGTTGGCGTGGACATGGCGCTTCAACACCTGGATGTCGTGCACATTGTGGGCCAGCATCATGACGCCGCGCGCAGAATACATGACGTTGTAGTTGAGCTCCTGGCTGAGCCCGTCCCACAGCTTCAGGGCATGGTCGTAGATGCCGGCGCTCTCGTCATAGAGATAGTTGGAGCGAATGATGGTGGTGTTGCGGCCGGTGTTGCCGCCGCCCAGCCAGCCCTTTTCCAGCACCGCGACATTGGTGATGCCGTGCACCGTGGCGAGATAATAGGCGGTGGCCAGGCCATGGCCGCCGGCGCCGACGATGATGACGTCGTATTCTTTCTTGGGCTCGGGCGAGGACCACTGCTCCTCCCAGCCCTTGTGGCCGCGCATGGCCTCGCGGGCGATGGCGAATACCGAATATTTCTTCAACGTCCCAGCCTCGCGCCAACAGATCTCGCGGATTGCAGCCGGGCGTTCAGTCGGTCCCGGCGCGCGAGGTGTATCACTAGCGAAACCGGGCTTCCACCCTTGCGCTGTTTGCGACGGCGCTTGCCGTTTTGCGCCGCGACAAAAAAGACGCATCCGGGCTGGCCGATGCAACGGCCCTCGGCCACCATTCGTGTTTCCGAACCTTTGGACCAAGATTGTGGGCAATGCCTGGTGGAATTTGACATCGCGCTTCCTGCTGGAGCTGGCGGCCCTGCTCGGCCTCGGCATCGCGGGTTGGAAGCCTCTCGGACGCCTCGAGCTTCACCAAGGGAACAGCCCTGTTCGCGGATGGCGGTGTCTCGATCAACCGGACGTGAAGGGTTTTCGCGGCGAACATACCTGTTCGTCGCCATGACGCAGGCCTCGGGTCTTGCTTTTTCAGCGTGATTTGGCGATTCCGTTTGCTGTCGAAAAGCGGGTCTTGGAAACATGATGCTGATCAGAACCTATGTCGCTGCGAGCGCGATCGAGGGTGTCGGCGTGTTCGCCGCCGAGCCGATCAGGAAAGGCGCCTCGATCTGGCGGCTCGATCCCGACTTCGACCGGCTGATTCCGATGGCAAAATATGAAGCGGCACCCCCGCATCTCAGGGAATTGCTCGACCGCTATGCCTATCCGAGCCCCGACCGGCCAGGTTTCATGGTCTATGAAGTCGACAATGGCCGCTTCATGAACCATGCTGGAAATCCGAACACGGATTTTTCGCAGTATGGCGGCGCAACCGCCACCCGCGACATCGCCGCGGGCGAGGAAATCACTTGTGACTACGGCGAGTTCTTCAAGGATTTCGAGCGGCTTCACCTGGCCACGGCGTAGTCGGCTCCCTTATCCCGAGGTAAAACCGGCCATGGTTTGGCCGTCCAAGTTCATTTCGGCTGTGGACAGCGCGGGATGATTCTGCTATCAGCCGCCACAATTCGTGGTGTAAATCGCCGCGGAGGCTAGTGGCTATGGCCGCTTGCCTGTTGATATCAAACCCGAAAGACAGGATTGCCCGTGCAGGTACTCGTCCGCGACAACAATGTTGATCAGGCGCTTCGCGCTCTCAAGAAGAAGATGCAGCGTGAAGGCATTTTCCGCGAAATGAAGATGCGCGGACATTACGAGAAGCCCTCCGAGAAGCGCGCCCGTGAAAAGGCGGAAGCCGTGCGCCGCGCCCGCAAGCTGGCCCGCAAGCGCGCACAGCGCGAAGGCCTGTTGCCCATGACGCCTCGTCCGGTTGCCGCTGGTGCTGCCGGCGGTGCAGGTGGTGCTCCGCGTCCGCCGCGGTTCTAACGCCAATTTTTCGTCCTTTTCGAAGGATATCCAAGGTGGCGCGATGTGGAATCGCCGCCACCTTTTTGTTTTGATTGTGACCCGGCCCGGAGGGGGGATCCGGACTGAACGACGCGGCGCAAGTGAGGACAGGGCAGACATGAACGCAACAAGCGTGGAGCGCGGGACCGCATTGCGTGGTTTCGCCCTGACGGCGGCCCTGCTTTCCGGCCTGGCGATTGCCGGTTGCCAGACCGCTGGCCCGACCGGCGAATTCAACAACATCGACAAGGCGCAAGGGTCGAGCGAGAACATCTCCTCGCTGTCGGCGGTGATCCAGCGCAATCCCCAGGATCCCGAAGGCTACAATGTGCGCGGCTCGGCCTATGGCCGGGGCGGCCAGTACCAGGCGGCGCTCAAGGATTTCAACACCGCGATCCAGCTCAACCCGAATTTCTTCCAGGCCTATTCCAACCGCGCGCTCATCCAGCGCTTCCTTGGCAATCAGGCGGCCGCGCTCGACGATTACAACCACTCGATCCAGATCAACGGCAATTATGACGCCGCCTATATCGGCCGCGGCAATCTCTACCGCAAGGCGGGCCGCACCCAGGAAGCCTTCAACGACTTCCAGAAGGCGATCCAGCTCGATACGACCGATGCCCGTGCCTATCACAATCGCGGCCTGATCTATCAGAGCCAGGGCCAGCACAAGTTCGCCATCGAGGATTTCTCGACCGCCATCTCGCTCGCGCCTGATGCAGCCGAGCCCTACAACGGCCGCGGTCTCTCCTATCTGGCGATGAACGACGAGGACAACGCCTTCGCCGACTTCAACATGGCCATCAAGCTGGATGGCAAGAACGCCGAGGCCTGGTCCAACCAGGCGCTGATCTACGAGCGGCGCGGCGACAAGGCCAGGGCGGCGAAGTCCTATCGCGAAGCCGTTCACCTCGACCCCACCTACCAGCCAGCCAAGGACGGTCTGGCCCGCGTCAGCTGATATCGATTTCGGCAGCGCCCCCGCACCCATCCAAGTGCCGTGGTGTCCTTTGCGTGTCCGAAAGGACACGCGGCGCCACTGATCGCCGTCGATCCGGCAACCGCGCGTTAACCCCGGCGGCAGGCCGTCAGCCCTTGCCTTGTTCGCGCCAAGTTTTCGGCGGAACGGTCTGGCCATCCAAGCCGTTACTTCGAAGCAATTTGCGAAAGGACCCACCCATGATCAAGAAACTCGCCTGCGCCGCTGCCCTCGCCACGACGGTATTCGCCGCCGCCCCGGCCAGCGCCGGCAAGCTGCAACTCGGCACCCTCGACTGCACCATCGATGGCGGCACCGGCTACGTCGTCGCCTCCAACAAGGGCGTGTCCTGCACCTTCAGGCCGCATCATGGCGGTCCGTCGGAGATGTATACCGGCGTCATCTCCAAGATCGGAGTCGATGTCGGCAAGACCCATCAGGGCCAGCTCGTCTGGGCCGTTCTGGCGGCAACGCGCAACCGCGACGCAGGCGATCTCGCCGGCAGTTACTATGGCGTCAACGCCGAAGCGAGCGTTGTCACCGGCGGCGGCGCCAACCTGCTGGTCGGTGGCTTGAACAGCGCCTTCATGCTGGAGCCGCTCAGCGTCCAGGCGCAGACCGGCGTCAATCTTGCCGTCGCCGTGACCTCGCTCGAGCTGATCCACTCGTTCAAGTAAATGCATGGAGCAAGTGCTCCATGCCCCTCACCCTGCGGCGCGGAACCGGATAGGATGGTTCCGCGCCGTTTGATTTTTGAGGGGACCGCCATGCCGAAGACAGCCTTCGCCGCTGCCATAATCGCAACCGTGCTTGCCGGCGCGGCTCAGGCGCAGGACCGGGGCATAGAGCTCGGCACGCTTGACTGCGCCATCGGCGGCGGCACCGGCTTCATCTTCGGCTCGAGCAAGGATTTGAGCTGCACCTTCACCCCAGCCGACAAGAGCTTCGCGCCGGAAGCTTATTTCGGCGCGGTCAACAAATACGGCCTCGACATCGGCACCACAAAGCAGTCGGTGATGCAGTGGCTGGTGCTGACGCCGTTGAAGAACATCTACGCGCCGGGCGCGCTGGCTGGAGACTATGTCGGTGCCAGCGCCGAGGTGACGGCCGCCGTCGGCGCCGGCGCCAATCTGCTGGTCGGCGGCTCCTCGCAGGCCTTCACCTTGCAGCCGCTCAGCCTGCAGACGCAGACCGGCATCAACCTTGCGATCGGCGTCAGCCAGTTCCAGCTGCGCAGCACCGAGAATTGACCGCGACGAAGGCGGCCATTCTTGGAAGACGGCCGCGAGAACAGGCTCTCAAAAAAACTGCTTGAGCTCAACCACGGTTGAGGTTTTACAAGCCCGCCCCGAATGGAGCGGCGCCTTGCCAGGCGTTGCTGATGCGCATGGTCCTGCCGGAAACCCATACTGGCTTCTGGTGTCATGCGCTCGCATCGAGATATGGAAGGCGAGAATGACCGAAATCCGTACAAACAGGGTCGACTGGCGCGCATTGTGGGCAAGCGGCGACCTGGCGCGTTTCTGCTTCATCAGCCTCGGCATCCTGCTGCACGCCACCAACGAGACGATGGTGGCGACTGTCATGCCCGCCATGGTCGGAGAACTGGCTGGCGTGCAGCTCGTCGGCTGGTCGCTGGCGATCTACGAGCTCGGCGCCATCGTCGCTGGTGCTGCGGCCGGACGGCTGGTGAGCTATGTCGCGCTGCGCACCAACATGGTGGTCGCCGCCCTGCTCTATGCCGCCGGAGCGCTTGTCTGCGCCACCTCGCCTTCCATGCAATTGTTCCTTGCCGGCCGCCTGATCGAGGGATTTGGCGGCGGCGCGCTGGTGTCGCTGGCCTTCGTCTCGGTCGAGCGGCTGTTTTCACGCGCCATCTGGCCGCAGCTCTTCGGCATCATGTCGGCGATCTGGGGCGTCGCCGCCTTCAGCGGGCCGATGCTCGGTGCGATCATGACCGAGCTCCTGTCATGGCGCTGGGCCTTCGGCATCTTCACCTTCGGTGGTGCCGCCATGGCCCTGGCCAGTGTGATTGTCCTCAACACGCCCGAGGCAACCAGGCCGCAGGCGACCAGCGGCAGGGCACCGCCCTTCCCCTTCATCGCGCTCGGCTGCCTTGCCGTAGCCGTGGTGCTGATCGCCTCGGCCGGCGTCGACATCGCCTTGCTGCGCTCCTCGCTGCTGATGGTCCTCGGCCTCATTGGCCTGGCGCTGTTCTTTTACATCGACGCGCTCAAGCCCCGCTCTCGGCTGTTCCCGGCGAGGCTGTTCTCGTGGCGCACGCCGGTCGGTGCCGGCATGACCATGGTCGCCGCCTTTTCGGTGGCGACCTGCTCTTTCGGCGTCTACGGACCGCTGCTGCTGACCAGCCTGCATGACATTTCGCTGCTGACCACCGGCTACATCATCGCCGCCGAATCGATCGCCTGGTCGATCCTGTCGATCCTCGTCGCCAATGCGCCGCCGCGGCGCGAACGGCTGATCATCGTCGGCGGCGCGGTGATGATCGCGTCCGGCATCGCCGGTTTCGCCTATACGATACCGGCGGGGTCCATTCCTCTGATCCTGATGTGCGCCTTGTTGCAAGGCGGCGGCTTCGGCATCGCCTGGCCCTTCCTCACGCGTGTCATCGTGGCGTCCGCGCGCCACGACGAACAGACCATCGCCTCCGCGGCGGTGCCAACCATGCAGCGCATCGGCTATGCCGTGGGTGCCGCACTGGCCGGGATCGTCGCCAATGCCAGCGGCTTTTCAGAAGGGTTGAACCATGACGCGGCGGCGAATGTCGCGACCTGGCTGTTCCTCGCTTTCGTGCCGCTCGGCATTGTCGGCTGCCTGGCGGCCTTGCGGACATCGACGACGGCAAACCGGCTGCAGGAGGCTGTCGGTTAGGACAGGGTCCCCTAGAGGTCGAATGGACTCTCGCTCATTCGACCTCGCGCAAGCGGTAGCCGACACCGGTCTCGGTGGTGATATAGCGCGGTTGGTCGGGGGTCTTTTCGATCTTCTGCCGCAACTGCCGGACATAGACCCTGAGATACTGCACGTCGGTCGTATCGCCCCAGACCTGCTTCAACAGGAAATGGTGGGTCAGCACCTTTCCGGCGTGCTGCACCAGGATGCGCAGGATGTCGTATTCCTTTGGCGACAGCTTGACGTCCTTGCCTTCGACCTTGACGATGCGCTTGACCAGATCGACGGACAGGTCGCCGGTGTGGAACACCGGCTTCTCGCCCTGTTGTTGGAACTTGTGCCGCAGCGCCACGCCGATGCGAGCAATCAGCTCGTTCATGCCGAAAGGCTTGGTGACGTAGTCGTCGGCGCCGAGTTCCAGCGCGTTGACGATGCCGGCCTCGTCGGTGCGGCTGGAGAGAATGACCACCGGTATATCGAGGCCGTCGTCGCGCCATTTGCGCAACAGCTCATGACCGCCCATGCCGGGCAGGCCAAGGTCGAGGAGGACGAGATCGGGCTTCTCCGCCTCCATCAATTCGATCGCGACTTTGGCGTTCGGCGCCTCGCTGATCGCATAGCCCTGGCTGCCGAGGCCGACCCGAAGCAGCTTGCGGATCGGCGGTTCGTCATCGACAACCAGTATCCTGACGTTCGAATTTGTCATGCAAAGTCACCAACATCGTGGTCGCCCGCAATGCGGGCATCGAGATCGGGCGGGTTCGCCGGCTTCGGCATCCTGATGGTGAAAACCGCGCCCGAATGGTCGGTGCGGTTCGCCGCCGAGATCGTGCCGCCCATCGCCTCGATGAAGCCACGGCAGATCGACAGCCCAAGCCCGGTGCCGGCGCGGACCTGGTCGCGCTTGCGCACCCGGTAGAATGTATCGAAAATCCGCTCCAGATCGCCGGGAGGAATGCCCGGCCCTTCATCCATGAGCTGCAAGATGACGGAACCATTGTCGGTCCAGCCCTGCACACGGATCGTCGATCCGGCCGGCGCGTATTTTGCCGCATTGTCGAGGAGATTGAACAACGCCTGCTCGAACAGGACGGGGTCGACCTTCAACATCGGCAGATCCGAGGGGATGTCCGTCTCGATCTTGTGCTCGCCGATGATTTTCCTGGCTCTCTGCAACGCCGAGCCGACCATGTCGCCGACATAGTGGAAGGCGTAGTTCGGCTCCATCGCGCCGGATTCGATCTTGGTCATGTCGAGCAGATTGGCGATGAAGCGGTTCAATCGCTCGGATTCGTCGAGCACGGTCGTCAGCAGCTCCGCCCGGTCCTGTTCGGGCAGTGCCGGCGCGAATTCCCGCAGTGTGCCGGCAGCACCCATGATGGCGGCGAGCGGCGTCTTCAGATCATGTGAGATCGAGGTGAGAAGCGCCGAGCGCAGCCTGTCCGCCTCGGCGGCGAGCTTGGCGCGATCGACGTCGGCGACGAGCTGGATGCGCTCGATGGCGACCGCTGCCTGATCGGCCAGCGCGTCGAGCAGGCGCTGTTGCTCGGGCGTCAGCAGTGGGCCCTGCTTGTCGTTGTCGAGGCCGACGACGCCGATTGCGGTGCGCCCCGTCCGCAAGGGCAGATAGAGGCGCTTGGCGCCGGGAAGCGTATCGGCACCACGTCCCGCGGCACGGTTGTGCTCCCAGGCCCAGCGGGCGGCGGCGATGTCGGCCTCCGCCAGCGTGTCGTCGGGCGGATAGCCGGCCTTGACCGTGATCGTTCCGTCTTCCGGCAGCAGCAGCACCACGCGCAATTTCAGCATCGATGCGATCTGGAAGGCGGTGGCCCAGAGAACGTCGTCGAGCGTGCCGGCACCGGCGAGCTTCTTTGAAAAGAGATAGATGTCCTCCGTGGCCCGCGCCCGTGAGCGGGCGGCGACCGCCTGACGCTGCACGCGTGCCGTCAGATTGCTGGCGATGACCGCAACAACCAGGAAGACGCCGAGCGCGACGATGCTCTCCGGGTCCCGGATCGTCAGCGTGTAGCGCGGTTCGAGGAAAAAGAAGTTGAATGCAAGGGCGCTGACCAGGCAGGCGTACAGCGCCGGCCAGAGCCCGCAGGTTACCGCAGATGTCAGCACCCCCAGCAGAAAGATGATCGCGAGATTGCGAACGTCTAGAAACTGGTCGAGAACCGCGCTGACGGCGAGCGAGCCCAGGATACAGGCCGTGGCAAGCAGGTATGGCCTGATCTGGAACTGGCTTTGTTCGGCCGCCGCGTTGACCCTCCTCGAGGACGCCTCGGTGTTCCGCTCCGTTCCCGAAATGACATGGACGCTGATGTCGCCGGCATTGCGGATGAGATCATAGGTCAGCGAGCCCTCGATCAATTCCCGCCAGCGCGACCGGGTCGGCCTGCCGATCACGATATGGGTGAAGTTGTTCGCCGTCGCATGGCGAACGATATCCTGCGCGATGTTCTGGCCCGGGATGGTCGTCACCTCGGCGCCGAGCTGTTCGGCAAGGCGCAGGTTGGTCGCGAGCCGGTCCTTGTCCTCCTCGGGCATGCTGGCCGAGCGAGGGCCATCGACATGCAGCGCCGTCCAGGGGGCACGCAGCCGGTCGGCCAGCCTGCGCGCATAGCGGATGCGGGCCGCACCGCCCGGCCGCGAGTCTACGCAGACCAGCACCCTTTCTCCCGCTGCCCACGGCCCGGGAATGGCGTGGGCCTGCATATGGATCAGCAACTGGTCGTCGACGCGCTGCGCGGTGCGGCGCAGCGCCAGTTCCCTCAGCGCCGTCAGGTTGCCCGGCGAGAAATAGTTCTCGATCGCGCGTTGCGCGGTGTTTGGAAAATAGACTTTGCCTTCCCTAAGCCGCTTGATCAGGTCGTCGGGGGTGAGGTCGATGATCTCGATATCATCGGCCTGGTCGATGATGGAGTCGGGGACCGTCTCGCGGACCCTGACCTTGGTGATCTGCGCGACGACGTCATTGAGGCTTTCGACATGCTGGATGTTGAGCGTCGTATAGACGTCGATGCCATGCGTCAGGATTTCCTGGACGTCGAGATAGCGCTTGGGATGACGGCTGCCGGGCGCGTTGGTGTGGGCGAGTTCGTCGACGAGAACCAGCGCTGGCCGCCGGGCGATGATAGCGTCGATATCCATCTCGTCGAGGATGCGCCCCTTGTAATCGACTTTCTGGCGCGGGATGACTTCATAGCCTTCGACCAGGGCCAGCGTTTCCTTGCGGCCATGCGTCTCGACGACGCCGATGACCACGTCCACGCCGTCGGCCAGCCTGGCGCGACCCGCCATCAGCATCTCGTAGGTCTTGCCGACGCCGGGCGCGGCACCGAGGAATATCCGCAGACGGCCGCGCCCCTCGCGTTCGGCATGCTCGAGCAGCGCGTCCGGGGAAGGTCTGTTTTCGTTGCTTCTGTCGTCCGCCATCGGAACCGATCATGGATGGCGCCGGGGATACTGTCGATCCCCGGCCCCCACCATCCACTATTTCGCGGCGTCCAGCGCCAGGTTGAGCGCTAGCACATTGACCACAGGCTCTCCCATGAAGCCAAGCTCCCTGCTCTCGACCTGGCCATCCACAAGCGCCTTGATCTTGGCTTCGTCGATACCCCTGGCCTTGGCGACACGAGCGACCTGGAAGTAGGCCGCTTCGGGGCTGATATGCGGATCGAGGCCGCTGCCGGAGGTGGTGACGAGGTCCATCGGAACCGGCTGGTTCGGATTCTCCGCCTTCAGCTTTTCGGCGTCGCCCTTGATGCGGTCGATCAGCTTGGGATTGGTCGGACCGAGGTTCGAACCGCTGGAGGCGGCGGCGTTGTAGCCGTCACCGGCGGCCGAGGGGCGGCCATGGAAATACTTGTCGCTGGCAAAACCCTGGCCGATCAGTTCGGAGCCGATGACCTTGCCGTCCTTTTCGATCAGGCTGCCATTGGCCTGACGCGGGAACAGCGCCTGGGCGATACCGGTCATGCCGATCGGATAGATCAGGCCGGTCAGGACCGTGAAGAAGACGATCATGATGATCGCTGGTCTTATCTGGGTGAGCATGGACGTGTTCCTTAAGCGAGGCCGAGGGCGGTGACGATCATGTCGATCGCCTTGATGCCGACGAAGGGGACGATGATGCCGCCGAGGCCGTAGACGAGCAGGTTGCGGCGGAGCAGCGCGCCGGCGCCGATTGCGCGATATTTGACGCCCCTCAGCGACAGCGGGATCAGCGCGATGATGATCAGTGCGTTGAAGATGATGGCCGAGAGGATTGCGCTCTGCGGCGTTGCCAGATGCATGATGTTGAGCGCCTGCAGCGGGCCGGTCGTCTGTCCCGGCGCGACGTAGAAGACGGCGAACATCGCCGGGATGATGGCAAAGTACTTGGCAACGTCATTGGCGATCGAGAAGGTCGTCAGCGAGCCGCGCGTCATCAGCAGCGCCTTGCCGATCTCGACGATCTCGATGAGCTTGGTCGGATCGCTGTCGAGATCGATCATGTTGCCGGCCTCGCGCGCGGCGACCGTGCCGGTGTTCATGGCGACGCCGACATCGGCCTGGGCGAGGGCCGGTGCATCGTTGGTGCCGTCGCCGCACATGGCGACCAGCTTGCCCTTGGCCTGTTCGTCGCGGATGAGCTTCAGCTTGTCCTCGGGCGTTGCCTGGGCCAGGAAGTCGTCGACGCCGGCTTCCGCGGCGATCGCCGCCGCTGTCAACGGATTGTCGCCGGTGATCATCACCGTGCGGATGCCCATGCGGCGCAGTTCGGTGAAGCGTTCGCTGATGCCGCCCTTGACGATATCCTTGAGATGGACGACGCCAAGCAAGCGGCCGTCGCGCTCGACCGCCAACGGCGTGCCGCCGGACTTGGCGATCTCGTCGGCGACCGCCTGCAGGTCGCGGACGGCATCGCTGCTTGGGCGCGTGCCATGAGAGGCGGCCGCCGACTGGTTGACGTGTGCGAGCACCGCGTCGACGGCGCCCTTGCGGACCGACGAGCCATCGATGTCGACGCCGCTCATGCGGGTCTGCGCGGTGAAGGGCACGAAACTGGCATGCAGCGTTGCCATGTCGCGGGCGCGGATGGCGTATTTTTCCTTGGCCAGGACGACGATCGAGCGGCCCTCCGGCGTTTCGTCGGCGAGCGAGGCAAGCTGGGCCGCGTCGGCCAGTTCCTGCTCGGTGACGCCCTTGACCGGGCGGAAGTCGGTCGCCTGGCGGTTGCCGAGCGTGATCGTGCCGGTCTTGTCGAGCAGCAGCGTGTCGACGTCGCCCGCCGCCTCGACGGCACGGCCCGACATGGCCAGCACGTTGAAGCGCACCAGCCGGTCCATGCCGGCGATGCCGATGGCCGACAGCAGCGCGCCGATGGTGGTCGGGATCAGGGTCACGAACAGGGCGACCAGCACGGTCACCGAGATGTAGCCGCCCGAATAGGAGGCAAAGCTCGGGATCGTCGCGGTGGCCAGCACGAAGATCAGCGTCATGCCGACCAGCAGGATATTGAGCGCGATCTCGTTCGGCGTCTTCTGGCGCTCCGCACCCTCGACCAGCGAGATCATGCGGTCGAGGAAGGTGTGGCCGGAAGCCGCCGTGATGCGCACGCGGATCCAGTCGGACAGCACCTGGGTGCCGCCGGTGACCGCCGAGCGGTCGCCACCGGATTCACGGATGACGGGTGCCGATTCACCGGTGATCGCGGCTTCGTTGACCGAGGCGACGCCTTCGACCACTTCGCCGTCCGACGGGATGATGTCTCCGGCTTCGACAAGGACGACGTCACCGACCTTCAGGCTGGTGCCGGGCACGAGCTTGAACTTGGCGCGGTCCTCGCCGGCCAGCAGCTTGGCTTGGGTCTCGGTGCGCGCCTTGCGCAACGAGTCGGCCTGCGCCTTGCCGCGGCCTTCGGCGACCGCTTCGGCGAAATTGGCGAACAGCACGGTGAACCACAGCCAGATGATGATCTGAAGCGTGAAGCTGAAATCGCCGCCGCCGGTGACGAGATCCCTGACGAACAGGACAGTGGTCAGCGCCGAGACGACGGCGACGACGAACATCACCGGGTTCCTGGCCAGCGTGCGTGGGTTCAGTTTCCTGAAGGCCCCGCTGATGGCGGGGAGCAGGATGCTAGCATCCATGATGCTCGCGGATTTGGACTGGCTCATTTGGTGGCTCCAGTATCGATGTTGTTGGCAGGCACCGATCGATCGGATGCCGAAAAGAAGTGCGGCGGCCCGTAGGCCAGCAGCCAAATCACGATCATGACGGCCGCAATGCCGAGGAATGTGGACACGGTCGGGAAAGGAGGGGGGATTGTCTCCCCCTCCCTGTCGTTCCGACGCTCAACGTTGCGTCGCATGATGTTGAACCAGGGCATGATTTTGACCCAGGACGGGGCGGTATCAGAAGGTCTGCCCATGGATCATGGCCAGGTGTTCGACGATCGGTCCGATCGCCAGGGCCGGGAAGAAGGTGAGGCCGACGACGATCAGGATGACGCCGGCCAGCAGCCCGACGAACAGCGGGCCGTCGGTCGGAAAGGTGCCGGCCGAGGCCGGAACTGTCTTCTTCGCCACCAGCGAGCCTGCGATCGCCAAGGCCGGAATGATGACCAGGAACCGGCCCATCAGCATGGTGATACCGAGCGTTATGTTGTACCAGGGCGTGTTGCCGCTGAGGCCGCCAAAGGCCGAGCCGTTGTTCGCCGCCGCCGAGGTGTAGGCGTAGAGTATCTCGGAGAAGCCGTGCGGCCCGCTGTTGGCGATCGATGCCACGGCGCTTGGCAGAACCGCCGCAATGGCCGTGAAGGTGAGCATCGCCAGCGGCAGGCACAGGATGGCGAGCATCGCCATCTTGACCTCCTTGGCCTCGATCTTCTTGCCGAGATATTCGGGCGTGCGGCCAACCATCAGGCCGGCGACGAAGACGGCAACCACGATGAACATCAGGATACCGTAGAAGCCGGCGCCGACGCCGCCGACGATGACCTCGCCGAGCTGCATGTTGATGATCGGGATCAAGCCGCCGAGCGCGGTGAAGCTGTCATGCATGGCATTGACGGCGCCGCAGGAGGCGGACGTTGTGATCACCGCGAACAGCGCCGACATGGCAATGCCGAAGCGGCTCTCCTTGCCTTCCATGTTGCCGCCGTCGATGCCAAGCGCATGCACCAGTGGATTGCCGGCGGCTTCCGCCCAGTAGCAGACGGCGACGCCGGCGATGAACAGGACACCCATCGTGGCCAGGATCGCCCAGCCCTGGCGCTGGTTGCCGACCATGCGGCCGAAGACATTGGTCAAGGCGGCACCGAGCGCGAAGATCGTGACCATCTGGATGAAATTGGAGATCGCGTCGGGATTTTCGAAAGGATGCGCGGAATTGGCGTTGAAGAAGCCGCCGCCATTGGTGCCGAGCATCTTGATGGCGAGCTGCGAGGCGACGGGGCCGACCGCGATCGTCTGCTTCGCGCCCTCAAGCGTCGTGGCGTCGACATAGGGCCCAAGCGTCTGCGGCACGCCGAGCCAGACATAGACAAGGGTGAGCACGATGCAGAGCGGCAGGAGGATGTAGAGCGTGCAGCGGGTCATGTCGACCCAGAAATTGCCGATCGACTTGACCGACGCGCGGGCAAAGCCACGGATCAGCGCGACCGCGATGGCGATGCCGACGGCCGCCGACATGAAGTTCTGCACGGTGAGGCCCGCCATCTGCACGAGGTAGGACATCGAGCTTTCGCCGCCATAGTTCTGCCAGTTGGTGTTGGTCGGAAAGCTGACAGCGGTGTTGAAGGCGAGGTTCGGCTCGACAGCGGTCATGCCGGCCGGATTATAGGGCAGCACGCCCTGCAGCCGCTGCAGGAAGTAAAGCACCAGGAAGCTGGCGAGGCTGAAGAACATGATGCCTGCCGCGTAAGTGGTCCAGTGCTGCTCTTCGCGCTCGCTGGTTCCCGAAATGCGATAAAGCCCGCGTTCGAGGGGCCCGAGGACCGGCGAGAGAAATGTGCGATCGCCGTTGAAAACGCGATACATGTAGCCGCCAAGCGGCTTCACCAGCAAAACGACGATCCCGCAGTAGACGAGGATCTGTAGCCATCCGTTGAGAGTCATGGTTGTAGCTTTCCGTGCCTTGCGCCAGTTGCAGTCAGAAGCGTTCTGGGCGAACGAGGGCGTATGTCAGGTAGACGAGCAAGAACAGCGTCACGCCGCCACCGAGAATATAGTCGACGAACATTTTTTCGATCCTCGCGTTAAAGGATGTCGCAGGCTTTGATGTAGGCGAAGGAAAGGGCGAAAAACAAAACCCCTATCCCAAGAACAACGATGTCCATCGTGCATGTTCCTTATTTTCGTTTGTGATTTGCGCCCGCGGTCGGCAGGGTCGAAATCATACGAAAGCGTCCCGTCACCTATGACAAGGTGATCGAGATATGCGCCTTCCCGGTATGATATGCATCAAAACGCCATAAAGATTCGAGACGGCGCGGGGCGGAAAGAAATAGGAATTTTATAAAGATTTTCGCTATCTCGACCTGCATCCATCAGCGTGAAATTCAGCGCTCTGCGGGGCCCCGTTTAATCGAAACCGCGCATGGACTTAGCGGTAGCCAACATGACGCAAGCCCGGATGGCTGCCGCCACTGGACAAAAGCTCCCGAGCCGCAGCAACATGCCTGACTCGACTGGATAAGCAGCGATGCCGGCTTGGTGGCGCAAAGCTGCTCCCGCCCATTCGCCCAGCCGAGACTGTTAATTCAAAGCTCAAGGTGGGCTTGAGTACAGCGGCCGCGTGAAGCATCGAAGCCATCTCCACAGCCCTCGGCCGGATCTGCGACCGCTTCAAACTCACAGAACATCGAAACTTCTTCAAAGTGCAGTACATGGCGGCGACTAAAATGCGACGGACGTTGGCCTAGTACCTGGTCGATATCGATCTTAAATTATGGACGGACGAAACAATGGGCTGATTTGGAGAATACGGCGATGGGATTTTTCTCTGACCTGAACAAAAAACTATCGGACAACATCTACGCTCACGGTCACTACCTGACAGATCCTCATGCGGACGATCCTGAGAAACTGGGAGAAACGGTTGAACTCCTGATGCCGTTCGTCCGGTCGGAATCACGCGACCTGGTCAGGAGCCAGATCCTCGAACTTATCTCTCAGAATAAGCATGAGGACCTTCACCTTTGAGGCTTGATGCAGCAATCGGAATCTTCTTTTGATCCTCTTGGCGCCGTGGTGATTTTTGACCATGCCATCCATTCGACGAATGACCCAAATTTCTGTCGGGCTCCTGCTCGTTATCGTAATCCGCTCACTCGGCGAGGTGCTTCGTCTTCATTATACCGTCGGCGATCGCCTTACCGACGCACAGGTTGGCCCATTTGTGATCGGGGCTCTCGTCGCTGCAGTTGCGGCGCTCGCCGTTGCTACTCTTCATTTTCTGCATCTCGATAAAACCGGCATCGTGGTGACGATATCCACGGTCGTGGCCCTGCTGATTTACAAAGTAACCACTCTTGGTTGATCTGCCTCGAAGCGTTGCGCTTTCGCGAAGTGTTGAGGCAAGCTGCGCCACTGGAGCGCAATGTCGCTGTACCTCTTTGCGTTTAAGGGTGTCGCCCCACGCTTTCTGTTGGCGTGCGTGAAGGCGAGCGTCCTCGCTAACAATGCGACCTGAAATGGATGGCAAAGCTATCCCAGCTATCAACGCCCCATTTATGCGGGTGGATTTATCGAACTCACGCGAGCATACTGCCTCACTGCGTTCCTTTAATTGCGTTCCTTTAATTGCGTTCCTTCAATGAGGAATAAGCCGATGCGTCTCGGTGCGAAAAGCGTTCCGACCGAGTTCCATATAATCAGGATCGTTGCACCCGTCGCCGAGCGGCAAAGCCAAGTCGTCGGCTACCTTGCTGACCGGCCAATTTTTTCCACCGTCATAGACACTTTCGGCGACCATTATCAGTACGTCGGTCTTGCACCGCGCCTTGGAGATGGCGGGTACGATGTCGAGTCGCTTTCTCCAGGGGAATGATTGTCGAGCCAGGATTGATCTACCGATCAGAGGACGGCGGGAGTTGAACAAATGGCCGATGCCAGATCGAAGCTGCGAGGGGACATCACATTGCCGGATGCCGATCCGGATTTGGGCTTGGCGCTATCGGAAGCCCCCTCAGTAGTCCGCTACCTTGCCTCTGTTGCGATGACCGCCGCCGCGGCGACCGTGGCTGTCGGTATCGACAGCAGGGTGGCGATCCCGAACCTCTCCCTCGTATTTGTGGTGCCGGTGATCATAGCGGCCGTTAGCTTAGGCCTGGGTCCCTCGCTCTGTTCGGCGATACTTGGTGCTCTCGCCTACAATTTCTTCCTGACCGAGCCTCGCTACACGCTGATCGTCGACGACCCGGCAAACGTCTGGGCGATCGGACTGCTTTTTGTCGTCGGACTTATCGTGAGCGGCGTGGCCTTTACCTCCCAGCGCAGGGCTACCGAAACGGCACTTCTGAGGCGACAAGCGACAGTGCTACAAGGCTACAGCCGCGACGTGGCGGCAGCCGACAATGCGAAGGCGATCGTCTCAATCACTTCCCAAGCTCTTGCCGCGCTCTTCCAGGCTCCTGTCGTCGTCATTGTCGTATTGGATGGCAACGTGGTTTCCATTGAAAGGGTCGGTGACGTAGAGCCGCAGGAGGCCGAAATCGAGGTGGCGCGATCAGCGTTGACGACGGGGCTTGTCGTGAGCGCCGGAGTCTACCCGGCGTTGGCCTCACGCTTTGACTTTTGGCCTGTAGCAACAACAGCAGGGGGGCCGGGTGCTGCCATTGGGCTCTTGTTCGACCCCGATGAACGTCCATCGGCACCCTCCACGTTAGTCGAAATCGTGGCGCGTTTTTTGGCCTTGGCCCTTGATCGCCAGCATTTCCGGGTTAGCCGCGAGGCTCGACCGTAAATCAAACCCAAGGAGTTCACACGGAAGTCCGCGAGCCACCTTGGATCTCTAGACTGGGAACTGAAACTCGCTCGTCCTACCGCTGGCAGGATGGGCAACGCCTATGGAAGACCCCTTGGCAAGGGGCAGCCGTTTCGCGAGGCGCAACCCACTTTGGAGAAGCAGCGGAACAAATCCTCCAATGCGAGATTGTCGACCTGAGGGCCCCACCAAAGGAGATGACAATGGCAAAACAGAAAATGCTCGACGACCTGTTTCACGACACGCTGAAAGACATCTATTTCGCCGAAAAGAAGATACTGGCGACTTTGCCCAAGATGGCCAAGGCGGCACAAAGCGCCGACCTGAAAGCCGCCTTCGAAAAGCACCGCACCGAAACCGAGGGACATGTCGCGAGGCTGGAGAAGGTCTTCGGCGTCATCGGCAAGAAGCCCACGGGCAAGACCTGCGCCGCCATCATGGGCATCACCGAGGAAGGCGCCGAGATCATGGAGGAGTACAAGGGTTCCCCCGCCCTCGACGCCGGGCTGCTGGCTGCCGCGCAAGCGGTCGAGCACTATGAGATCTCGCGCTATGGCACGCTAAGCACCTGGGCCGGCGAACTCGGCCTCAACGAGGCGGTGACACTCCTCGAAGCGACACTGAAGGAAGAGAAGGCCACGGACGAAGCCCTGACGCAGATCGCGGAGTCGGCCGTGAACGTCGCGGCCGAGGCCGCATAGATCCGCAAGGATCGGTCGCCGCGTCTGCAATGATCTGAGGTGTGTTGAGATTCAGATCGGACCGAGCCGAAAATGCCGGGTTTCGGGAACCGGAGCGGAGCGGACAGGAAGTCCGCGAAGCACTGGAAGCGCGGAAACCCGGCGTTTGCAGACCGGCATCACCTGTATTGCGATGCACCTTAGCGCGGCTCACGCATCATGCTGAGATAGGTCGGATCGAACTCGGCGATTTCCTGCAGCCGATGCCAGTCGAGGATGGTCACCGTATGGTTTGCCCAGCTGACCACGCCGACCTTGCGCAACGCGCCGATGACACGGTTCATATGCACGACCGAGAGACCGAGTACGTCGGCCAGTTCCGCTTGCGACAACGGCAGATGGAAACTCATGCCATTTGTACGTTCGACCACCTGCAGCCGCACGAACAGCTCGCAGACGAGATGGGCAAGATGCGATGTCTTGGAGCGTCGTCCCATCGCGACGATCCATTCGCGATGGATGGCGCCATCGACCAGCGTGTCCAGCCACAAGAGCCTGGTGAGGTGTGGCGCTTCCTCCGTGATAGCGCGAAGCCTGCTGTGTTCTGCGAAGATGACGTGACAGGGCGACAACGCGACGATGCCGTGATCCATGGTCTTCAGCAGGAAGGCGTGGAGGTCGACGAAGTCGCCCGGCACCTGCAATGAGGTGAACTGCCGGCCGCCATTTTCGAGTACCTTGTAGCGTGCCGCCAGCCCGTCGAGGATCAGCGTCGAGTAGGTCGGCCGCGATCCGGAAGCGACGATATCCTGCCCGATGGCAAAATGCCTCTCGAACGTCATCGCGCCGGCCAGCAGCGCTTTTTCGGCATCGGAAAGGGCGTCGTGCTGACCGAGGTTCAGATACAGGGGTTCAAGCACCGCAATCTCCAGCGAAAAGACCTGAGAGCCGATCGCCAAGTGTTCTGTCGCAAGCCAGGAGCGGCTTCGGGTGCACTAGGCCTTCGGCCGATGACGGGCATTAACATTTGTTAGAGTGCGCTTGTTCGCTGGCCAATGCCACTGCTGATGGAACAACAACCTGGTTTGCAGATTGAAGGTTGAGCCACTCAACGTTCCATCACGCTCGGGTCCAGTGAGTAGATGCCAAGATATTTCATGGATTTGTACAGCTGCGACGGCCTCACGGTCGACGAAGAAGGACAGCTGTTCGATACGCCCGAGCGGCTGCGGCGCGAGGCGGTCCGCATCTTGCCTGACATCATCCGCGACGAGATGCTCGACGGCGACGGCGCCTCCATTACCCTCGAAGTGCGGGACGAGAGCGGAAATCGCGTCCTCGTGGCATCGCTGGTCATCTCCACGCGATGGTGCGACTGAGAATTGCTCAGCCCAGGTCGGGACGAAATTCAGCCAGCCATCATTTGTAATCGCCAACGCTGCCGCGCTGCCGCACCATTCCGAGGCAGGAGGTGCATTGAGATGACGATGTTCCCGAAAATGACGTACCGGCAGATCGCGGCCCAATATGTCGACAGCAGAAGAACGCTGGCGACGCCGATATCGACGAAGCGTGCGTTGCAGGCGCTGAAATCGGCGATGCCGGACTGCGCCCTCTCCGACCAGGAATTGGTGACCCTCGTGGCTGAGCTTGCCGTCGAGCGCGGCAGGAGCATTGATTTCGATATCCGGGTCGAAAGGGGCAGCGGCAAATGAAACGTGCGAAAGTCGACACAGAGCGCGACGAACGCGCCAAGCGTGAATCGCAGATCGTGATCGCCGCCGAGCGGGCGGCCCGTGAAGAAAAGACGGCCAGGCTGAAAGCGCTGCGCCTTGCCGCGCAACAGGCGGACGAGCCCGCGTCCACGGCCCGCGAGCCGGGGCGACGGCGCGGGGTGATTGTCGCGCAAGGCGCACGGCCAACTTCATCGACCTGACCAGGGGGCTGCGGGCTATTTGTGGGTCTCGAGGTGAAATCCCGGCCCGGCAAGGCCAAGCCGGGTTTTCCGTGGCGGCTGAGTTAGCCACCACGACAGGAAGCGGTATCACTCCTCATGCGGCGTAGCCGCCATAGCCGCGGGCAACGGCGCGGGCGCCGACCACCGGCTCGATATCCGGCCAGAGGATGCCGGCCGCCTGCGCAAATTCGACCAGCGCATGGCGCGCCTGCTCGATGGTGACATATCCCGGAATGGCGAGGTCACATGCCTGCACCGCGTTGCGGTAGAGCGGACCGCGGCGGGAGGTCGTCCACTCGGTCAGGAAATCGTGCATTTCGGCCAGCGAGGCGATCTCGCGCTTGAAGCCGAGGCCGACGGTCAGTGCGACCGGTGAATGAAACAGCTTGTCGTGCATGAAGCGGGCTCCTGATTATCACAGCGCCTGGAGAAATGTCCGGGCTGGTCCACGAACGGGACGCCAGGAAACGCGTTGCGAGGCGGGAGGTTCCAAGCTGTGTTTGTGGTCGCTCCGCCACCAGAAGGGAGTTGGCTCCGGTCCACTTTGAGCCATCAAGCCTGAAGCTGCTTTCGGGTCCGTTGATCGATATCAATTATCATCTGAATATCACACGATAACCTCTTCCATGAATTTCCGATCGCACCTCCCGGTGTCAATCAACGGAAGGGAAGACCATGGCCGAAGAAGCCTCCAGCCCGACTAGTCCGGCTTCCGGCAAGCCCCTGATCGAAGCCAATGTAGGCGAAGGCTTCTGGCGCAAAGGCCCGAACGACACGCTTCCGCCGCCTGACATGGTGGGGCCCTACATGCGCAATCGTGCCGTTCCGGTCGAGCCAGTCGAAGGGCGCAAGGCCTGGATTATCGGCAGCGGCATCGCTGGGCTGGCCGCCGCCTTTTACATGATCCGTGACGGCGGCATGAAGGGTGAGGACATCACCATCCTCGACACGATGAACGTCGCCGGCGGCTCGCTCGATGGCGCCGGCAATGCAGAAGACGGCTACATCATCCGCGGCGGCCGCGAGATGAACTTCAACTACGACAATTTCTGGGACGTTTTCCAGGACGTGCCGGCGCTGGAACTGCCTGAAGGCTATAGCGTCCTGGACGAATATCGGCTGGTGAATGACAATGATTCGAACTGGTCGAAGGCCAGGCTCATGCACAAGCAGGGCCAGATCCGCGATTTTTCGACGCTGGGCCTGAGCAAATCCCACCAGTGGGAGATCGTCAAGCTGCTGCTCAAGCGCAAGGAAGATCTCGACGATATCACGATTGAGCAATATTTCAGCGAGAGCTTCCTCGAAACGAACTTCTGGTATCTCTGGCGGTCGATGTTCGCCTTCGAGAACTGGCAAAGCCTGCTGGAAGTGAAGCTCTACATGCATCGCTTCTTCGACGCGATCGACGGTCTGAATGACATGTCGGCCTTGGTGTTCCCGAAATATAATCAGTATGACAGCTTTGTCGTGCCGCTGACCCGCCTTCTAAAAGAGAAAGGCGTCAAGCTGCAGTTCGACACCCGGGCCTATGACCTCGACATGGTCGAAGGAGCCGGTGGCCGCACCGTGATCGCGATCCGCTGCAAGCTAGGCGGCAAGGACGAGAGCATCGCCATCGGTCCGAAAGATGTGGTCTTCGCCCTCACTGGCTCGATGACCGAGGGAACGGCTTACGGCGACATGGACATCGCCCCGGTTCTTGCACGGGGCAACACTGAGCCGGGCGAAGACAGCGACTGGACGCTGTGGAAGAACCTGGCGCGGAAATCACCGGTCTTTGGCAAGCCGGAGAAGTTCTACGGCAATGTCAGGGGCTCGATGTGGGAATCGGCGACGCTGACCTGCAAGCCTTCACCCTTCGTCGACAAGCTGAAGGAACTGTCGGTCAACGATCCTTATTAGGGCAGGACCGTCACGGGCGGAATTATCACATTCACCGACTCGAACTGGGTGCTGAGCTTCACCTGCAACCGTCAGCCCCATTTCCCGACCCAGCCCGACGATGTGCTGGTGCTATGGGTCTATGCACTGCTGATGGACAAGGACGGCAACTACGTCAAAAAGCCGATGCCTGATTGCACCGGCCGGGAAATCCTGGCGGAGCTCTGCTATCATCTGGGCATCGTCGACCAGCTGGACGAGATTGCGGCCAATACCAAGGTTCGCCTGGCGCTGATGCCCTATATCACCGCACAGTTCATGCCGCGCGCGGCGGGTGACCGTCCTCGCGTCGTGCCCGAGGGCTGCACGAACTTGGCCCTGCTGGGGCAATTCGTGGAAACCAGCAACGACATCATTTTTACGATGGAATGTTCGGTGCGCACGGCGCGCATCGGTGTCTATACGCTGCTGGGTCTGCCCAAGCAGGTCGCCGATATCAGCCCCACGCAATATGACATCCGCAACCTGCTGAAGGGGGCGCGCGCGCTCAACAACAATGAGCCGTTCCCCGGCGAGCGGCTGCTGCATCGCCTGCTCGACAAGACCTATTACGCTCATATCCTTCCGCCCCTGCCCGAACAGGAGGAAACCATCCGCGAGCGCGCGGAAGCCGAGCTGTCCGCGCTTTTGGGCAAGGGAAGCCGGGCGCCCGGCACGGTCTTCGGCTGGCTCGACCAGTTGCGGGACGGGCCACGGAACATATCGAAATAGCGAAAAACCGGAAGGGAAGCGATGCGCGCCGGACATGGCTTCCGCTTACGCCGATCAGCGGCATACCCGCCAAGTGCGTCACCCTTTTCACTGGCGGCTGAGGATGCAATGGAGATAATAATCCGGCTGGATATTCTGACGCCCCCATCGAACGAAATGTAGGCTCTCGCCTGGCGGCCGTCGCGCCCACCAGTCATGAGATTTTGCAACCGGTGCAAGTTTGAGTTCGGAGTGAGTCCGCACATGCCCAAAATGCCTCAGGCCGGCCAACGCCTGAATTTTCCACCGGCAGCCCCAACTCAGAAGCCGATCCTTGTCGAGCGATCCGGAGAAAGCTGTCGAATTCGCACCTTGCGGCCAGGCGAAGTCAATGAGCGCTTCGCACGCTGGCTAGCCGATCCTGCCGTCGCTGCGGGATTGAACATGCCTGCTGCACCGCTGGGCCTCGAATCGTTTCGCGCCTATGTCGGAAGTTTCGACAACGTGCGGCGCAACTTGCTGGCGATCCGCACTCTCGATGACGACGAGCCGATCGGCTTGATCATGACGGAAATTGATCCTCGCCACCGCATTGGATCGCTACACCTGATAGTCGGTGATGCGGCACATCGACGGCTTCAGGTTTCGTTCGAAGCGACGCGCATCGCGATCTGGCACATGTTCGTTGAACGAGGGATGGAGAAACTGATGTTCGAGCCGCTCGCCCGCAATCAGGCAGCGGTGACCGCATGTCGGCTTGGGATGCTGCGCCAGGAAGGCGAACTGCTCTCGCACAGGCTCGATTCCAAAACTGGCGAGCGACTGGATCAGTTGATCTTCGCGCTTACGCTTGACGAGTTCAAAAACCGGGTACGTGCGGTGGCAAAACTTCCCGTTTTCGAGGGACCCGACCTGAAGCGAAACTTCGTGCGTGAAATAGCCAGGTCATATGGCCGTAAGCAGACTTAGAACCGGTATGAAATTCCGAAGTTCAAGGTTCCGAATCTCGGTTTGAAGTCAATGGAGTTGGAGACCTCCACCTTGTCAAAAAGGTACTCGACATACTCCGTCTTGAATGACCAGTTTGGTGCGAAGACATATTCCGCACCAGCGCCAAATGCGCCACCAACAAGCGTCTTGTTCACTGTTTCGGTCCCGCCGAACGCGAAATCCGCCGACGTTTCAACACGGGTGACCGCGACACCTGCCGTGCCGTAGAGCAACAGCTGGTCCGAAGCCAGGAAACCGGCGCGTGCACGCGCCGACGCGACCCAGTCCAGATCATAGGTATAGGAATTGGTCTTGCCGCCGAATATTGGGTCTATTGCTGTCTGGTCATGAAAGCCGAGGAAGTCGAAGCTCGCCACGCCGCCATATACAAACTGGCCAGACTGCCAATCGTGACCGACAAAAACACCACCGACAAATGCGCTCTCGTTGAAGTCCGAACCGCTTACGGTGGAACCGCCATCAAAACCCGGGTGTGAAAATCCTGCCCCGATTTCGGCACCGGCATAGTAGCCGGTCCAGTTGACGTCTTGCGCATTTGCTGGCGCGACAAGAGCCGCAAGAGCAACGGATGCGTAGAAAACTTTGATCATGAAATGCCCCAACCCAACCCCACCATAACCGCGCGGTATCGAAAAAGCTGTAGTAATGCCGTCACAGTCCATCACTCATAGATGGCGAAGCCGGTATTATCGAAAACCGTGAAATGTAGACCGCCGCTACAGGGGCGCGATCACATCTGATCGCTGTCAGGCTCTTTCGTTTGTCCCACCATTGTCGCCAGTTCCGAAAATGATGGGATGTCCGCTTCACCTTGTGCACTGCAGATCGCGTCGCGATTGGCTGGCGACATATCTTCACAGGTCCGCTCGTCACCCCTGACGGACGCCTCCGCCTTTTGCAGGGCGGTGTCGATATCGTCGATCGAACGCAGGCCTTTGTGGACCAGCAAATTGTTGATCGAGGCGAGTGCTATCATCGTCCCTCAAGCTGAAGATTGGCGACGTTCATGGCCGAGCCCTCTTTCCGCTGCTCGACGTTCCCCGGCTCGCTGGATCTTGCCCATCTGACTGATGCGTCTTGTCGTTCACTTCATCGGTGGACCGCGTCAGTCCAATCCCGCTCTTGGGCTTCTTGTTGCCAGCCGCATCCTGGGAGAACGCATCCGACGGGTCGGCACCGGTCTTGGCGGGATATTTCGTTGCTCCAGTTTCGCGATGGTTTTCGTTGCCAGACATTTTCGGTTCTCCAATGTGTTGACCGATAACCGCTCCACGCGCTGCGAGTTCCCCGTCCATGGAACATTCCTGACTGCTGGTCGTTGGCCAGCAAAGGAGATAACGGGCATGGCCAAGATCAAGGATCCCAGCGAGGCAATCATCAGGGAGCCGGAGAGTGCCGGCGTCAAAATCGAGCGCAAAAACCCAAGCGGGATCGACGCGGGTCAAGCACCGGTCAGCCCCAAGACGGCGGGGGCGGACAAGGACGCGGGCTCTCGTGCAGACCCGGACCCCAGGAGACGGAGCGACCAGTGAGCCGCAAGACGCCACGTCCCGTTACAGATCAGGAGAATAGCCATGCCGCCCAGACCAGAGCCAGACCAGGAACCGCCGGTGGATGCGCCGACCTGGACGCCTGACGTGCGTGAACCTGACCCCGATTTGCTGCCGGACGAGCTGCCAGTCCCCAACCCCGACGAGAACCGCGATCCTCCAAAGCGAACTCTGACATGAAAGCGAACTCTGACATGAGCGAAGATGACATTCGCGCGGGTGGTTGCCTCTGTGGTGCGGTTCGCTTCTCCGTGCAAGGCACTCCGCTTCGCGTTGGCCTTTGCCATTGTCAGGATTGTCGGCGTGCGAGCGGTAGCGCGTTCAACTTCTTCGGCGTTTGGTCGCGATCTGCCTATAAGGGCGCGGGCGAACTCCGGACATTTGAAGGCCGAAGCTTTTGCCCCGATTGCGGATCTCGCGTCGCCTCGTTGCGCGATGACGAGGCGGAGATCATGCTCGGCACGCTTGATCTTGCCCCCAGCGACATTGTACCGGATTACGAACTCTGGATCGGCCGGCGCGAACCTTGGCTGATGGACCTGCAGTGGGCTGAGCAATTCCAGCACGATCGCGAGCCACGTCCCATCGCAGCGCCGACAATTGAACCTGAAATTCCAGGACCGGCGCAACAGGAAAGAAAATGAGAGGTCTGGTTAGCTCGATGACATTTCGCCGATGAGTACATCGAGCGAGACGATATCAGCCAATGCGGCCACCTCCAGCGGATCCGTGCTCTGCTTCAGCGTCCTGAGCTGCGGCTTTCCGTCCGGTCCGACCGGCGCATAACTTGCGACCAGGATTTCCCGATATTGCCGAAGCAAGACAATTGCACGGTCGACAATTTCCTGTTTCATCGATCGATTTATAGCAGAACGCTATTGCAGGGGGATATTTCCACCTGAGGGGAAGGGGTTACCCGAACCCACGCAAGAGGCTCGCGTTGTAAAGCCTCCGATGTCGGCGTCTATCTCGCCCCTAGCCTTTCGATCGCCAAGGAAATGCGGCTGGATTTGGCTGTGCCAGGTGGGCAGGGAGCACAGCCAAATCCGATTGCAGGGCTAGCCCAGCTTGACCTTTGGCTCACGTGCCCACCAGCGCAGTTCGCCGAGCCTGGTGACGAACCCCGCGACATCCTTGACTGACGCGAGCCGGACAACCGCCTCGTCCTCGACCACGCCTGCCTTCGACAGCAGCGGCGCTGCCGCCTCGACGAAGCCGATGAATTTGCAATGCGCGAAGGCATCGGCGACAAAGTCGCGGGCCGTCGATTCCTTCAGCAGGTCGGCCATTGCCGGCTTTGCCGGCAACAGTGCGACCGCGTCGTAAAGCACCGAAGGTCCGCCTGATATCATCTGCTGCGCGTCGATCCAGCTGCCGTCGCTCGCCGTGGCGCCGCCGACCTTCGGCGCGATGATCTCGAAGCTTGCGCCGGCTTTGGTCAGCGCCTGCACGATCGCCTTCAGCAAGCCGGCGTCCGTTCCGTCGGTCACCAGAATTCCGAGCTTACGGCCCTCGAAACGACCGGGGCCGTTCTTGAGAATGCTGAGCGAGTCCAAGGCACCGAGGTCCCGGCGCGTCGGCACAGCAGCATCGGCCGGCTTCGGCATCGCTTTCAAGCCCAGCGCATCCGCCACCTTGCCGGCCAGCCCGTCATCGATGTTCAGAAGGTGGGACACGATGCGCTCGCGGATGACCGGAGTACGCACCTTGCTCAGTTCGAAAGTCAGCGCCGAGGCGATGTGGTCCTGCTCCACGGGCTGCTGGCTGATGTAGAACTGGCGCGCTTGACTGTAGTGGTCGGCAAAGGTCTCCGACCGCAACCGCGCCTTTGGTCCCGCTTCAACTTCAGCGAACGACCGGAACCCCTTGGCCGGCTGCTCACGCGGGCCTTCGTCCCATGAATTCGGCTGGTAGTTGGCGCGGCCGACCGGGTTGCGCATTGCCATATGCCCATCCTGCTGGAAGTTGTGGAAGGGGCACTTCGGTGCGTTGATCGGAAGGTGGGTGAAGTTGGTGCTTCCGAGCCGTTTGATCTGCGTATCGAGATAGGAGAAATTCCGCCCCTGCAGCAGCGGATCATTGGAGAAGTCGACCCCGGGCGGCACGTTCTGCGTCATGAACGCGACCTGCTCGGTCTCGGCGAAGAAATTGTCGGGCATGCGATCGAGCACCAGGCGGCCGACTGCGATCGGCGGCAGCACCTCCTCGGGAATGAGTTTCGTCGGATCGAGGATGTCGAAGTCAAAACTGTCGGCGAAGGCCTGGTCGAAGAGCTGCAACTGCAGCTCCCATTCCGGGAAATTGCCGGCATGAATCGCATCCCACAGGTCGCGACGATGGAAGTCGGGATCGGCGCCGTTGATCTTGACCGCCTCGTTCCAGGCGACGGATTGCAGGCCGAGCTTTGGCTTCCATAGAAACTTGACGAAGGTCGACTCGTCCTTGGCGTTGAGCAGCCGGAACGTATGGACACCAAAACCTTCCATGAAGCGCAGTGAGCGTGGTATGGCCCGGTCGGACATCGCCCACATGATCATGTGCATGCTTTCAGGGGTGAGCGAAATGAAATCCCAGAAATTGTCATGCGCGGTCTGCGCCTGCGGGAAGTCGCTGTTCGGCTCCGCCTTCGCGGCATGGATCAGGTCGGGAAACTTGATCGCATCCTGGATGAAGAACACCGGGATGTTGTTGCCGACGATGTCCCAGTTGCCCTCCTTGGTGTAGAGCTTTACGGCGAAGCCACGCACATCCCGCGCGAGGTCGGCCGAGCCCTTGTTGCCGGCAACGGTCGAGAAGCGGATGAAAGCCGGCGTCTTTTCACCAGCGCGCTGGAAAATATCGGCCCGCGTGTATTTCGCCAGCGATTCATAGGTTTCGAAGTAGCCGTGGGCGCCATAGCCACGCGCATGGACGACGCGTTCGGGAATGCGCTCGTGATCGAAATGGAAGATTTTTTCGCGGAAGTGGAAGTCCTCGAGTGTCGTCGGACCACGGGCGCCGATCTTGAGCGAGTTCTGGTCATCGGAGACCGGCCCGCCCTGAGCGGTCGTAAGCACCGGCGTCGAGCCGGCTGCGACCTGGTGCAATTCCCCACCTTCGCCGCGGTTCAGTTTCTGATCGTGGATCGTGGCAGACAAACCTGCCGATTTTGATACTTGCTTCGCCATGCCGGGAATTCCTTGAGGTTGAACGCGCGGGCTGCGCTGGTTCCTCAATGTCCCGGATGGCAATGCGTTCCGTGATGGTTTCCCTCGGCGATCGAGCCCCTAATTGCTCCCGCAAACGGCGTCTACGACCACGCCCCTCTTGCTGGTGGGTTCAAAGGTGTGTCGGCGAGCGCCGAATTCATATCATATTGATTTCGATAAATATTAACTGAAAAATGGCGGAGAGAGCGGGATTCGAACCCGCGTTACGGTCTCCCGTAAACACACTTTCCAGGCGTGCGCCTTCAACCACTCGGCCACCTCTCCGTCCTTGCATGTCGCGCCGGCCGGTTTCGCCACGCGGGTTGGGGATATGCATCTCCCTTGGGGCTTTGGTGCGGAAATTCCGCTCCACGGATGCCGCCAACCAGCGGGCACCCTTCCCCTGCACCTGAGCCGTCAAAGCAACAGGCGCGGGGCTCATCTAGTCGATCCCGCGCCGAATGCCAAGCCATAACGGCGGTCTATTCGCTTTGCCGGCCACACAGCGTTTCACGCCGCCGCCGGAGCCCCCCGTTTTGAGGCGCTGTCCTCGAATGATGTGCACAGGCAAGGCCGCAAGGCCAGCCGCGCTTGACTTCGCTCCCGGCCATCTGTCGAGTGATGCAGGCTTTGCGGGGGCATCGTCCGGACATGACATCGAGCAGTGGAAATCCGGGCAATGGAAAGACGCCAGCCGCACGGCCGGACAGCGGGCTCTCCTTCGTGCCGGTGGGCTGGCTCATCTTCGCCATGGCGTGGTCGGTCTATGGCCTGGCGTCGGCCTGGTGGCTGGTCGGCAATTCCGGCCTGCCGGACAAGATCTTCTATTTCATCCTTGGCGGGCTCGCCGCCAACGTCGTCACCGTCCTGTGGGGGCTTTACCTGCTTGGCCTCGCCTTCGGCCGTTCGGCGCGTTTCCCGCGCCATTTCACCATCTGGCAGATCGCCATCATCATCTGGCTGCTGGCAAGGCAGGCCTATGTGCTTGCCGTGCCCGATTTCGTCTTCTCGGCCAGAGGTCTGGCCATCACCGGTGCCGAAATCGCCATCGGCTTGCTCTGCATCTACCTGCTGCGCCGCGGTTCAGGTGCCGAGACCGTCTACGCCAAGCCGGAAACCGAAGCGCCGCCGGTCTTCGTTTCGATCGTCGCCGCCCTGCTCGGTATCATCCTTGGCGCGGTCATCGGCGCCGTCGCCGGCTTCCTCGCCGGTTCGGTGATTTCAGATGTCACCAACATGAGCTGCTTCGAAGGCGCCTGCGGCTATTTCGCCGCGTTCATCGGCCTGGCCGGCCTGGTGGTCGGCGCCATTGGCGGCGGCATTGTCGCGGTCTGGCTTGCTCACCGGCGCAGGCGCAAGCCAGTGGCATAGATCGGCTTCAAATTCGCGTATGGCGATTGCGAACCCGGCCTGCGCATTCTATCTCTCGTTCTGAAACGCGTGCCGAAAGGTCCTCGGGAGGAGCTTGAGCACTGGCCCGGGGGAAAAGGTCTCGAATGTTTCGCTTCATCTTTCGTCTTGCCGCAATGGTGGCGCTGTCGATCTCCGTCATCATGGCGGTGCTCGACGCGACGCGCACGGTGGCTGCTTCGGCGCTGGTGCTGACCCCGCTCAACACCAGCTGGCTGGCCGTCTCGCCGGACACGCGGGCGGCTTTCGAAACCTTCGTCCGGGCCAAGGCAGGCGCGCTGCTCTGGGACAGCGTCATCGCCTGGGTGCTCAACCAGCCCGGCTTCGCGGTTTTTGCCGTGCTGGCCTTCCTGCTCTATGCGATCGGTTACCGGCGGCAACGACGCACCGGACAATTCGCCGCCACCTGATCCGCGTCCTGCGTCCACCCAAAGGTCCCCCAGAGAAGGAAGACCGCGCATGTTCTTTCTCAGCGACATGCTGAACAAGAAGCTTCATTTGCCGAAGCCGTCCGAGGCTTTGCCGGGCCGCGCCCGGGCAATCCCGACCACATCCAGACACCACGTCTTGAAAAGGCCCCTCAAGGGACCTTATCCGGAGGGGCTGGAGACGGCGATGTTCGGGCTGGGCTGCTTCTGGGGCGCCGAGCGGCTGTTCTGGCAGCTCGAAGGCGTCTGGGTCACCGCGGTCGGCTACGCCGGCGGTTTCACGCCCAATCCCACCTACCAGGAAACCTGCACCGGCCTCACCGGCCATACCGAAGTGGTGCTGGTGGTCTACGATCCCAAGGTCGTCTCCTATGCCGAGCTTCTGAAGCTGTTCTGGGAAAGCCACGATCCGACGCAAGGCATGCGCCAGGGCAATGATGTCGGCACCACCTACCGCTCCGCGATCTACACGCTCGGTGACGCGCAATTCAGCGCGGCAAGTGCTTCGCGCGACGCCTATGAGGCCTCGCTGCGCGGTGCAGGCCACGGCAAGGTCACCACCGAGATCGCGCCGGCGCCGGAATTCTACTTCGCAGAAGCCGATCACCAGCAATATCTGGCGAAGAACCCTTACGGCTATTGCAACCTCAAGGGCACCGGCGTTGCCTGCGCCATGCCGGCCGCGGCCTCCGCCTGAAGCCTTTCGCGCAAGGATCAAGCCGCGGCGCGGCCTCCCCGCGCCATGCTTTTCCAAAAGGTCAAAATTCCGCGTGAAATTTGTTTCGGGCCGTGCCAGATTGCCCTCGAGCGGGAGGGGAATACACTCCAGGCTGACGTCGCATGCCTGCCGGCGAACCGGGCAGGCGGGCGGTGCGTAACGGAAAAAATAACCGACAGGGTGTGGATCACATGAAACGTATTGTTCTCGGCCTTCTGGCCGCAACCGCAATGGTTCTTCCGGCTTTCGCCGCGGATGTCCAGCCGGCCATCCTCTATGATTTGGGCGGCAAGTTCGACAAATCCTTCAACGAGGCAGCCTTCCATGGCGCCGAGAAATTCAAGACGGAAACCGGCATCGCCTATGTCGAGTTCGAGGTCTCCAACGCCTCGCAGCGCGAGCAGGCTCTGCGCCGCTTCGCCGAGGACGGCCGCAACCCGATCGTCATGGCGGGCTTCGCCTGGGAGGATGCGCTCAAGGTGGTCGCGAAGGAATATCCTGATCTCAACTTCGCCATCATCGACGATGCCGTCGACCTGCCCAATGTCCGCTCGCTGGTCTTCAAGGAGAATGAAGGCTCCTATCTCGTCGGCATCCTGGCGGCGATGGCCTCGAAGTCGAAGAAGGTCTCCTTCATCGGCGGCATGGACATCCCGCTGATCCGCAAATTCGAATGCGGCTATGTCGGCGGCGCCAAGTCGGCCGGTGCGACGGACGTCATCCAGAACATGACCGGTGACACACCGGCTGCCTGGAACGACCCGGCCAAGGGCGGCGAGATCGCCAAGACGCAGATCGACCAGGGCTCCGACGTGGTCTATGCCGCGGCCGGCGGCACCGGCGTCGGCGTACTGCAGGCGGCGGCGGATGCCGGCAAACTCGGCATCGGCGTCGATTCCAACCAGAACGGCCTGCAGCCCGGCAAGGTGCTGACCTCCATGATGAAGCGCGTCGACGTTGCCGTCTACACCGCCTTCATGGACGGCAAGAACGGCACCTTCAAGGGCGGCCTGCAAAATCTCGGCCTCAAAGAGGGCGGCGTCGACTACGCCATGGACGACAACAACAAGGCGCTGGTGACCGACGAGATGAAGGCGGCGGTCGAAAAGGCCAAGGCCGACATCATCGCCGGCAAGCTCGAAGTGCACGACTACACGGCCGACAACGCCTGCCCGTACTAAGCGGCACGTATATTCGACAGAACTGCAAACCGCCGGGTGCAAGCCCGGCGGTTTTGCGTTGGCCTACAGTTTGCCCGCCAGATAACCCAACCCGAAGGCCGCTATAAGTCCGAAGGCGACGGCAAATCCGCGCAGGCCACCAAGTGCTTGCAGGCCGATGCCATGCGGCCTCTGGGGCAGGCCGCGGATCACCGCTGGTGATCTGGCATCGCCCAGCCCCGAACTGCGCATCTGCGGCAATTCGGCGAGGCGTCGCGTAACCAGCTGCCAATGATTGCCGGGCAGGCCACCTGGTTTTCCCGCGCGGTCGAACATGTGCATGCGTTCGGCAAGCTGCACCACCGCGTCGCGGAAGGCGGGGTCGATCTCAAGATCGCGTTCGGCCCGTTCGCGGTCCGCGTCGTTCATCAGGCCGAGCACATAATCGCCGGCCCTTGCGATGCGGTCGCTCATGGCTTGTGCTCCCCTTCCCTACCAGTGCGGCGGCTTGGTGATCGGCACGTCGGGTGCTGCCTGTTCCTCCAGCGCCAGGAAACGGTCGGCCAGCGCGTCGAGCTTGCGCTGCATGCGCTCGATCACCTTCCACTGCTCGGCGATCTGGCCTGACAGTTCCTCGATGGTGTGTTCTTGTTCGGCGGCGCGAATTTCCAACGTCGTCAGCCGATCGGCGGGCATGGTCATTCAAAATCCCCAGTCTTGCACCGCAATGCCTTGCGCCACAGGGTTGCGACGGCTTGCCCATATTAGCAAATGTGGAGGTCCCGGCCACGTTGGAAATTGACAAGCGCACCGGGATTTGTCGAGAGTGAACGATGCTCCGGCCAATTGGCACGGGCGGAGCGTCATGCTAGGCGTTTTGACCAAGCGATAAAAAATAAGAGTGGGACAGGCTGCATGGCGCAAGCCGCAATCGAGCTGATCGGCATCAACAAGAGTTTTGGCGCCGTGCGCGCCAATCGCGACATCAATCTGGAAATCGCTCGCGGCACCATCCACGGCATTGTCGGCGAGAACGGCGCTGGCAAGTCGACGCTGATGTCGATCCTCTATGGCTTCTATCAGGCCGACAGCGGCGAGATCCGCGTCGGCGGCAAGCCGGCATCGATCAACACGCCCAACGATGCCATCGCGCTCGGCATCGGCATGGTGCATCAGCATTTCATGCTGGTCGACAATTTCTCGGTCTTGGAGAACATCATCCTCGGCGCCGAAAGCGATGCACTGCTGAAAAGGAGCATCGCCAAGGCGCGCTCCGAACTCGAGCGCCTCGAGCGCGAATACGGGCTGGAAGTCGATCCCGATGCGATCGTCGAGGAATTGCCTGTCGGCCTGCAGCAGCGCGTCGAGATCCTCAAGGCGCTCTATCGCGGCGCCGAGATCCTGATCCTCGACGAACCGACGGGCGTGCTCACACCCGCCGAGGCCGACCACCTGTTCCGCATCCTCAAGCAGTTGAAGGAACAGGGCAAGACCGTGGTGCTGATCACCCACAAGCTGCGCGAGATCATGGCCATCACCGACACGGTGTCGGTCATGCGCCAGGGAACGATGGTGGCGACGCGCGAGACGAAGAAGACCACGGTCGAGGAATTGGCCGAACTCATGGTCGGGCGCCGCGTGCTGCTCCGGGTCGAAAAAGGCGAGGCGGAAGCCGGCGACGTCAAGCTCGCGGTCAAGAACCTGACAGTCAGGGATTCTCGCGGCGTCACCATGGTCGACGACATCTCCTTCGACATCCGCGCCGGCGAAATCGTCGGCATCGCCGGTGTCGCCGGCAACGGGCAGTCCGAACTGCTCGAGGCGATTTCCGGCATCCGGCGCGCCGTTTCCGGTTCGGTCATGCTCGACGGCAAGCCGATCGACCTCACGGGCGCGGCCGATCCAGGTGAGTTGCGCGACCGCGGCCTCGCCCATGTGCCGGAGGACCGCCATCATGTCGGGCTGGTGCTGGCCTTCGAGGAGAACGAGAACTCGATCCTCGGCTATCACGACGATCCCCGCTACCTGAAGGGGCCGTTGCTCAACATCGATGCCATCCGCGACGATGCCAAGGACAAGATCGCCAAATACGACATTCGCCCGGCGGACTGCCGGTTGAAGACCGCCAATTTCTCCGGCGGCAACCAGCAGAAGATCGTGCTCGCGCGGGAAATGGAACAAGACCCGGGTGTCTTGATCGTCGGCCAGCCGACGCGCGGTGTCGATGTCGGCGCCATCGAATTCATCCACAAGCGCCTGATCGCCATGCGCGACCAGGGCAAGGCGGTGCTGGTGGTCTCGGTTGAGCTGGACGAGATCCGTTCGCTCTCCGACCGCATCCTGGTGATGTTTGCCGGCCGCATCGTCGGCGAACGCGGTCCGGAAACGACCGAGGGCGAGCTCGGCCTGCTGATGGCCGGCGTCGAGCATCAGGGGGCAGGACTTTGAGCACGCCTTACGCCAAGCTGCCGGCCTGGGCCGACTATGGCCTGATCCCGGTGATCAATCTGTTCGTTGCCTTCGTCGTCGCCGGCTTCGTCGTGCTTCTGGTCGGAGAGAACCCGTTCCGCGCCGCCGTCATCCTGGTCGAGGGGGCCTTCGGCAAGGGAACCGGCATCGCCTTCACCCTGTTCTATGCCACCACGTTCATATTCACCGGGCTTTCGGTGGCGGTGGCAGCGCATTGCGGGCTGTTCAACATCGGCACCGAGGGGCAAGCCTACATCGCCGGCCTCGGTATCGCCGTCGTCTGCCTTGCCTTCGACAGCGTGTTGCCATGGTGGCTCACTTTCCCGCTGGCCATCGTCGCTTCGGCGGTCGTGGGCGCGTTGTGGGCGCTGATCCCCGCCTATCTGCAGGCCAAGCGCGGCTCGCACATCGTCATCACCACAATCATGTTCAACTTCATCGCCGCGTCGATCATGGTTTTCCTGCTGGTAGGCCCATTGAAGCCGGCAGGGTCGCAAGCGCCGCAGACGCGCAACTTCCTCGCGGGCGCGGAATTGCCGAAGCTCAACTGGATCATCGAACTGTTCGGCGCCAAGATCCATTCGGCCCCGCTCAACATCACCTTCCTGCTGGCGCTGATCATGGCCTTCCTGGTCTGGCTGCTGATCTGGCGCACCAAGCTCGGCTACGAGATGCGCACCTACGGTCACAGCCCGAAGGCGGCTCGCTATGCCGGCATTTCGGAAACCCGCATCATCATCACCGCCATGATGATCTCGGGTGCCCTGGCCGGCATGATGGCGCTCAACCCGGTGATGGGCGACCAGCACAATGTCGCGATCGACTTTGTCAGCGGCGCCGGTTTCGTCGGCATCGCGGTAGCGCTGATGGGCCGCCTCCACCCTGTCGGCATCGTGCTGGCGGCGATCCTGTTCGGCATGCTTTACCAGGGCGGCGCAGAGCTCGCCTTCGAGATGCCGGCAATCAGCCGCGACATGATCGTCATCATCCAGGGTCTGGTCATCCTGTTTGCCGGCGCGCTCGAGCATATGTTCCGGCCTTACATCCAGGCGCTGTTCGCTTCGTTCAGTCCAAGATCGGTCGGCATGGAAGCGGTCAAAGGGAAGGGTGCCTGAGATGGTTGTCTTCATCGCCATCGTGCAGATACTCGACTCGACCATCCGCTTGTCGGTACCGCTCCTGCTCGCCTGCCTCGCCGGCCTCTATTCGGAGCGCGCCGGCATCTTCGACATCGGGCTGGAGGGCAAGATGCTGGTCGGTGCTTTCGCCGGCGCCGCGGCCGCTTCCGTGTTCCATTCGGCCTTGCTCGGCCTCGGCATGGCCATCCTGATCTCGGTCGCGTTTGCGATGATCCACGGCTTTGCCTCGATCACCCATCGCGGTAACCAGATCGTCTCCGGCGTGGCGATCAATTTCATCGCCGCCGGATCGACCATCATTCTCGGCCAGGCCTGGTTCCAGCAAGGCGGGCGCACACCGGCGCTGCAGCCGGGCGAGCGGTTCGACGCGATTGTCTGGCCCGGTGCCGAAGCGGTCAGGGACGTGCCTATCCTGGGACCGATCTATTCGGAACTGATCTCCGGCCACTCAATACTGGTCTATCTCGCTTTCCTGATGGTACCATTCACCTGGTGGGTGCTGTTCCGCACCCGCTTTGGTCTGCGGCTGCGCGCCGTCGGCGAAAACCCGGCCGCCGTCGACACGGCCGGCATTTCCGTTGCCTGGCTGCGCTACCGGGCGCTGATCTGCACCGGCATCCTGACCGGCATCGCCGGTGCCTATCTGTCGATGGTGCAGAATGGCGGCTTCGTGAAGGACATGACCGCCGGCAAGGGCTACATCGCGCTGGCCGCGCTGATCTTTGCCAAATGGAAGCCGGTCAACGCCATGTTCGCCTGCCTTTTGTTCGGCTTCCTCGACGCGCTGTCGATCCGCCTGCAGGGCTCGCCGCTGCCCATCATCGGCAAGGTGCCGGTGCAGTTCATGCAGGCGCTGCCTTACATCCTCACCGTCATCCTGCTCGCCGGCTTCATCGGCAAGGCGATCCCGCCGCGTGCCGGTGGCGTGCCCTACGTGAAGGAACGCTGAGCCGAAACTGCGGGTCAGGCCAATGCATGTCGCTCAAAAATGGCGCCGATCTTGAGACGACGAGATGCATGGAAACAAGACTTGAAGCGCGTCGGATGATTCCGTTTCGACGCGCCGCGCTTCAAGCGGGAATGCCGGGTTTTGGACACGATCATCGGAGAGAACAACTGAATGTCGCATGATCTGTTCGAGGCGGCCAAGGCGGCCATGGCCAAGGCCTATGCGCCCTATTCGAAGTTTCCGGTGGGGGCGGCACTTCGCACCGAGGATGGACGCGTCTTTGCCGGCGCCAACATCGAAATTGCCTCCTATCCGGAAGGCTGGTGCGCCGAAACCACCGCGCTTGGCCACTATGTCATGGGTGGCGGCGGCAAGATCGTCGAAATCGCCGTCATTGCCGAACGCATGGCGAAATGCTCGCCCTGCGGCGGCTGCCGTCAGCGGCTGGCCGAATTCTGCCGGCCGGAGACAAAGCTCTATCTCTGTGACAATGCCGGCGTGGCCGAAACCGTGACCATGGGCGAGATGCTGCCCTACGGCTTCCGGGGCGATATCCTGAAATGAAGAGCTGGGTGCAATGATGGAAAAGGCGCTGGACCATCTCGTCGAAAGGCTGGACGGCCTGGCGCCGGCGGCCGCGCTGGTCCTGGGCTCGGGCCTGGGCGGGCTGGTCGACCAGATCGAGGATCCGATCCGTGTCCCCTATGCCGACTTGCCGGGTTTTCCCAGGAGCGGCGTCACCGGTCACGCCGGCGAAGTGGTGGCGGGGCTGTTTGCCGGCGTGCCGGTGCTGACGCTGTCCGGCCGCGCCCACTATTACGAGCATGGCAACGCCGCGGCGATGCGGCCGGTGCTGGAAGTGCTTTCCGGTATCGGCATCACAAAACTGATCCTCACCAATGCCGCCGGTTCGGTCGATCCGGATATGCTGCCCGGCTCGGTGATGCTGATCACCGACCACATCAATTTCTCGGGCACCAATCCGCTGATCGGCGAGCCCAGCGACCGCCGCTTCGTCGGCCTGACCGAAGCCTATGATGCCGGTATCCGCAAGGCGCTCGAACGCGCGGCGAAGGCGACCGGCACCGCGCTTCACAAGGGCGTCTACATGTGGTTTTCCGGTCCCTGCTTCGAAACGCCCGCCGAAATCCGCATGGCGCGCATCATGGGCGCCAACGCCGTCGGCATGTCGACCGTGCCGGAGGTCATCCTCGCCCGCTTCCTCGGGCTGCGTGTCGCCGCCTGCTCGGTAATCACCAACCTGGCCGCCGGCATGACCGGAGCCGAGCTTTCGCACCAGGAGACCAAGGACATGGCGCCGATCGGCGGTGCGCGGCTGGCGACGATCCTGCAGCATTTGTTCCAGGAAGGCTTGCTGGATGGGTGAAGCGGTTTTTGCCCTCACCCTTGGGGAGAGGGTCGACGAGCGGGCCCTGCCCGCCCCGCTCCGCCCTGTGGAACGGCCTTACGGGGCAAGCCACTGGTCGTGCGCGTCCTTCGGACCCCCACAAGGGGAAAGGTAAAGCCGCATGCTTCCGCAAGAAATCATCCGCCGCAAGCGTGATGGTCTTAAACTGTCGGCGCAAGAGATCGCCAGCTTCGTCACGGGCGTGACCGACGGGGCCGTTTCGGATGGCCAGGTCGGCGCCTTCGCCATGGCCGTGTTCTTCAACGGCATGAGCCGTGACGAGGCGGTGGCGCTGACGCTGGCCATGCGCGATTCCGGCGACGTCCTCGACTGGTCGGACCTGCCCGGCCCCGTCACCGACAAGCATTCTACAGGCGGCGTCGGCGACAATGTTTCGCTCATGCTGGCGCCGATCGTCGCCGCTTGTGGCGCTTATGTGCCGATGATTTCCGGCCGTGGCCTCGGCCACACCGGTGGCACGCTGGACAAGATGGACGCGATCCCCGGCTATGTCAGCCAGCCCGATATCGCGCTGTTTCGCAAGGCGGTGCTCGAAACCGGTTGCGCCATCATCGGCCAGACCGCCGATCTCGCCCCCGCCGACCGCAGGCTCTATGCGATCCGCGACGTCACCGGCACGGTCGAATCGGTGCCGCTGATCACCGCTTCGATCCTGTCGAAAAAACTGGCCGCTGGCCTGCAGTCACTGGTGCTCGACGTCAAGGTCGGCAACGGCGCCTTCATGGAGAAGTCGCGCGACGCGACGGCCCTCGCCAACAATCTGGTCGAAATCGCCAACGGCGCCGGGCTGAAGGCCTCGGCATTGATCACCGGCATGAACGAGCCGCTGGCCTCGGCTGCCGGCAATGCCGTCGAGGTGCGCAATGCCGTCGATTTCCTCACCGGCCGTCTTCGTGACCGTCGGCTGGAGGACGTGACGCTGGCGCTGGCCGCCGAGATGCTGCAGTTGGCGGGACTGGTGTCGTCGAACCAGGATGGCATGCGCCGCGCCAGCGAAACGCTCGCCAGTGGCCGTGCCGCCGCCACCTTCGCGCGCATGGTGGCTGCTCTCGGTGGCCCCGCCGACTTCATCGAGAAGCCGGAGAGATATTTGCCGACGGCGGCGACCGAGCTCGCCGTCAAGGCGACCGCAGACGGCTTCGTCACCGGCATCGCGACCCGCGACATCGGGCTTGCCGTGGTTGGTCTGGGAGGCGGGCGCACACGGCCGGACGACAAGGTCGACCCCGCGGTCGGCATCACCAGGCTGCTGCCGGTCGGCGCCGAGGTCAGGACCGGCGAGCCCCTTGCATTGATCCACGCCCGTTCGCCGTCCGATGCCGAGACCGCAGCCGTAGCCGTGCTCTCGGCCTATGCAATCGGCGCTTCGAAGCCGGCCGCCGACAAGTCGGTCATCAGACGGATTCTGCCGCGGGGCTAGAGCATGATCCCGAAAAGTGGAATCCGGTTTTCGGGAAAGATCATGCTCAAACAAAGAGATAGGCCCCATCCCGATTCCATCGGGATGGAACAGGCTCTAGTTACTGGACGAGCAGCAGCGTCCCGTTCTCGGCCTGGTATTTGCTGAGCCGACTGAGGAAGCTCATGCCGATCAGGTTGGTGTGCAAAGCCCTGTCGTCGAGCACGATGACCTGGACGTCATTGACGGTAATGGTACCGATCTGTAGCCGGTCGATCGATGCCACGGCAGCCTTGATCGTGCCGTTGGCGGTGTTGACCTGGTGGCTGAAATCGGAAGGGTTGAGCGACAACCCAATCCTGCGTGCCGTCGAGGTGTTGATGGCGACCAGTGTCGCGCCGGTGTCGATCATGCCGTCGACCTGACGTCCGTTCAGCTTGAAGGCCGACGAGAAGTGCCCGCGCTCGTCCGCCGTGACGACGACCTTGCGGCCGAGCGGCAGCGGCGCCGCCGGCTTGTTGGGGACTGACACCAGGTTGACGTCGGGCTGGGCATCGACCGCGGGCTTGCTCGTCGCCGCCGATTTCAACAGGTTTTCGAGGATCCGCGGATTCGACTGATACACAATCGGTATCGATGCCGATGCACCGGCAAAAACGCCAAGGATGAGAAATTTGCGCAGCATGGATCGGCCTTTTTGACCGCCGATCCTTAAGCCCGGATGGTGTTTGCCGCTTTAACGCGCGCCAGAACCGCGCCTTTGCGTAAACGTTTGGTAAATAGCACCAGGCAACTTTGCCTGATACTACTTGGTCCCGTACATGCGGTCGCCGGCGTCGCCGAGGCCAGGCATGATGTAGCCCTTCTCGTTGAGCTGGCGATCGATGGAAGCGGTGAAGACCGGAACGTCCGGATGCGCCTTGGTGAAGCGTTCGATGCCTTCGGGCGCCGCCAGCAGGCAGAGGAAGCGGATGTTGGTGGCGCCGCGCCCCTTCAGCTTGTCGATCGCCGCGATCGCCGAATTGGCGGTGGCCAGCATCGGATCGACGACAATGACCAGCCGGTCGGCGAGATCGCTCGGCGCCTTGAAGAAATACTCGACCGCCTCCAGCGTTTCGTGGTCGCGGTAGAGGCCGATATGGGCGACGCGAGCCGCCGGCACCAGGTCGAGCAGGCCTTCCAGCAAACCGTTGCCGGCGCGCAGCACCGAGGCAAAGACCAGTTTCTTGCCCTCCAGCGTCGGCGCCTCCATGGTCTCGATCGGCGTTTCGATCGTCGTCGTCGTCAATTCGAGGTTGCGCGTGACCTCGTAACCGAGCAGCAGCGAGATCTCGCGCAGCAGCCGCCTAAAGCCGGCCGTCGAGGTTTCCTTCTTGCGCATGATGGTCAGCTTGTGCTGGACAAGCGGATGGTCGACGACGGTGACGCCCTTCATGATGTTCTCCTGATGCGTGTCGCCCGAAAGTGCGCGCATGGACCCTTTCGGACGCGCCGCGCTTCAAGCTGCTTGGGCGAACCCTAGCGGCAATGCGCCGGCCAAGGAACCGCTTGGCCTGCACCGACCACAGCTTTGTCGGAAGAAATCAGCGGGAGGCGCCGTTCAGGCGGGCAAGAAGCGCGGTCTTGGTCTTCCTGTCGACGAAGGCGGCTTCGATGGCGGTGCGGGTAATGGCGGTGAGCGCCTTTTCGTTCATCGAGAAATGCTCGGCGGCGATCTCGTATTCGCGCTTCAGCGAGGTCCAGAAATAGGGCGGATCGTCGGAATTCAGTGTCACCTTGCAGCCGGCGGCCCGCAGGGCCGGAAAGGGATGATCGGCAAAACTGTCGAACACCCTGAGCGCGATGTTGGAGCCGGGACAGCATTCCAGCACGACGCCCTCGTCGGCGATGCGCCGGACCAGGTCCGGGTTCTCGATGGCGCGCACGCCATGGCCGATGCGGGACGGGCGGATGTAATCGAGCGCTGCCTGGACAGTCTCCCAGCCCGTCAGTTCGCCGGCATGGACGGTAATGCCGAGCCCGGCTTCGCGGGCGATCTCGAAAGCCCTGACATAGTCCTCCATCTCGCCTACCCGCTCGTCGCCGGCAACGCCGAAGCCGGTGACCAGCGGATGCCCACAGCGCGCCGCGAAGCGTGCCGCCTGCTCGATCGACTCGACGCCGACATGACGCACCCCTGTGACGATCATGCGGCCCTCGATGCCGGTCTTGGCCTTGGCTCGCGCCATGCCTTCACCGAGCGCATCGGTGTAGGCCTTGGGCGACAGGCCGGCCTTCTTGGCATGATCCGGCGAGGTGAAGACCTCGGAATAGATCGCCCCGTCGCGGGCGAGGCTGGTCAGATAATGATCGGCCAGGCGCGCATAGTCCTCCTCCGTCCGGAACAGATCGGAGGAAAAATCGTAAGCCGCGAGGAAGGACGTGAAATCGTGCCAGACGAAGGAACCGTTCTGGATATAGGGCGAGGTATCCTTGCCATATTTCTGCGCCTGGCGGATGACGAGTTCGGGCGCCGCTGCCCCTTCGATGTGGCAGTGCAATTCCGCTTTCAAAGGCATTCAATCATCCCGTCGGTCAGTCCAGGTCTTGAAAACCCACCACCTGGAAGCGCGGCCGAACACCGCGCCTTAAACAATAGCGCCCGCACCATCGATCGGCTATGGTCCCGCCGGTTTTATGACGGATCAAAAAAATGTCAGTTGAGAGAACCACGGCCGCGGGCGGCATGGAAACCTCCTATGGTTTCAAGCGTGTGGGGGCTGGCGACAAGCAGTCCCTGGTCAACGATGTTTTCCACAAGGTCGCCAACCGCTACGACCTGATGAACGATCTGATGTCTGCTGGCCTGCATCGGCTGTGGAAGGATGCCATGGTCACCTGGCTCAATCCGCCAAAGCGGGCGGGCTGGCGCGTGCTCGACGTTGCCGGCGGCACCGGCGACATCGCCTTCCGCATCGTCGAGGCCAGTCACGGTCAGGCCCATGCCACGGTGCTCGACATCAATGGCTCGATGCTTGCCGTCGGCCGCGACCGGGCCGAAAAGAAAGGCCTGTCCGGCAACACCGATTTCGTCGAGGCCAACGCCGAGGAACTGCCCTTCGCCGACGCCACCTTCGACGCCTACACCATCGCTTTCGGCATTCGCAACGTGCCGCGCATCGATGTCGCGCTCGGTGAAGCATTCCGCGTGCTGAAGCCGGGCGGGCGGTTCCTGTGCCTCGAATTTTCCGAAGTCGAGATGCCGCTGCTCGACAAGGCCTACGAAGCCTGGTCGTTCAACGCCATCCCAAGGATCGGCAAGATGGTCACCGGCGACGGCGAGCCCTATTCCTATCTGGTCGAATCGATCGCCAGGTTTCCCAACCAGGCGAATTTTGCTTCCATGATCACCCGCGCGGGCTTCGATCGCGTCTCTTTCCGCAATTATTCCGGCGGCATCGCGGCACTGCATTCGGGCTGGAAACTTTGAGGCCCTCCAGCATTTCTCATGATCGATATGCCCTGCGCCGGTTGAAGAAACCGGCGGGACGGGCGCAACCATGAGCACTGTCAGCGCAGGATTTCGGCTGGTGCGGGCCGGCTGGGTGCTGGTCCGCGAGGGTGTCGTCGCCGCCTTGCCGGGCGAGGAACTGAACGGCCTGCCCAAATTCGGCTGGCGGCTGGCGCGGCTGTTCACCCGCCGCCGCGCGCTCGCCTATGAGCGCAGCGACCGGCTGGCCAAGGCGGTAGTCCGGCTCGGGCCGTCCTATGTCAAGCTCGGCCAGTTCCTGGCGACACGGCCCGACGTCGTCGGCAATGACATGGCGCTCGATCTCGCCATGTTGCAGGACAAGATGCACACCTTCCCCAGGGCCGAGGCGATCGCGGCGATCGAAGCCTCGCTCGGGCGCAAGGTCGGCGATCTCTATGCGCAATTCGGCGATCCGGTCGCCGCCGCCTCCATCGCCCAGGTCCATGCCGCCGACACCATCCATGACGGCGTTGCCACCAAGGTGGCGGTCAAGGTCATCCGGCCGGGCGTGCGCCGCCGCTTCTTCCAGGACCTCGAAAGTTATTTCCTCGCCGCTCGCCTGCAGGAGAAATACATCCCGTCATCACGCCGGTTGCGGCCGGTCGAGGTGACCGAGACGCTGGCGCAGACCACCAAGATCGAAATGGATCTTCGCCTCGAGGCGGCCGCTCTTTCGGAACTCGGCGAGAACACCAGGGATGATCCCGGCTTCCGTGTGCCATCCGTCGATTGGGAGCGCACCGGGCGCGACGTGTTGACCATGGAATGGGTCGACGGCATCAAGATGAACGATATTGCTGGCCTGGAGGCAGCCGGGCATGATCTGAAGGCGATCGCCGCCAACCTCATCCAGTCGTTCCTGCGCCATACTTTGCGTGACGGCTTCTTCCACGCCGACATGCATCCGGGCAATCTGTTCGTCGAGGCGAACGGCACCATCGTCGCCGTCGATCTCGGCATTGCCGGCAGGCTCGGCAAGAAGGAGCGCCGCTTCCTCGCCGAAATCCTCTATGGCTTCATCACACGCGACTACCTGCGTGTCGCCGAGGTGCATTTCGAGGCAGGCTACGTGCCGCGCCAGCACAATGTCGCGGCTTTCGCGCAGGCGATCCGCGCCATCGGCGAACCGATCCACGGCCAGCCGGCCGAGACCATTTCGATGGCCAAGCTGTTGACGTTGCTGTTCGAAGTGACCGAACTCTTCGACATGGCGACGCGGCCGGAACTGATCCTGCTGCAGAAGACCATGGTGGTTGTCGAGGGTGTGGCGCGCACGCTCGATCCGGCCTTCAACATGTGGAAGACGGCCGAACCGGTGGTTGGCGGCTGGATCGCCGGCAACCTTGGCCCGCGCGGCATGATGATCGATGTACGCGACAGCGCCAAGGCGCTGCTGACGCTGGCCCGCCAGGCGCCCGAGCTGGCCGCGCGCACCGAGCGGCTGTCGCGAGAGATCGACCTGATGGCCGAGCACGGCCTGCGCTTCGACGAGACGACTGCCCGCGCCATCGGCAAGGCCGAGGCGCGCTACAGCCGTTCCGGCCGCCTGGCATTGTGGGTGATCGCGTTGACGCTGGTCTATATCGCCTGGAAGATCATCTAGCGCCAAAGCGGCGTCCTGCTTCGCAACTTGCAGTACTTTGATTGCATTGCTATCATTGCCATCGATAGTCGCGGCAGAGTGCAATCAAATGGCCAGCATCACCATCCGCAACCTTGACGATGAGGTCAAGGAGCTGCTGCGCCGACTCGCGGTGGAGAACAACCGTTCCATGGAAGAGCAGGCGCGGGTCATGATCCGGGCCGCTGTTGACGGTGAGATCGGTCCGGGCCGTATCGACCAGATCGAGAAAACACTGCGCGAACTGACCAGCATGCACGGCGCGGCGATCCCGGCTGGCGCCCCGGCAGGCAAGACCTTTCCGCGAGGCACGCTTTCAGGCAAACGCATCCTGCTCATCATTGGCGGCGGCATCGCCGCCTACAAGGCGCTGGACTTGATCCGCCGTCTGCGCGAGCGCGGCGCCGCGGTGCGGGTGGTCATGACCGCAGCGGCACAGGAATTCGTCACCACGCTGTCGGTCGGCGCCCTCTCCGCCGACCATGTCTTCACCGAACTGTTCGACCGCAAGGACGAGCACGATGTCGGCCATATCAGACTGTCGCGCGAGGCAGACCTGTTGGTGGTGGCGCCTGCCACCGCAGACCTGATGGCCAAGCTTGCCAATGGCCATGCCAACGATCTTGCCTCCACCGTGCTCATCGCCACCGACAAGCCGGTGCTGATGGCGCCGGCCATGAACCCCAGGATGTGGGCGCATCCTGCGACACATCGCAATCGCGCAACGTTGCAGAAGGACGGCATCACCTTCGTTGGGCCGACCAAAGGTGAGATGGCCGAAAGCAATGAGGCTGGCGAAGGCCGCATGGCCGAGCCGCTGGAGATCGTCGCCGCGATCGAGGCGCAGCTCGATGTGAGCCCGAAACCATTGTCGGGCCGCAAGATCATCGTCACCTCCGGTCCGACGCATGAGCCGATCGATCCCGTGCGCTATATCGCCAACCGTTCGTCCGGCAAGCAGGGCCACGCCATCGCGGCGGCATTGGCGAGGCTCGGGGCCGATGTGCGCCTCGTCTCCGGCCCCGTCGGCATCGCCGACCCCACCGGCGTGAAGACGATCCATGTCGAACGTGCGCAAGAGATGCGCGATGCGGTGGAACAGCTTCTGCCCGCCGACGCGGCGGTGTTCGTTGCCGCCGTTGCCGACTGGCGTACCGAGAATTCGGCCGGTGAAAAGATCAAGAAGGTCGCGGGCGAAGGGCCGCCGGTGCTGCGCATGGTCGAAAACCCCGACATTCTCGCAGGGGTTGGCCATCACAGGCAGCGACCGACGCTGGTCGTCGGCTTCGCCGCCGAGACACAGGACCTTCTGCACAACGCCGAGGCCAAGCTCAGGAAGAAAGGCGCCGATTTCATCGTCGCCAACGACGTGTCGCAGACCAGCGGCATCGGTCCTTCGGGGGTGATGGGCGGCGATCGCAATCGGGTGCGGATCGTGTCTAAAGCCGGCGTCGAGGAATGGCCGGAGATGGGCAAGGACGAGGTGGCCGCGCGGCTCGCCGCGCTGATCGCCGAACGGTTGAAAACGATCGTCGTGTGAGCAGTGCTGGCGAAAAGGCGCTGCCCAACATTCCACCGCTCGTGAGACGCACCGCGACCGCCGCTCGACGGACACTTCTGAACAATGCCACCCTTGCCTTGCCGCGGCGAGATCGCGACGACAGACCGATTTCGTTTCGATCGCCGCCCGCATATGGCAGAACCGCACGGACGACCTATATTAAGGGTAAGTATCTGTTGGCGCGGGAATGAGTGGATGTCGGCGCTTCGACCATTGATTGTTTTTATAGCGGCAATGCTGGCAGGCGTTGGCTTGCCGGCTTCCGCGCAGGTCCTCGACCCCGGCAACGCACTCATCCGGCAGAACGACCTGCAGATATTGCAGAACAGGGTGCAGCGGCAGCAATACCAGCAGCAGCAGCAGCAGTATCGTGACCAGGACCGCCAGATCGTGCCGCAGCCACGTCCGGTCGTGCCGCAGCTCCAGCCAAGTTGCCAGACGCAGATAATCGGCAACACCGCTGTAACCAATTGCCGCTGACAAGCCGGCGTTTTTCATTTATTTAGCCGACTTATGTATTCGGATGCCTCGGGGCGCCGGCGGGCGTTTTGGTTTTGCAACGGTGTCCCCGTCGCGCTATGCGGCATTGCTTCGACTGGATCGTTTACGAATGGCAGCCACCAAGAAAAAGGCCGCGCGCAAGGCAAAGAAGGGCGAGAGGATCCGTCAGGTGGCGGCTATCCCCTTTCGGCTGAACGCCCGCGGCGATATCGAGGTGATGCTGGTCACGTCGCGAACGACCAGGCGCTTCATCGTGCCCAAGGGTTGGCCGATGAAGGGCAAGAGCGGTCGCAAGGCGGCCACCATCGAGGCGCAGGAGGAAGCCGGCGTGCTCGGCAAGACGCTGAAGGAACCGGCGGGCATCTATTCCTACTGGAAGCGGCTGGCCAACCGCTTTGTCCGCGTCGACGTCATCGTCTATCTGCTGAAAGTGACGGAGGAACTGGCCGACTGGCAGGAAGCCAAGAGACGGCAACGGGCCTGGCTGGCCCCGGCCGACGCGGCGATGCTCATCGATGAACCGGACCTTTCGACGCTGGTGAAGACCTTGACGATTACCCAGCCTCTGCCGATCGATCCGACGTAGGACCCTCTCACCGGTGTCGTCTCAGGGAACGGCCGTACCGGCGTGCCGGTATTGGCCCACAACCATTCGCGCCGCAGCGGGCCCTTGTTGCGGTCCGTTTCCGCCGACTGTTCCTCAGAAGCTTTAAATACAATCTGATTCAACTTGAAGCAGTCGTTTGACTGCTACGTAATATTAGATCGCTGAAATCAAAAAACGGGCGCGCAAATAGTTGAACAATTTATTTGCTGTTAAGCCCGCTTGTGATAACCGGACAGTTGTCGCCAACTGAGCGACATGAGGGAAGAACAGCGTCTTGAACCGACGGATGAAACGGTCGGACAGACGCACTGACAGGATCGTGGCAAGTCCATGGAAATTCGATGAAGTTGTCATCGATGGACGCGAGCCCCCGCCTTCTCGGGCTCGTATGGCCTTTCGTCGCGGTCGTCCTCGTCCAGGCGCTGGTGGCCAGCCTCAGCCTCCACACATTGTCGGCGGTTCGCGCCTATGTCGGCGGCGAAAGCCAGTGGTCCAAGGGGCAAAAACACGCCATCTATTTCCTCAGCCTCTATGCCGACACCGGTAACGAGGAATTCTTCAGCGAGTACCGCGAAGCAATCGCCGTTCCGCTGGCCGATCGTTCAGCTCGCCTTGCGCTTGAGCAGTCCGAGCCCGACACCAAAGCGGCGCGCGCCGGCTTCCTGCAAGGCGGAAATCACACCGACGATGTGACCGGGATGATCTGGCTGCTCCAGAATTTCCGTGGCTTCAGCTATCTCGATACCGCCATTCGGCACTGGACCGCCGCCGACACCATGATCCTCGCCATCCAGCGGCTTGGCGAGGCGATACATGAGAAGCTGAGCGAGGGACCAGCATCGGCAGCCCAGGTCAGCGTCTGGAAGGCGGAGATCCATCAGCTTGATCGTCAGATCGGTCCGCTCTCCAAGGCCTTCTCGGACAGCCTCGGCGAGGGATCGCGCTTCATCAACACGTTACTCACCTTTGCCAATCTCGTCACCGCTGCCTTGCTGATCCTGCTTGCCGTGTGGCGCACGCGCAAGCTCCTGGCGCAGCGCCAGGCGTTCCAGATGGCACTCAATGCAGAGCGTGAGCGCGCCCAGATCACCCTGGCTTCCATCGGCCAGGCGGTCATCAGTACCGGCGCCGGTGGCCGGCTGGACTATATGAACGCCGTCGCGGAAAGATTGCTGGCATGTCCGCTCAGTGCCGCCAGAGGCAAGCCGATCGCATCGCTGTTTCGCCTTGAGGACAAGGACACCGGCGTTGAGGACACGGAGCTGATCGACCGACTGCTAGCCGGCGAACCGCGCCGTTCCAGCGTTCGTCCGCAATTGCTGCGGCGAACGGACGGCTCCGTTGTTCCCGTCGCGCTGACCGGTGCGCCGCTGCTTGTCGCCGGCCACGTCGTCGGCGCGGTGCTCGCCTTCCACGACATGACGCGCGAAGAGGACTATATCGAACGGCTCTCATGGCAGGCGTCGCATGACGCGTTGACGGGGCTGGCCAACCGGCGCGATTTCGAAAGCCGGCTGGAAAGAACGATCTCGGATCTGCAGGACCGGCCTCGCCAGCACGCGCTGATGTATCTCGACCTCGACCAGTTCAAGCTGGTCAACGATACCTGCGGCCATGCCGCGGGCGACCAGTTGCTGCGCCAGATTTCCGCGCTGCTGATCCACGAATTGCGATTGGGTGATGTCCTCGCCCGTCTGGGCGGCGACGAATTCGGCGTGCTGCTCGTGGATAGCGATTGCGAAACCGCCGCCGAGACCGCCGAACGGCTGCGCGCGGCCGTTCAGGACCTGCATTTCGCCTGGGATGGCAGGCCCTTCAACACCAGTGTCAGCATCGGCATGGTGCAGATTGCCAATGCCGAGGTGACGATCGAGGAGGCGCTGCGTGCCGCCGACGTTGCCTGCTACATGGCCAAGGAAAGAGGCCGCAACCGCGTCCAGATCCACAACGATGGCGACATGGCCTTGCGGGAGCGCTTCGGCGAGATGGCCTGGGTCCAGCGCCTGCACACCGCGCTCGAAGAAAACCGCTTCAGGCTTCATGCCCAGGAAATCTCGCCGCTCGGCGACGACGTTGCCGAGGCAGGCGCGCATATCGAGATCCTGTTGCGGCTGACCGATGAAGACGGCGGCGTCGTCAGCCCGCAAAGCTTCATTCCCGCGGCCGAGCGCTACGGCCTGATGCCGTCGATCGATCGCTGGGTGGTGCGCAACACATTCGGCATCCTGGCGGCGCGGCAGGCCGATCCGCGCATGGCGCCGATTGCCACATGCGCCATCAATCTTTCCGGGGCGACTTTCGGCGACGAGGCATTTCTCGGCTTCCTGCGCGAGCAGTTCCTCGTCCATGGCATTTCGCCCGCCATGATCTGCCTGGAAATCACCGAGACCAGCGCCATCGCCAATCTCGCCAATGCCATGCGCTTCATTGCCGATCTGCGCGGGCTGGGTTGCCGTTTCGCGCTCGACGATTTCGGCTCGGGCATGTCGTCCTTTGCCTATCTGAAGCACCTGCCGGTCGATTACCTCAAGATCGACGGCAGCTTCGTCAAGGACATGCTGGAAGACCGCATCGACCGTGCCATGGTCGAGATGATCCATCACATCGGCAAGGTGATGGGCAAGCGCACCATCGCCGAGTTCGTCGAAAGCGATGGCATCGTCGCCGCCCTGAAAACGATCGGCGTCGACTATGCGCAGGGCTTTGCGATCGCCAGGCCGCGGCCTTTCGATGCCACGACGGTGCTGCGCGGCCGGGACGTCACGCCTGTCGCGGGCGACACCGCCGATCCGTGGGCCGATCTGGCGCGGAAGCTGCGCCGCAACGTCGGCTAGGCGCCTTGGGCTCCGGCTGAGAGGCCGCCTTGTGCCTGCCGTTCCAGCAGGATGGTCGGGGCATCGTGATAAAGGGTCCGTGTCAGTTCCCGGTAACCGCATTTGGCCGCGACATTCAGCGAAGCCGTGTTTTCCGGATCGATGATGCAGACGGTTCTCGCACGTCCGAACGTCTCGTCGCCCCAGGCATGCACCCGGCTGACGATCTCGGTGGCAAGACCGGCGCCGTGCACGGCCGGAACCAGCGCCCACCCGGCCTCGGGAATGCCTTCGATCGACGGCTCCATATCGCGCTTCAGATCGTGAAACCCCGCCTCGCCGATGAAGCGGCCTGTCGCCTTTTCCTCGATCGCCCAGAAACCGTAGCCGAGCAGCGACCACAAACCGGCATGACGCAGGAAGCGCATCCAGCTTTCCTCGCGCGTGCGCGGCTTGCCGCCGATGAAACGGGTGACGACGGGATCGACCCACATGGCGGCATAGGCTTCGAAATCCTGCATTCGGTGTGACCGCAGGAGGGTTCGCTCCGTCTCGATGACAGGAACGCCGGGTGCTTTTGGACTGCTCATGGACTCTGCCTCGCTTGTCTGCCCGGCGCATAGCAAATGGCCAAGGCCAAGCAAGGGCCAAGGCAGGATATGTCATCTTCCAGGCAGGACAATCGTTCTCAGCCGCGCCAGGCCATGTTCATGTAGACGCCGCCGCGCTGCAACTCGTCCAGCATCTGATCGAGCCGCTTCTTCCTTGTATCCGGTCGCTTGGCGCGAACGATCCAGCCGAGATAATCGTTCTGCTGGTAATCCGGCCGGGCCCCATACGTCGCCATCAGGCCGCGCTCCGTCAGGGCGGCGCGGACATCGTCAGGCATCGGGTTCAGGGAGCGTTTTCAATCCAGTCATGCGACCAAACCCACCGTGCCGGAACCCAGCGTCAACGCTGCCGATGGCGAGGTGCGAACGACATCCGGCGATCATGGCAGGCCCTGTTCTGCTCGAGCTTCGGGATGGGATTTTCCGTCAGTGGTGCTACTTTCACCAAAGCGTGATTCAGCCGCCGCGATCCGCGTGCCGGCCTGTTTGTTCGAGGGAAAAGACATGGACACCACCGATCTCGTCCTCGCCATCGTCCATCATTTGCTGGTGTTTTCCCTGGCGGGGATCATCGGCGCCGAATTCGTGCTGATCCGCGGCGACCTGCCCGCCACCACGCTCAAGCGGCTCGTCGGCATCGACCGTCACTATGGCATCATCGCCGCGCTGATCATCGTCGTCGGCATCGGCCGCGTCTTTTATGGCCTGAAGGGCTGGGAATTCTATGTCTATAACTGGGTGTTCTGGGCCAAGATGGCGGCGTTTGCGGTCGTGGGACTGCTGTCGATCGTCCCGACCGTCCGCTTCATTTCCTGGAACCGGCAGGCAAGCGCCGATCCCTCGTTCCTGGTGCCGGCAGCCGAGCTTGCTTCGGTGAAGACCTACATCCGCGCCGAGGCGTTCATCTTCCTGCTGGTTCCGGTCTTCGCCGCGGCGATGGCGCGCGGCTACGGCAGCTGATCTTCAGCGGCAACCGTTTCAAGAGGAGCGATCGGCACCAAGGGTGCCGGAATGCTGGTTGTCTTCTCGGCAGCCTTGCAGATGTCGGCGATGACGCAGGCCGGACAATCCGGCTTGCGCGCCTTGCAGACATAGCGGCCGTGCAGGATCAGCCAGTGATGAGCGTGGCGCATATACTCGTCCGGAATGATCTTCAACAGCCCCTGTTCGACCTGTTCCGGCGTCTTGCCGGGCGCCAGCCCGAGCCGGTTGCCGATGCGGAAAATGTGCGTGTCGACCGCCATCGTGTGCTGGCCGAAAGCCATGTTGAGCACGACATTGGCGGTCTTGCGCCCGACCCCTGGCAGCTTGACCAGCTGGTCGCGGTCGTCGGGCACCTCGCCGCCATGGTCGCGGATCAGCGCCTCCGACAGCGCGATGACGTTCTTGGCCTTGTTGCGCCAGAGCCCGATGGTGCGGATATACTCGCCGACCTTGGCTTCGCCGAGCGCCAGCATCTCTTGCGGCGTGTCGGCGGCCTTGAACAGCGCCCGCGTCGCCTTGTTGACGCCGGCGTCGGTCGCTTGCGCCGAAAGCACCACCGCCACCAGCAGCGTGAAGGCGTTGACATGCTCGAGCTCGCCCTTTGGCTCCGGCCGCTGGACGGAGAAGCGCCGGAAGATCTCGTGCACTTCAGCCGAGCTGTAGCGCGACGAGCGCCGCACCGGCCGGGGTCGCGGCTTGGCGTTCGAACCGTCGCGCAGTCCGGCCGGCAGCTCTTTTTTGGGCATCGAAGACTCTTTGGACTTGGGGCTCGCCATTCTCTTCCTATAATGTCCAGTCATGAGCGACACAAACGCCTCATTTCAGGCCGACGAACCGTTCTTTCAGGCACTGCTGACCCCGCACCGGTCGCTGGGCAGGACAGGCTTCTTCGTCCTCATGGGCGCGCTGCTGTTTGGCTGGCTGGTGACCGGCGCGTTTTTCCTGTCGCGGGGCGCCTGGCCGGTGTTCGGCTTCTTCGGCCTCGACGTGGTCGCCGTCTACATCGCCTTTCGTGCCAACTATCGGGCCGCCCGCGCCCGCGAGGAAGTGTCGGTTTCCCGCACCAGCCTCGACATCCGCAAGACCGCGCCCTCGGGAAAATCGGAAGCACACCGCTTCAACCCGTTCTGGGCACGGTTTTCAGTCGCTCGTCATGCCGAGATCGGCATCACCAGGATGACGGTGGAAGCGCAAGGCCAGAACGTGGCGATCGGGTCTTTCCTGGATCCCGACTCTCGCGAAAGTTTTGCCACCGCCTTTTCGCGGGCTCTGGCGACCGCCAGGGCGCGCTGACAAGTAGCATGTTCTGGTTCGCTTACCTTCGATGCACGATCAAGCCCTAGGCTTCTCCTTCCTGAAGCTCGAGAGCAGCACACCAAGCGCCAGTAAAATCGCCGTCATAGAAACCCAACCCATCGCCTTTGAAAAAAACAGATCAGTTCCGTCCCACACATATACCGGTGCCTTGAAATTTTTAACTAGCTCCGCACTGACGTAGTCTCTGCTCATTTGTAAAAGTGCAGGGTTTTGCAGAATATATTCCTCGGCCGGAGGATTCAGGCGCCATCCGGAGATCATGTGCCGCGACTGACCGGGAGCGTACTCATAAGAGAATACGAACACCAAAGACCATCCAAAGTACATAGTGAGAGCAACAGCCATGGTAATACCCTTGGCCTTGCCACTCATCATGCCTCCCAAATAAACGCCTGCTGCGGTCGCGACCAGTATGACTGGAATAAATACGATCCCGCCCATTTCTGAAAAAAGGGCGTATATTGGCCCAGCCGCCTTGTCGACGAATTTGTCCATCTATTTTTTCTTAATCAGTAGCTTATTTATAAATGTAAAATCCTGAACTGTAGTAAGATCTATCTCTTTGTAGTCGGTGACAGTATCCGAATTTTTGTCCTCAGCCCACACATACCACTTCGTTCTCTTTAAAACTTGTGTCGCATTGTAGCTCGGCGTCGCAAAATTATGAGCATCCCTTGCCCTGTCGCATCCTATTTCGAATGCACCGGCAGACATATATCTTAGATTTAGACCATCTATTTTATTTCCAGAATCATCTTCGGTATTGACCGTTACAGAAACGACATCGTCCCGCTGCTCACCAGCATCGGGTGTCGATTGCTGTAATGATTCCAGCATTACTAAGGTAGCACCTGGCAAATTGACGCCTTCACTCTTGGCATCGACAATCGCCTTCGCAATATCATTGTTCTGCTGAGAAAAGGTGATATAGGAATCACTGATTGATACCGCGTTTGTATAGTCGGTCCAGCTCGGCGTTTCGATCTTCTTGGCTTTCACAAGATAGTTGTCCAATATGCGTTTTTCGTCGGCATTTGCTCCGCCACCGGCATAGATCGCCTCAATACTCTTTTTAATATCTTTTGAATCTTCTTGAAGGGTATTTTTTAGTTTCGGAGCCAGCCGGTAATCGAGCACAAATCCGTCAACTGGATTATTTGGTTTGTAGTCTATCCAGTTTCCGTCCTTAAATATCTCCAGAGATGGAACAAATAACACCTGATTTTTCTTGATATTGTCAATGTCTTTGATAGAAGGATTTAGATACGAGACAATTTTTAAGTTACTCTTGTCAGGCAAGAAATCATTGTTTGCGATTGCATCTGAAACAGTCTGCCCGCTTAAAATCACCACTGATTTCGGTTTTACTCTCAACAGGTCGTCATTCGGGAGCCCGGCAACTTTTGCGAACGAATGCGCAGCTCCCAATGGCCCGTCAAGAGTGGCGACCTGCTTGCACCACGAATCCTTGTCGCGAAAATTGCCGGCGCAAGCAGTCTCTTGAAGTTGAAAAGTACCAATTGCTGTTCCGACGAACAGAACTGCATATCTTATTTTAGCCAAGCTTACCTCCCCGCTAGGCGAGCGATATGCACAATAGTGGGATATTACGTGCGGAGCAAGTTGAGTTCGCTGGTCAGAACGTGATCGGCATCGTTTGAATGGCCACAGGCGCGCGAGGATAAAGATATTCTAGCAGCGGCAACCACCCCAATATGTTGAACTTCCGTTGTCAGAACCGGTAGCGCAAAAGCCTGCCGACCTTGCGCAATGCTGGAATGTGTCTCCAAAGCCGAACGAACAGCTTGGCGGACCAGCCCATGCGGGCGGCGTGTTCGGGCTTGTAGGCCGAGACGTCCTCGATGAATCGCAGCTTCGGAACGGCCCGCTCCAGTTCATGCGGATCGTCGATCGCCCAATGAACTTCTGCGCCCGTCGCCTTGATGGTCGGATTGAGACGAAGCAGCGTCAGGCCGAAATGGCTGTAGGCGTCGAACATCAGCTCGCCGCTGGCAAGATGCGAGACAAGCCGCGCTAGCAGGCGCGGCCCCTCATCGGCGGGGAGATAGGGCGTCAGCCCTTCCGCCACCACGACGGCCGGCCGGCTGCGCGGCACTTCAGCCAGCCAATCCGGTTCGGTCAGCGACGAACCGATCAGGTGGTAGTGGTCCCGGGACGGGTAGAGCTTGCGCCTGAGCTGGATCACTTCCGGGTAGTCGACATCGAACCATTCGATACCGGCCGGCGGATCGACACGGAATATGCGCGTATCGAGCCCACACCCCAGATGCAGCACGATGGCGTCGGGATTTCTGGCGAGAAAGTCCTCGACGCGGATATCCAGTGTCTTTGCCCTGATCGCCAGGCCAACGCCGAGATTGGCGTCGACCCTGAGCCTGGAGAAATCATAGTCGATCTTGCGCACCGCTTCGTCGGCGAAATGATCCCCGAGCAGTGAATCCGGCAACCTGCTCTCCAGCGCCTTGCCGTAGAGCGTCATCAGCAAGGTTTCCTTTTCGCCCGTCAGATGCACTTTCTCGCCAGCCATCGGCGCCTCCTGGGCTCGAAATTCCGTGTCTATCTGGGTATGCGCGGCAAGAAGGCAAGTTTCGGGTGGCGACCGACGCCCCAAGGGGCGATATTCCTGACCGAGGAGACAGTTCGATGAGCACACAGACAGCAGTCCTCAAAAAGGACATCACGCCCGAAGGCAGCGACTACGAAATCGTGCGCCGCGCCATCGAGAAGATCAGCCTCGACTATCGCGACCAGCCGTCGCTGGAAGAACTGGCCGAGGAGGTCGGCGAGACGCCGACCGGCCTGCAGAAGCTTTTCACCCGCTGGGCCGGCCTGTCGCCCAAGGCCTTCCTGCAGGCGGTGACGCTCGACCATGCGCGCAGACTGCTCGATTCCGGCATGCCGCTGCTCGAAACATCGTTCGAATTGGGCATGTCCGGCCCCGGCCGGCTGCATGACCTCTTCGTCACCCATGAGGCGATGTCGCCGGGCGACTACAAGACGCGCGGCGCCGGCCTCACCATCCGCTACGGCTACCATCCCTCGCCGTTCGGCACTGCCCTGATCATGGCCACCGACCGCGGGCTTGCCGGCCTCGCCTTCAGTGATCCGGGCGAGGAGCGCGCCACTTTCGCCGACATGTCCAGCCGTTGGCCGAACGCCATCTATGTCGAGGACATGGCCGCCACCGGACCCTATGCCGCGCGCATCTTCGACCCGACACTGTGGCGCCCCGACCAGCCGCTGCATGTCGTCATGATCGGCACCGACTTCCAGGTTCGTGTCTGGGAGGCTCTGCTCAATATCCCGATGGGCAGGGCCCGCACCTATTCCTCGATTGCCGCCAGCATCGGCGCGCCGAGCGCCAGCCGTGCCGTGGGTGCCGCCAACGGCGCCAACCCGCTCTCCTTCGTGGTGCCCTGCCATCGCGCCATCGGCAAATCCGGCGACCTCACCGGCTATCACTGGGGCCTGACCCGCAAGCGTGCCATCCTGGGCTGGGAAGCAGGGCAAGTCACGTCTTGAGATGGCTCGGATGCTGCAACGCCGGCGAAATCCTTTCGCCGGCGTTGTACGTCATACGGAAAATGACATCACCTTGCTGACCTGCGCGAATGGCCCAACACCGTGGCGCCTGCGATATCAGCAACCTCTGGAAACCAGCGGTCTTACAGGGTAGCTTCCCGCGCATTCAGCAGGAGGCATTCCTTGATTATCGTTGTCGGCTCGATCAACCTCGACCTAATCGCCAAAGTCGACCGCCTGCCGAGCCCCGGCGAGACGGTGGGCGGCTCGAGCTTCACCACTGCGCCCGGCGGCAAGGGCGCCAACCAGGCGCTGGCTGCCGCCCGCGCCGGCGCCCCCGTTCGGATGGTGGGCGCCGTGGGCAAGGACAGCTTCGCCGCAGAGGCGCTGGCGTTGCTGCGCGAAGGCAAGGTCGACCTGTCCGGTGTCGCCGAGACCTTTGCCTCGACGGGTACGGCGCTGATCATGGTCGGCGATGACGGCGAGAACATCATCGCCGTGGTGCCGGGCGCCAACGCATCCGTCCTGCCGGGCGACCTCTCCAAAGCCTTCCTGAAAAAAGGCGATGTCGTGCTGCTGCAGCACGAAATCCCGCTTGCGACCGTCGGCGCAGCTCTCGACCAGGCAAGAGCGGCCGGCGCCATCACCGTGCTCAACACAGCCCCCTTCCAGGGCGAGGCAGCCGCCTTCCTCGACAAGGCCGACTATGTCGTGGCCAACGAGACCGAGTTCGACCTCTACGGCGAGACGCTTAAGTTGAGCGGCCGCGACCGGGCGGCGCGCATGCGCGACTTTGCCGGGAAAACCGGCCGCACCATCGTCGTCACGCTCGGCGGCGACGGCGTGATGGCGGCGACACCGACCGATTTCCTGACCATTCCGGCCATGAAGATCACCCCTGTCGACACGGTCGGCGCCGGCGACACCTTCTGCGGTTATTTCGCCGCCAGCCTCTCGTCCGGCCTCACATTCGAACAGGCGCTTGCGCGCGCCGGCGCGGCTGGTTCGCTGGCCTGCCTCAAGCCGGGCGCCCAGCCGGCGATCCCGCTGGCCAAGGATGTCGACCAGGCGCTTCAGGAAACCCGTTGAGATGACGCGCCCTCGGACGAAGCATGCCGTGCAGCCGGCCGGCGACATCTGCCGTATGTCCGCTGTCGCGCTTGCCGCTGCGATCCGACACAAGAAGCTTTCCGTGCGCGAGGTGGTGACTGCCTTCCTCGACCGGATCGAGGCGGTCAACCCGCTGGTCAACGCCATCGTCTCGTTGCGCGACCGTGGCGATATCCTGCGCGAGGCCGATGCGGCCGATGCCCGGCGGCAGGCAGGTGTCGAAACCGGTCCGCTCTTCGGCCTGCCGATCGCCATCAAGGACCTCGCCTCGACCACCGGCCTCACGACCTCGTTCGGCTCGCCGATCTTCGCCGATTTCGTGCCGCAGGAAGACGATTTCTTCGTCGAGCGTATCCGTGACGCCGGCGCCATCATCATCGGCAAGACCAATGTCCCCGAATTCGGCCTTGGCTCCAACACCTACAACAGCGTGTTCGGGCCGACGCTGAACGCCTTCGATCCGGCCCTGACCGCCGGCGGCTCGAGCGGCGGCGCGGCGGTGGCGCTGGCGCTCGACATGGTGCCTGTCGCCGATGGCAGCGACTTCGGCGGTTCGCTGCGCAATCCGGCAGGCTGGAACAATGTCTATGGCTTCCGACCGTCGCAAGGGCTTGTCCCTGGCGGGCCGGACCCTGAGGTCTTCCACGCGCAGATGGGCGTCGACGGGCCGATGGGCCGCAATATCAGCGACATGGCGCTGCTGCTCGACGTGCAGGCGGGCTATCATCCGCGAGCGCCCTTGTCCTACGAGAAACCAGGGGCGTTCCTCGAAGGGCTTGCAACGGCAGCGACTGGCGGCCGTATCGCCTGGCTCCGTGATCTCGGCGGTTACCTGCCTATCGAACCGGGCATCCTCGATCTGTGCGAGGCCGCGCTGAACCGGTTCGCTGATGCATCCTTCCCTAGCGAACCCTTGCTGCCGGATGTCGATTTCGAAGCGCTGTGGCAGGCCTTCGTGACGCTGCGCCAGGCCAGCAGCGGCTGTGCGCTCAAGACCCACTATGACGATCCCGCGAAGCGCCACCTGCTGAAGCCGGAAGCCATCTGGGAAGTGGAGAACGCGATGCGGCTGACGGCGCCGCAGATCCGCGCCTCTTCGGTCATCCGCACGTCCTGGCATCGAACGCTGCTGTCGATCTTCGACCGCTTCGATCTCATCGCGCTGCCGACCGCGCAGGTCTTCCCCTTCGATGTCGGCACGCACTGGCCGCGCGAAGTCGCCGGCCGGGCGATGGACAGCTACCATCGCTGGATGCAGGTTTCCGCCTTCGCCACCCTGGGCGGCTGCCCGGCGGTCAACGTGCCGGTCGGCTTCGACGACAGGGGCCGGCCAATGGGCATGCAGTTGATCGGGCGGCCGCGCGGCGACCTCGCCGTGCTGAAGGCAGCGGCGGCCTATGAGGCGATGCTGCCCTGGCCCGCCGGCGCCTGACCCGGGTGCGCTGGCGGATCACAGGGCCTCGCGGGCAGGCTTGCGCGAGCATCCTTGTCATGCATTGATTGTCGCCAGCCGCGCCGCATCGGCGGCATTCCGAGGGAAAATCATGTCGCTGGAACTCTACGCCGCCTATGTCCTCGCCTGCATCGTCATCATCCTGGTGCCCGGCCCGACGGTCACGTTGATCATCGCCAACAGCATCCGCCATGGCGCCCGCGCCGGCCTCGCCAATGTTGCCGGCACGCAGGCCGGGCTGGCCGTCATGATCGCTATTGTCGGCATCGGCCTCAACACTCTGATCGCGGGCATGGGCCATTGGTTCGAATGGGTGCGGCTGATCGGAGCCGCCTATCTGATCTGGATGGGCGTGCAGATGTTCCGTTCCAAGGGCACGTTGAACGCCGATGGAACGGCGAGGAAACCGCGCGGCGGCTTCTTCCTGCAGGGCCTGCTGGTGGCGCTCAGCAACCCCAAGACGCTGGTGTTCTTCGGCGCCTTCTTTCCGCAGTTCATCGCGCCGCAGGGCAATTACTCGCTGCAGATCGTCGTCATGGGCCTCACCGCCATGATCTTCGCGGCCGTCTCGGACTCGACCTATGCGCTGGCCGCCAGCCGCGCCGGGCGCCTGCTGTCGGCCAGCCGCATCAAGCTCATGTCCAGGATCAGCGGCAGCTTCCTGGTTGGCGGCGGCTTGTGGCTGGCGTTTTCAAGGTCGAAGTAAAGGCTGCCGCCAGGCCGGCGCCGCAAAGAGTTGCAGCGTCCTGGAATGGCAACCGATTGAAAGTGTTCTCTCCCACCACCACATGAATCTGTGTTGAGGGATTCATGTCTGTCTTTTGGACTTGGGATGTTTTGAAGAGGAACGCGCCTGGCGTGATCCTCTTCATTGGTGCGTTCGCGATTATGCTCATGTTGGCGGCAAACAAATGGGCCAACAACGAAAGCCCAATCCGGTCTGTCGGTGCCATCGATGCAACGATCAAAAGTGCCCAATGGAGAGACGGTAGGTACATTCTCTATGTGCTTGTTCTCAATGATGGCTCGTCTGTGCTCATCGACGACGACCGCCCGCATCTAATTGGGTCAGATGCCAGCATTGAACGCGTGACACGCGACAACGGCTTCGTCTTCTACCGGTTTCCAGAATGAGTCTTATGGCAAAAGCGCCGCTGGCAGTGGCTCTGATGATCACGCCAGAGGATCTCAAGGGCGTTCTCCAGACAGGTCCCATAGTCGGTGTCTGCGGTCTGGCGTCAGCCTCGACCGCGACATAGGCACAGTGGTTAACTTCGTCGGCACGACTTCAACCAGATACGGCCTGGATGGCGGCGGAAATCGCAGTCTCTACGGAATCTCCGCCTGCGCCAGAGTGGCTCGCTGGTGTTCGTATACGGCAATCCTGGCCAGCTGTTGGCCGTCGGCTCGCAGGTTCCAGTCAAACGCCAGCATTGCGAGAACGGCGTCGAAACCTATCGGCTGCTGGGCAGCTGAACGGATCTAAAAAGGTTCACCGAACCGCTCTATTTCTCTTTTTGATGCATTTCCGGCCGAAAACCGTTTCGCGCGTTTCCTCGAATTGCCCTAAAGCCGCCCCAGCCTCTCCACCAGCAGCGCGAAGAAGCCGTCATGGTCGATGTCGCGCATCACCATGGTGTTCTTCGGCCGCTTGGTAACGCCCCACCAGTCGATCACGGTCATGCCCATGGTGAGTTCCGAGGCGGTTTCCACGCTGACATTGCAGTTGCGGCCCTTGAACAGCTCCGGTTTCAACAGATAGGCGATGACGCAGGGGTCGTGCAGCGGGCCGCCGTCGGTGCCGTATTTCTCCTCGTCGAAGCGCTCGAAGAACTCCAGCATCTCGGCGGTCGCGGTGCCGACCTTGGTGCCAAGTGCGCGGAAGGCCTGCGTGCGCTTGGCGGTGGTCAGCGCCTTGTGGGTGACATCCAGCGGCATCATCACGATGGGAATGCCGGATTTGAACACGATATCGGCCGCATGCGGATCGACATAGATGTTGAATTCGGCCGCCGGCGTCACATTGCCACCCTCGAAGAAGCCGCCGCCCATCAGCACGATTTCCTTGATCCGCGGTGCGATGCGCGGTTCGCGGATCAGCGCCAGCGCTATGTTGGTCAGCGGGCCGAGCGGGCAAAGCGTGATGGTGCCGGCCTCTTCCTTCATCAGCGTCTCGACGATGAAATCGACCGCGTACTGCTCCTGCAGCTTCATCGTCGGTTCGGGCAATTGCGGCCCGTTGAGACCGGTCTTGCCATGCACTTCCTCGGCGGTGACCAGCTCGCGCAGCAACGGCCGGATGGCGCCGGCATAGACCTTGATATCCGGCCGGCCGGCCAGCTCGCAGATCTTGCGGGCATTCTTTTCGGTAAGCTTCAGCGGCACGTTGCCGGCAACGGCGGTGATGCCGACGATCTCCAGCTCGGAGCTGCCGAGCGCCAGCAAAATGGCGACGGCGTCATCCTGGCCGGGATCCGTGTCGATGATGATCTTGCGTGATTGGGGCATTTCAATTCCTTGTTTGGCTAGGCCATGCACTTGAATGAATCCGGTCGAAACATCCGAAGGGCGCCGCAGCGACCGCGAGCTGCCACGTCGAACCGCTCGACCGGGGGAGATAATCCCGACCGTCGCGCTTCTCGTTGCATCTGCTTGCCGTTTCAAGCGCCATGTCGATCATTCTTGTGAGTCCACGACGTGGTCTTTTTGGGCGGGCTTTTTGATGGCTTGAACTTGGCCCCGGGGCGGACCATATCAAGACCATCGGGAAAAATGCCATCCGGGTTTTTCCACTTTATGTCGCTCTTGAGAGGACAGTGTAACATGAGCCGAATGACGCCTTTTTCCAGCCCGCTTCTCCTTGGCTTCGACGCCATGGAAAAGACCCTGGAACGCCTGGCGAAATCCGGTGACAGCTACCCTCCCTACAACATCGAACGCCTCAGCGGCGCCGACGGCAAGACCGAAAGGTTGCGTATCACATTGGCCGTCGCCGGTTTCGCCGAAAGCGATCTCGATGTCACGACGGAGGAAAACCAGTTGGTCGTGCGCGGCCGTCAGACCGACGACACCGAGCGCGAATTCCTTCATCGCGGCATCGCCGCACGCCAGTTCCAGCGCTGTTTCGTGCTGGCCGACGGCATGCGGGTGATCGCGGCGGAGCTGAAGAACGGCCTTTTGTCGATCGATCTCGATCGGCCGGAGTCTGAACGGCTGGTACGGAAAATAAACATATCGGTGAAAGACTGATCTTTACCGATGGCTCTCATGTGGGATGGCCTTGAGCGGCGTCTCGCGCCAAGGAGGCTTGAAATGACCAGAACTGAAACTATCACCATGACCAATGGCGAATTCGCCCATCTCGGCGAGGGCTCGGTCGCTTATCTGCGCAAGGTCTCGAGCGACGAACTGCTCGGCCGCTTCCCGAATCTCGGCGAAATCGCACCCGGCATGGAATTGTGGGCGCTGTTTGCCGCCAATGGCCAGCCGATCCTGCTTTCGGATGCGCGTGACCGTGCACTGGCCGGCGCCATGGAAAACGACCTGACCACGGTCGCCATTCACTGAAAGCAGCCCGCTGAAACGGACAGGGCCGCCCATGGCGGCCCGTGTGGCGGTCTCTTCCGGAAAGTTCAGGCCGCGTGGGAGGCCTGGGTGTCCGACAGCAGCGCGTGGATCGCAACAGCGTCGCGCGTGCCTCTGATCTTGGCCACCGTATCGGCGTCGCGCAGCACTCGCGCGATGCGCGACAGCGCCTTGAGATGGTCGGCGCCCGCGCCTTCAGGCGCCAACAGCAGAAACACCAGATCGACGGGCTGATCGTCCAGCGCCTCGAAATCGACCGGGGTCTCCAGCCGCGCGAAAACCCCGGCGATACGCTTCACGCCGGCCAGCTTGCCGTGCGGAATGGCGATGCCGTTGCCCACTCCGGTCGAGCCCAGCCGTTCACGCTGCAGGATGGTGTCGAACACTTCCCGCTCCGGAATGCCCGAAATCGCCGCTGCGCGCTCGGATAGCAACTGCAGAAGCTGCTTCTTGGAGTTCGCCTTCAACGCCGGCATTATCGCCGGAACGTTGATAAGATCGCTCAGACCCATGCTTGAAAATCCCTTGTTCGCCTGCCGTCACCAGTCCCCACCCCTCGTGCGGCCGGCTTTTTATTCCTGTGCGACCTTGGTCGTGGACGGGTCGATCCAGCCGATGTTTCCATCGGGCCGGCGATAGACGATGTTGAGATGGTCGTTTCCGGCGTTGCGGAAGACGAAGACCGGGCTGTCCTTGGTATCGAGTTCGATGACAGCCGACGCCACCGACATGGTCTTCAGCCTCATGGTCGATTCGGCGACGATGGCCGGCGCGAAATTTTCCGGGATGTCCTCGTCATCATCGGCAAGCGGCGCCATCACCGTGTAGGCAATGTCGGTCGGTTCGCCGTTGGCGGCGCCCGAATTGTGCGATTTCAGCCGGCGCTTGTAGCGCCGCAGACGGGTTTCGAGACGATCCGCCGCCGCCTCGAAGGCGAGCGTCGGGTCCTGGGCATCGCCCGTGGCCTGCAGCGAGGCGCCGGAATCCAGCCGGATCATGCAATCCGCCGAATAGCGCGAGCCCGATTTGATGACTGTGACGTGTCCGGCAAAGCCGCGATCGAAATATTTCCCGATCGCCTCGCCGACGCGATCGTTGATGCGTGTCCGGAACGCATCGCCGATATCCATATGTTTTCCCGATATGCGCAGATTCATCTGAAAACTGACCTTCCTTGCTCAGGCTTCAAACTGGCCCGAGTTTATACTCGTGATCCGTGCGCACAAGCTTTGCGGCGTCACTCGCGCCGATTTTAAATCCGAACTTTCCGATTGATCACGAGCCGCCCTTTTGGGCCGTCCCGAGGCCAACGTCGTGACGGACCATCCGCATGCGGGCATCTAGCCCGTCTCATGCGGGCGGGCTTCTAGCCACTTCGCCGCGGCTTGTCAATGAAGCTCAAAAACTGTGGAAAAGCGGGGGGCCCTAACGCCCGGCGCTGGCGAGTGCGCGTTTTTCACGCCGGCGCTGCACCGACGAAGGAATATTCATACCCTCCCGGTACTTGGCGACCGTGCGCCTGGCAATATCGACACCTTTCTCGCGCAGCATGTCGACGATCGCGTCGTCGGAAAGCACGTCGACGGGTTTTTCCTCATCGATCAGTTGCTTGATGCGGTCACGCACTGCCTCCGAGGAATGTGCGTCGCCGCCGCCCGACGCGGCGATCGAGGCCGTGAAAAAGTACCGCAGCTCGAACACGCCGCGCGGCGTCAGCATGTACTTGTTCGCGGTGACCCGGCTTACCGTCGATTCGTGCATGCCGATGGCGTCGGCCACCGTGCGCAGGTTGAGCGGCCTCAGCTGGCGCACGCCATGGACCAGGAAGGCGTCCTGCTGGCGAACGATCTCCGAGGCGACCTTGAGGATGGTCTTTGCCCGCTGATCGAGGCTTCGCGTCAGCCAGTTGGCGTTTTGCAGGCATTCGGCCAGGAAATCCTTCTCCGCCTGGTTTTTCGCGTGCGGCGAGACCTGGGCGAAATAGACATGGTCGACCAGAACGCGCGGCAGCGTTTCGGCATTGAGCTCGACCGTCCAGCTGCCATCATTGGCCGCGCGCACCTCGACATCGGCAACGATGGCGTCGCTGGCGCCACCTGAAAACACCATGCCCGGTCGAGGATCGAGTGCCCGGATCTCGGCCAGCATGTCGAGCAGGTCCTCATCGTCGACGCCGCAGATCCGCTTCAGCGCATGGAAATCGCGCCGCGCCAGGAGTTCGAGATTGGCAACCAGGGCCTTCATCGCCGGATCGAGCCGGTCGCGCACGGCCAGTTGCAGCGACAGGCATTCGGCAAGGTCGCGTGCAAAAAGGCCGGTCGGCTCGAAGGTCTGGCACACCGCCAGCACCTTGCCTACGGTGGCGGTGTCCGTGCCGAGGCGCGCGGCGATCTCGGCCATGTCGGCGCGCAGGTAGCCGGTTTCGTCGAGGCCATCGGCCAGGTCGCCGGCGATCAGCCGCTCCGCCGGGTCGGCGAAGGCGAGCGCGATCTGCTCGCCGACATGGTCGCGCAGCGTAATCGCCGCGGCGGCCATATCGCCGGCGTCAAAACCCTCGGACGAGGCGCCGCCATTGCCCGAAGCCGACTTCCATTGCGCCGTCAGGTCGGGGCCGAGCCGCTCGCTCGTCCCTGGATCGTCGGGAAACAGGTTTTCCAGCGATGTATCGAGCTTTTCCGAGATCGCCTCGGCGCTCCACTGCGTCTCGTTCTCGAACCAGTCGCCATCGGCGGCCGCTTCGGGCACGGCCTCGGTCTTCTGCGCCTGGTCGCTGGTCGCGTCGTCCTGCGGTTCGGCGCGCTCCAGCAGCGGGTTGCGCTCGATTTCCTCGTCGATGAAGTGCTCGAGCTCGACATGGGTGAACTGCAGCAGCCGAATCGACTGCATCAGCTGCGGCGTCATCACCAGCGACTGCGATTGTCGTAGCTGTAGTTTCGCCGCCAACGCCATGGTTCGGTTTCAAACGCCTCGTCTACGCATCCGGACTTCCGGAAGAAAATTTTGCAGCCGACCATAGAAACTGGCCCAGCTTTTGCTTGTCAAGGCAAAGGCTAGCAAAACTCGCTTACCGGAGCGTTATTCGGCGAAAGAATCGAAGAAAAGGGCCCCCGCGAGGCGCCAAAAATCGTGTCAGGAAACAAATTTCACACCTGAGAGCAATTCCAGGAAAAGTGCGAGACGGTCTTACGTCCGGAATTGCGTGAACAAAAAGATGGAGCGGTTTGGCGTTTCCGTGAAACGGTGAACCGCTCAGAGCGTGAAGCCCTCGCCGAGATAAAGCCGCCGCACATCGGGGTTTGCCACCACTTCGTCGGCCCTGCCATGGGTCAGCACCTGGCCGGCATGGATGATGTAGGCACGATCGATCAGGCCGAGCGTTTCGCGCACATTGTGGTCGGTGATGAGGACGCCGATGCCGCGCGCCGTCAGGTGGCGCACCAGTTGCTGGATGTCGGCGACGGCGATCGGATCGATGCCGGCGAAGGGCTCGTCGAGCAGCATGTAGGCCGGGCGCGTCGCCAGCGCGCGGGCGATCTCCAGTCGTCGCCGCTCGCCGCCGGAAAGCGACATGGACGGCGCCTTGCGCAGATGGCTGATGTGGAATTCCTCGAGCAGTTCGTCGAGAATGCGGTCGCGTTCCTTGCGGCTCTTTTCGACCACTTCCAGCACCGCGCGGATGTTCTGCTCGACGCTCAAGCCGCGAAAGATCGAAGCCTCCTGCGGCAGATAGCCGATGCCGAGGCGCGCACGACGATACATCGGCATCGAGGTGACGTCGAAGCCGTCGATTTCGATCGTGCCTTCGTCCACCGGCACCAGGCCGGTGACCATGTAGAAGCAGGTCGTCTTGCCGGCGCCGTTGGGGCCGAGCAATCCGACCGCCTCGCCGGCGCGCACACCAATGGTGACGCCGCTGACGACCTTGCGGCCCTTGTAGCTCTTGGTCAGACCCTTGGCGATCAGGGTTCCCTTGAACTTTCCCGCATCGACGGTCACCGTGGACGGCGCCGAAATCTTGCCAGCGGCCCGCCCCGGAAGACGCGCCGTCAGCGACGACAGGCTGGCCATCAGGGGTTCGTCGCTCCCGATTTCGGCGGCGGGGTGATCGACATCTGGACGCGCTGGCCGGCGCATGGATCAACCTGGGCCAGCCCGCTTTTCATCTGCACGGTGAGCTTGCAGCCCACCAGCACGTTGTCGTTTTGCGACAGAACGACCTTTTTGCCCGACAGCACCAGCACCTGGCTCTTCATATCGAAACTGCCTTGATCGCCGGTCGCGATCTGCGCATCCGACTTGATGTAGACCTTGTCGGAAATCTCCAGGTGATCGATGTTGGCCGAGCCGGTCATCGCCGCTCCGGTGGCTTCCGTGCCCTTGGCTGCGGCATTGGGATCCTTGACGTAATACACTGTCATCTTGCCGGCCTTGAGCAGGGTCGGCCCCTGGACGACGCTGACATTGCCCGTGAACACGGCGACACTCTCCGCCTGCCGGACCTCGAGCTTGTCGCTCTCGATCTGTATGGGCTTGTCGCCGGACAGTTTGAGACCTGACTGGCTGGTGGACTGCGCCGACGACGGCACCAGCCCGAGCAGCAGCAACGCCGAAGTTGCAGCCGCAAGCCGCGTCGAACTACTGAGCCGCATTGGTTTCTCCGCTGTTTCCCTCTGCCGTCTTCAAGGCGGCGGAATCGATGTTGACGCGCACTTTGTTCTCGAACACCAGAACCCTGCCATTGTCCCGGACCGACATCGAATCCGCCGTGATCCGCGACCCGCCACGGCTGACATCGACAGGATCACCGGTCTTCATAGTGCCTTTGCCCATGTCGAGGAAGACCGATTTGAACTTGGCCTGCATGCCGTCGGTTGTGGTGATGGTCACGTCGCTGGTCAGGTTCATCGTATTGCCGTCGCGATCGTAGGTGCCGTGCGAGGCCTTGACCGCGGCCACATTGTCAGGCGCGATCGGCACCTTGGCGTCGATACCCTCGAGTTCGATGATGCCTTGCGTGCTGACGTCCTGAATGGCGCGGAGCGCCGTCATCGAATAGGGCTGCTTCTGCTTGGTGAAACCGTTGAGCTTGGGGTTGGCCATCACCAGCTTGCCGTTGGAAAAAGCGGTGCCTTCCGCCTGGACCGAGACGGAGACGGGTGCGGCGAGATAGGAATAGATCGGGAAAGCGACGGCGATCAACGCCGCTGCCAGCGGCACGGCGAACTTGAGGACGCGGACGCGGCGCGAATGACGCTGCGCGAGGTCGAACGCGTCGCCCCGCGTCCGGCCGTCCGCCGGGGGAGCCAACTCCGTCTCGGCGCTGGTCGGTTCAATCGGTCGCGCTAACATGACTGCTTTCTTCTAAAACCCTGCCCGCCGGGCAACACCGCCTATAGGTGGGACGCCGGCGCCTTCAAGCAAGCACAAGCCGACGAAAACTGCAAAAATGTGACAGCCGCAGTTGTACAGACGAAAACCAGATCAGCACAACTGCCCGTGCTTCATAGCAGAAACGCATGCACAGCGTAAAATTTATCGGCTGTCGGTGTCGCCACCCGGGTTCGTATCGATCGCACAAATTCGTGAGCGGAGATGGCCGGACCGCGATCGATCGAGGATCTGGATGGCCATGTGATGGCTATATATTGATCCTCGGCGTGGCTTGCCTCGTCGAACAGAAAAGAGAATTGCTTCCAGATGCGAGGATCATGGTCTAAAAGCGTCTCCTCCCGCCGACTGAAAGGCTGACCATGGCACTGAGAGCCGACGACCTCATCGACCGCCGCCGCTTGCGGCGCAAAGTGACATTCTGGCGCATTGTCGCCATCGGCATCGTAGCACTCGGGGTGATTGCGCTTTCATCCTGGTTCTACGGCGATGATTTCAGCGGCTCGGCCGTCGACCATATCGCCAAGGTCAGGATCGAAGGCACCATTACCGAGGACGAGGAACTGATCAAGCGGCTGGAAACCATCCGCCTGTCGTCGAAGGTGAAGGGCGTGATCCTGTCCATCGATTCGCCTGGCGGCACCACGGTCGGCGGTGAATCGATCTATGAAGAGGTGCGCAAGCTCGCCGCCGACAAGCCGGTGGTGGCGGAAGTCGGCACCCTCGCCGCATCGGCGGGCTACATGATCGCCAGTGCCGCCGATCACATCGTTGCCCGCAAGACCTCGATAGTCGGCTCGATCGGCGTGCTGATCCAGTATCCCGACGTCAGCGGCCTGATGGACAAGCTCGGCGTCAAGCTGGAGGAAGTGAAATCCTCGCCGCTGAAAGCCTCGCCCTCGCCTTTCAAGCCGACCAATGACGACGAGCGCGCCATGGTCCGCAAGCTCATCCTCGACAGCTATGACTGGTTTGTCGGCATCGTCGCCGAGCGCCGCAAGATGACCCGCGAACAGGCACTGGCGCTTGCCGACGGTTCGATCTTCACCGGCCGCCAGGGCGTCGCCAACGGGCTGATCGACGCTGTCGGCGGCGAGACCGAGGCGGTCGACTGGCTGGCGACCAAGGGCGTCGATGCCAAGCTCAAGGTGGTCGAATGGAAGAACACGGAACGGCGTGGTGGTTTCCTGTTCTCGAAGGCGATGGCGCAAACGATCGGCAGTGCACTCGGCCTGCCGGCCTTCAGTGGCGACGTCATTCGCGAACTCGGTGCCGACCGCTTGTTTCTTGACGGTCTCGTTTCCGTCTGGCACCCTTGAGATGCCGTTTGGGGCGAGTGAAAAAAGCAAATAAAATCATCCTCATAATTTTGACCGCACTGCTTTCACGGGGACACGTCTCATGATCAAGTCCGAACTTGTGCAGATTATTGCCACCCGCAATCCGCATCTTTTCCTGCGCGACGTCGAAAACATCGTCGGCGCGATCTTCGATGAGATCACCGACGCTCTCGCCGAAGGCAACCGGGTCGAGTTGCGTGGCTTCGGCGCTTTTTCGGTGAAAAACCGCCCTGCCCGCACCGGCCGCAATCCGCGCACCGGCGAATCCGTCGAGGTCGAGGAGAAATGGGTGCCGTTCTTCAAGACCGGCAAGGAGTTGCGTGAAAGGCTGAACGGCGGCAAGTAGGCGCGGCGTCAGCGCCAGACGGCCTTATCGGACAGGCCAGCTTCCGACGGAAAACATCATGTTCAATCGCTTCATGCTCATCGTGGTCTTCGTGCCCCTGGCGATCATCCTGATCGCGCTCGCCGTCGCCAACCGCGACCTGGTCGCCTTCACTCTGGACCCGTTCAATCCCGGCAATCCGAAGCTGACGCTGACCCTGCCGCTGTTCATCTTCCTGTTCCTGGCTCTCGCCATCGGCATGGTCGTCGGCAGCCTGGCGACCTGGGTCAAGCAGGGCCGCTACCGCAAGCTGGCGCGCCAGCGCGGCGTCGAAGCCGAAAACCTGCGTCAGGCAGTCAGCCGCACGCCCTCGGCGCCGCAAGGCCCGGCCGCGGCCCAGGGACCGGCCCACGGACCGGCATTGCCGAAGCCGACCACTTGAACCGCCGGTCGGCGGTTTTCTTTCCACGGAGTTTTCCATGCTGACCATTTCGGCCGCCGAGGTCGATCGTGCGCTGACCTTTCCCGGACTGGTCGAGACGCTGCGCACGGCGTTTCGCGAGGGTGCCGTGCAGCCGGTCAGGCATCATCATACGGTCGAGCGGCCCGACGGCGCCGCCTCGACCTTGCTCCTGATGCCGGCCTGGACCGATTTCCACGCGGCCGGCAGTTCGGCCGGTGGTCACGTCGGCGTCAAGATCGTCACCGTCTCGCCCGACAACAACGCCATCGGCAAGCCAGCGGTGATGGGGCTCTATCTCTTGCTCAATGGCGCCACCGGCGAACCCGAAGCCTTGATCGACGGCCAACGGCTGACACAGTGGCGCACGGCCTGCGCCTCGGCGCTGGCGGCGTCCTATCTCGCCCGCGACGATGCCTCGCGGCTGCTTGTGGTCGGCGCCGGCGCGCTGTCGCCATTCCTCGCCAAGGCGCATTGCGCCGTGCGGCCGATCAAGGCCATCCGTATCTGGAACCGCACCCCGGCCAATGCCGAGAAGGTCGCGGCCGACCTGCGCGCCGAAGGCTTCGCGGCGAGCGCCGCGAATGATCTCGATGCCGAACTTGGGCAGGCCGACATCGTCTCCTCGGCGACGATCACGACGACGCCATTGATCAAGGGCGCGCTGTTGCGCCCGGGAACCCATGTCGACCTGGTCGGCGGGTTTACCCCGACGATGCGCGAAAGCGATGACGACGCGATCAGGCGCGCCCGCGTCTATGTCGACACCCGCGCCGGTGCCACCAAGGAAGCCGGCGACATCGTCCAGCCGCTGGCCTCCGGCGTGCTGAAGCCGGAAGCCATCGTCGCCGACCTGCATGAACTGGCGCGCGGCCAGAAGAAGGGCCGTGAGAGCACAAGTGAGATAACGCTGTTCAAGTCGGTCGGCGCGGCGCTCGAGGATCTTGCCGCCGGCATTGCCGTCTACAAGGCGCTCAAGGCCTAGTTCACCGCCGCAACCTTTTGGGCGCCCATCGCCTCCGCGATCAGGGCGAAATCAGCCGCGCTGATCGAAAACAGGCCAAAGCGAAGCTGATACCCCCAGTTCGACCTGCCGGCGGTGAATTCCAGCCTGTCAAGCAGCGGCTTGATCGGTGTTTCCTCGGCCCTCGCCCATTCGACATCGCGGCGGAACGGCGTGAAGCCGCCGCCCATGTCGCCCTCATAGGGCTCGCCTTCCCGCACGGTGCCGATTGCCGTGAAGGCCTGCAGGCTGTCTTTCTCGCCCATGATGGTGGTTGGCGAATAGTAGACGATGCCATCGCCGGGCCTGACGCGGCGCAGGGGTGCCGCCTTGCCGTGATTGACCTGCATGAAGCCGGCGGCGCGGCCGCGCCGGACATGTTCGGCCGACGCCACCGCGATCCAGTAGGCGCTCATTTCTGCTCCCCATTGGCCTGTTCCCCATCGGACAGCGAGTAGACGCGCAGGCGATGGTTGTCAGGATCGAGCGCGACGAAAGTGCGGCCGAAATCCAGGTTGGTCGGGGTCTGCAGGATCTTCAGCCCGCGCCCGGCCCAATCGGCATGGGCGGCATCGACCGCGTCAGGCGTATCCAGCGCAAACACGATCTCGGCGCCGCCATCCGCCGCCGATGCCGCCGGCTCCACCGTGTGGCGCGACCAGAGGCCAAGCTTGAAGCCGTTGTCGAGCACGAACAGGACGAAGGTGGCTGAGCTTTCGACCGGCTCGCGACCGAGCAGCGCGCCGTAGAAGGCGCCGCTCCGCTGCGGCTGGTCGACATAGAGGATGACGAAATTCGGCGGTGTCATGAATTGCTCTCCAAGGTTCAGCGTTTCGACTTGGCGAACTTAGGACAGACTACTGTCAGATTCTGGCAGTAGCCATCATGAGCCGCGCGGCTTGTCGAGCGTTGCCCGCCATTCCTTGAGCAGCGCCTGGCGACGGCGCGGATAGCGCATGTCGGTGGCTTCGAGTTCCGCGATGCGGTCGGCGCGAAAATGGCGAAAATCCTGCCGCATCTCGCACCATGCCACCACCACCCGCACCTTGTCGAAGAAGGCCAGTGCAAACGGCCAGACCACGCGTTCGGAAGCGGCGCCGCCGGCATCGCGGTAGAGAAAGCCAAGCTTGCGTTCATTGCGGATGGCCTGCCGCACCAGGCTGAGATCGATGCCTTCGACAGCCTTGGCGGGCGGCCCGACCAGCAGCGTCGATGCATCGAGGTCCTCGCGCAGATCGTCCGGCAGCACGGCGGCGATCTTGGCCAGCGCGTTGGTGGCGGCGACCGAAAGACGCTGGTCCGGCTGCTTGGCGACCCAGCGCGAGCCGAGCACGATGGCTTCGATCTCCTCGTCGCTGAACATCAGCGGCGGCAGCATGAAGCCGGGCTTGAGCACATAACCCAGCCCCGCCTCACCCTCGATCGGCGCGCCCTGCCCCTGCAGCGTGGCGATGTCGCGGTAGAGCGTGCGGATCGAAATCCCGAGCTCATCGGCCAGCGCCTGCCCGCTCACCGGCCGGCGGTGCCGGCGCAGGCACTGGATCAGGTCAAGCAGGCGTTCCGAGCGGGACATCTGGTAGATTTGCCCGTTTCTTTGACATTGGTCCATCACCAGACGACATGAACCGGAGAGGCTGGCGCGGTGGACTTGGTTGCGAAGCCGGTTGCCCTATGCCAAAAGCGGCCACGCCGCTCGGAGATGCTCCTGCTTGAAGTCTTTTCGCGACAAACGCCGCGACAACCGCCCGCCCGCCAAGGGCGGAGCCGGAGACGCGCGTCCGCATGAGGCGCGTGCAACGGCACGGCCGGACGCCAGGCCGCGCGAACGGGAGGCCAGAGCCGATGACCGCTCCGAGCCGAAATCCGTGCCGCGCCTCCTTGCCCGCCGCGATGGCGCCCTGCCTGCTGAACACCTTCCGCTGATCCTCGAAGTGGCGCCGAATGCCGACTATGCGCTGCTCGACAGCGGCGCCGGGCAGAAACTCGAGCAGTACGGCCCCTACCGCATCGTGCGGCCCGAAGGCCAGGCGATCTGGCAAAAGGCCTTGCCGGCAAAGGACTGGGAGCGCGCCGACGCGATCTTCACCGGCGACACCGACGAGGAAGGCATCGGCCGCTGGCGCTTCCCCGGGACGCCGCTGGGCGAAACCTGGCCGATGAAGCATGACGGCATCGACTATCTCGGCCGTTTCACCTCGTTTCGCCATGTCGGCGTCTTCCCCGAGCAGGCCTCGCACTGGGACCACATGGCCGGGCTGATCGCGGCCGCGAAGCGGCCGGTCAAGGTGCTGAACCTGTTCGGCTACACCGGTCTTGCCTCGCTGGTGGCGGCCCGCGCCGGCGCCGAGGTCACCCATGTCGATGCCTCGAAGAAGGCGATCGGGTGGGCTCGTGAAAACCAGGAAATGGCCGGGCTCGGCAGCAAGCCGATCCGCTGGATCGTCGACGACGCGGTGAAATTCGCCGAGCGCGAGGAGCGCCGCGGCAGCCGCTACGACATCATCCTGTTCGATCCGCCGGCCTATGGCCGCGGTCCCAAGGGCGAGGTCTGGCAACTGTTCGAGGACTTGCCTGATCTGACCGACCTTTGCCGCTCGATCCTGACGCCGAAGCCGCTTGCGGTGGTGCTGACCGCCTATTCGATCCGCGCCTCGTTCTTCGCCATCCATGCCTTGATGCGCGATACCTTTGCCGGCATGGGCGGCAAGGTCGAATCGGGAGAGTTGATCATTCGCGAGAAATCCGCCGGCCGCGCGCTTTCCACGTCGCTTTTCTCGCGCTGGGTGGCCTGAATGAACGAGCGGCACGCAGGCGCACCCGGCCAGGTGAAGGAAGTCACCAGTCTCGCCAACCCCCTGGTCAAGGACATCAAGGCGCTGGCGCTGAAGAAATTCCGCGACCAGCAGAACGCCTTCATGGCCGAGGGGCTGAAGCTGGTCATCGATGCGCTCGATCTCGGCTGGCAGATCAGGACATTGGTTTTCGCCAAGGCCGGACGCGGCAACGCGGCGGTTGAGAAGGTCGCGGCACGCACCGTTGCCGCCGGCGGCACGGTGCTCGAAGTGTCGGAAAAGGTGCTTGTCGCCATCACGCGCCGCGACAATCCGCAAATGGTGGTCGGCGTCTTTTCGCAAAAGTTCCTGGCCCTGAAGGACATCCGTGCCCAGAGCGACGATGTCTGGGTGGCGCTCGACCGGGTGCGCGATCCCGGCAATCTCGGCACCGTCATCCGCACCGTCGATGCCGTCGGCGCCAGGGGCGTCATCCTGGTCGGCGACACCACCGATCCTTTTTCCGTGGAGACGGTGCGCGCCACCATGGGTTCGATCTTTGCCGTGCCGGTAGTAAAGGCGACGACCGAGGCTTTCCTTGCCTGGCGAGGAGGGTTTTCAGGCCTCGTCGCCGGCACCCACCTGAAAGGTGCCGTCGACTACCGCTCGGTCGATTTTTCCCGCGGCCCGGTGCTGCTGATGATGGGCAACGAACAGCAGGGACTGCCCGAAAGCCTGGCGGCAAGTTGCGACAGGCTGCTGCGGATTCCGCAAGCGGGCCGCGCCGATTCGCTCAATCTTGCGGTCGCCACCGGCATCATGCTGTTCGAGATCCGGCGCGCCGCGCTGAAGCTCGAACCAATCGTGGACCAGCAATGAAGGTGACCCGCCCGTGAGATCATGGTCCCCCTACGCCCTGCTCGTCGTCGCGGCCATAGCGCTCGACCAGTGGGTAAAACACCTGGTCGAGACCGGCCTGCCCTTTCAGGAAAAGCTCGATCTCGTGCCATTCCTGGCGCTGTTTCGCACCTACAACACCGGCATCGCCTTCTCGATGTTCTCCTCCTTCGGCGACGTCGGGCTGATCGTCATTTCGCTTGCGGTCGTTGCCTTCGTGCTGTTCCTGGCGACACGGATTGCGCCGTCCCAGATCCTTGCCCGCACCGGCTTTGCGTTGATCGTCGGCGGCGCGCTCGGCAACCTGATCGACCGCGCCATCTACGGCCACGTCATCGACTACATCCTGTTCCACACGCCGGTCTGGTCCTTCGCCGTCTTCAATCTCGCCGACGCCCTCATCTCCGTGGGTGCGGTGCTGGTCGTCTTCGACGAACTCTTCGGCTGGCGGCGCGAGCCCAGACCTTCGAACGATTGACCCCGCGCGGCCATCGCCGCACAGTCATGTCGTCAGCCAAGATCGCGGAGAAAAAAGTGCCCGAAACCTTCAAAGCCATCCTCGTTTCGCGTGACGCCGAGAAAAAGCAGTCGGTGGCGGTGACGGACCTCACCGAAGCCGACCTGATGGAAGGCGATGTCACCGTCGCGGTCGAGGCGACGACGGTGAACTACAAGGACGGCCTGGCGATCACAGGCAAGGCGCCGGTGATCCGCCGCTGGCCGCTGGTGCCGGGCATCGACTTCTCCGGGACCGTCATCTCGTCTTCCAATCCAGGCTGGAGCAAGGGCGACAAGGTGATCCTGAATGGCTGGGGCGTCGGCGAAACCCATTTCGGCGCCTATGCCGGGCGCGCTCGCGTCAAGGGCGACTGGCTGGTGCCGCTGCCGCAAGGCATGAGCCCGCATGATGCAATGGCGGTCGGCACCGCGGGCTATACCGCCATGCTCTGCGTCATGGCGCTGGAGCGGCACGGCATCCTGCCCGATCGCGGCCCGGTGGTGGTGACGGGGGCGGCCGGCGGCGTCGGCTCGGTCGCGGTCTCGATCCTGTCCAGCCTCGGCTACCATGTCATTGCCGCCACCGGCCGCAATGCCGAAAGCCCCTATTTGATCAACCTTGGCGCCGCCGAAGTGATATCGCGCGACGAGCTTGCCCAGCCGGCCAAGCCGCTGGCCAAGGAGCGCTGGGCCGGCGGCGTCGACGCGGTCGGCAGCCACACGCTGGCCAATGTCCTGTCGATGACCTCCTATGGCGGCGCGGTCGCCGCCTGCGGCCTGGCCGGCGGCATGGACCTGCCGACGAGCGTCGCCCCCTTCATCTTGCGCGGCGTCTCACTGCTTGGCATCGATTCGGTGATGGCGCCGAAGGCGGTCCGTCTCGAAGCCTGGCGGCGCATCGGCACCGACCTCGATCTGCGGAAGCTCGCCAGCCTGTCGACGACCATCGGTTTCGACGGCATCATCGATGCCGCGCGCGACATCGTCGACGGCAATATCCGCGGGCGCGTCGTCGTCGATATGTGAAGCCGTTCGACGGCCCTCGGAGCGCGGACGGAACCGCCACGTCGACGGCAAATCCGCGGCCGCCGCGGCGGAAAACGCTCATCCGCTAAAATTCGAACGATCCGCCACAATCTTCCATAATCTCTGTCTGGCAAGGGTTTCGCATGATCGCGGAATCCGGCAGCCAACAGGCGGACACAGGCGAAGACGTCGACGCGGCGACCCCGCCGGCGCCGACGCGGCGCTTTGTTGCCGCGCCGCCGCTGGTGCCCGAGCCGGAGCCCGCCAGGCGCGAAGGCCTGCCGTTCATGACCTTCGTCGCCATCGTCGTGCTGGCCGGCCTGACGCATCTGACCGGGGCGCCGATCTTCATCAGCGTCGCATTGCTGGCAACCGGCCTTGCCGGCCTCGCCATGCACCTGCGCACCAGACGGAGTGAACACCGCACCGCGGCACTTCTCGACGAAACCACCGCCCGCAGCCGCGCCGAAATCGAGACGCTGGCCGACCGCATGTGGGAAATGCAGGAGAGCGAGGAGCGCTTTCGCGGCCTGATCGACGCACTCGGCGACCTCGTCATTCATCGCGATCGCGACGGCTACATCGTCTATGCCAACAAGGTCTTCGCGGATCTCGTCGAAACCGATCAACGCCACCTCGCCGGCAAGACCCTGGCGGAACTCGGCATCGATGTCGGCATCGTTCCCGATGCCGCCTTTTCCGATCATGAATGCCTGAGTTCCACGGATGTCGTCATCCGCACGCCGAACGGTCCGCGCTGGTTTTCATGGATCGAACTGTCGGTGCGCGACAAGGACAGCGGCGCCGTTTCGCATCGCGCCATCGCCCGCGACATCACCGCCCGCAAACGCGCCGAATCCTCGCTGATCACCGCTCGTGAACGGGCCGAATACGCCAGCCAGGCCAAATCGCGCTTCCTCGCCACCGTCAGCCATGAAATCCGCACGCCGATGAACGGCATCATGGGCATGGCAAGGCTCCTGGCCGACACCAGCCTGTCGCCGGAGCAGCAGACCTATGTCGGCGCCATCTCGACCTCGGCCAGCGCCTTGCTCGCACTGATCGAGGATCTGCTCGACTACTCCAAGATCGAGGCGGGGCGCTTCGACCCGGAGCCGCAGCCGATGTCGGTGCGCGAGATCGCCGACAACATCATCGAGTTGCTGGCCGCGCGAGCCTTCGCCAAGAATATCGGCCTCGGCTGCCATGTCGAACCCGACGTGCCGCAATTGATCACCGCCGATCCGGGCAAAGTCAGGCAGGTGCTGCTCAACCTCATCGGCAACGCCATCAAGTTCACCGACAGCGGCGGCGTATTGGTGAGCATCGCGCGCGCCCGCACCGAGACCACCGATCGCATCTGCTTCACCATCGCGGACACCGGTCCGGGTCTGCGCGACGAGGACATGGAGCGCATTTTCGAGGAGTTCGAGCAGGCCGACGGCACGTCGACGCGCGCGCATGGCGGAGCCGGGCTCGGTCTTGCCATATCCAAACGCCTGGTGATTGCCATGGGCGGTGCGATCTCGGTATCCAGCCGGCTTGGCCAGGGATCCGAATTCGTCTTCGAAATCCCGGCGATATCTGCCACCGAAGCGCCGCAGAACCGGCAGAACGCGCTCTCGGGCAGGCGCGCGGTGATCCTGTCGAAAAACGCCGTCGAGGCCGATGCCATCGCCCGCACCATCCGTGCCAATGGCGGCACGGTCGACGTCGCCACCACCGCGGCACAGGCCGCACCCTTCGCCGCCGGCTGCGACGTGCTTCTGGTCGATGCCGCGATGGAGGAGAGCGATGGAAGGCTGCTCAAGCGCCTGCGCCAGAGCGGCTTCGCCGACTGCGAGGCCATCACGCTGATCGCGCCGACCGACCGCGGCATGCTTGGCGAGTTCCGCGCCAGCGGCTACGCAACCTTTCTTGCCAGGCCAGTGCGTGGCGGAACACTCCTGCGTGTGCTTTTGAGCAGCAATGCAGCTGCCCTCGCCCAGCCACAGCCGGAAACGCACCGCGCGCCGGCGCTTCGTGCCGCCGGCCACCGCCAACAGGGCCTGTCGGTGCTGATCGCCGAGGACAATGACATCAACGCCATGCTGGCCCGCGCCACGCTGCTCAAGGCCGGGCATCGCGTCAAGGTTGTCGGCAACGGCAAGGCCGCCGTGGAGGCTGTCACCGGCGCCGGACGCAAGCACCGCTTCGACGTCGTGCTGATGGATCTGCACATGCCGGTCATGGACGGGCTGGACGCGATTGCCGCCATCCGCCGCCATGAGGAGGAGACCGCCGTGCCGCCTGTGCCGATCATGGTGTTGTCGGCCGACAGTCAGGAAAAGACGCGCCATGCGGTGCTCGCCCATGGCGCCAGCGGCTTCGTCACCAAGCCGCTCGACCCTGATGCGCTGGTCACCGCCGTCGAGGGACAGGTCGCCGCCTGAGCCTCTTTTCCTACCTCCGCGTCGACCCGTATCCTCACATAACGTAGCCGGTTGACGGTCTTCGCCAGCCGACGAAGTATTGCCCGCGACGTCGTATCACGGTACTGTCACAATCCTGTTGCACCTACACCGTATCCCCGTGCCAAGAGGGATGGCTCGAAGGAGAATCACTCGTGCATACAGTTATGCCGGAATGTGACACTCGGCCGAACGCCAGCAGCGCATTGCTTGCCGGCCGTAACGTCGATTCCGTCATAAAAGGCGCGGCACTCGGCCGTATCGGCAATCTCGAAGTGCGGCTCGCCCGCAACGAGGCCGAGATCGCGGCCGCTCAGGAAGTGCGCTACCGCGTGTTCTACGACGAGCTCGGCGCCAGGAGGGATCTGTTCCAGGCCCATGACCGCCGCGACGCCGACCGGTTCGATCCGCTCTGCGACCATCTGCTCGTCTTCGATACCTCGCTTTCGGGCCCCGAACATCGCCGCATCGTCGGCACCTATCGCCTGCTGCGGCAAGAGATCGCGGCCGCGGCCGGCGGGTTCTATTCCGAAGGCGAATTCGAGCTGACCCAGCTCATCGCCCGTCATCCCGGCCAGCGTTTCCTTGAGCTCGGCCGTTCCTGCGTCTTGCCCGAATACCGCTCGAAGCGCACCATCGAGGCGCTGTGGCAAGGCATCTGGGCCTACATCAACCATTACGAAATCGGTGTGATGACCGGCTGCGCTTCTTTCCATGGCACGGTGCCGGCGGCGCATGCCGAGGCGTTCACCTACCTCGCCCACCACTGCCGGACGAACTCGGCCTGGGACGTGCGCGCAGTCTCCGGGCGCTATTGCTCGATGGATTTGATGCCGATCGAGGCGGTCAACGCCAAGGCGGCGATCGCGGCAATGCCGCCATTGGTCAAGGGCTATCTGCGCGTCGGCGCGCGCATCGGCGACGGCTGCGTCATCGACCGCGAGTTCTCGACGGTCGACGTGTTCGTGGTGATGCCGGTCAAGGAAATCGGCGCCCGCTACGTCAACTACTATGGCGGGGAAGCCCAGCGCTTCGCGGCCTGACGTTAGCGAATAGCGACGCCGCAATCCTGCGGACCGCCATTCCTATTCGCTACTCCCTATCGGCTATTCACTTTCTTTTCACGGAATGTCTTCCGGCCGCCGGCCGGGCCGACTCTTGTAGGACGGAAACGCCCAGCCGAAACGGAGTGCGCCACCGCGCACGATGAATGCGGCTGCGAACCCGGCCAGCCCCGAAACGATCTGTGGCAGGCCGGCGACGTCGCCTGCAGTGAAGACGGCAGCCCCCACCAGGGCGGACGTGACATAGATTTCCGGCCTCAACAGCACCGATGGCTCGCCGGCCAGCAGATCGCGCAATATGCCGCCGAAAGTCGCGGTCAGCATGCCGGTGATCACAGACACCGCCGGCGAGCCGGTGATGGCAAGTCCCTTGGCCGCGCCCATCACTGAAAAGGCGGCTAGGCCGATGGCGTCGAGCCACAGCAGCAGCTTGTAACGGGATTCGACGCGATGTGCGGTGAAGAACACCAACACCGCCACCACCGCGCAGATCAGCACGTAGTCGCGGTTTCCCACCCAGAAGACGGGCACATTGAGGATGAGATCGCGGAAGGTGCCGCCACCGATGCCGGTGACGCTGGCCAGGAACAGAAAACCGATAATGTCGAGCTGCTTGCGCGAAGCGGCAAGCGCTCCGGTCGCGGCGAAGACGGCGACACCGGCATAATCGAGAAGCGCGATGGGGTTCATGAGCATGAGGCAATAGGGATTAGGCAGTAGGGATTGGAATAAGGGCATATGAATAGCACGAAGCCGCGCGATTAATACCACTGCCTTATTTGCCTACTGCCTACTGCTACTCACCTAATCAAGCGTCCTTCTCGGCCTCGTCATTGACCGGACCCGGCTCGACCTGCGTTTCGCCGGCGGCAAGCTTGGGACCGCCCTTGGCGACGCCGACCATGGCCGGGCGCAACACCCGCTCGCCGATCGAATAACCCGGCTGCACGACCTGGACCACGGTATTGGCCGGGACATCCGGATTGGGCACTTCGAACATCGCCTGGTGGAAATTGGGATCGAATCTCTCACCTTCCGGCGTGAGCTTCTTGACCCCGTGCCGTTCCAGCGCCGACAGCATGGCGCGCTCGGTAAGGTCTACGCCTTCGATCAGCGCCTTGAAGCCGGCGTCGCCGGATGCCTTGGCCTCGGCCGGAATAGCGTCCAGCGCGCGGCGCAGATTGTCCGACACCGACAGCATGTCGCGAGCGAAATTGGCGACCGCATAGGTGCGCGCGTCGTGCACGTCGCGCGCGGTGCGGCGGCGCAGGTTTTCCATCTCGGCCGCGACGCGCAGCGCGCGGTCCTTCAGCTCTTCATTTTCCTTCAGCAGCCGCACAAGCGCTTCATAGTCGCCGTCGATGCTGCCTTCCGTACGCTCGGCATTGGCCTCGGTCGCCTCGGCTTCGTCGGGCGCGCGTTCGTCTTTTGCCTGGTCGCTCATCGCCGTTTCCCGTCAATCTCGAATGGTGTGGATTTTGTGCCCGATATCGAGGTTTGGCGGCCAAAAATCAAGGGGTAAGGCTGTCGGCAGGGCTGAGCGAGGAATGGCAAGACATTTCGATTTTAATTCAAACTTTACCGTAACCGCCAGCTTTGCTTGCCACAAAGGCGTGATCGGGGAACCATTCCCTTGCTGGAGGAGTTTCGAAGCCGACACAGGATTTTGAGAGATGACCCGCAACAAGGGTGAAAAGACAGAAGGATTGGCTGCCGAAGTCAAACGTCAATTCGGCGCCGAGGCGACGACGCGCTTTCTGCGGACCTTGCCAGCCTTCCGTACCGAAGCCGACATTCCCGATCGCTTCAGGAAATTGCTTGACCGCCTGGACTGCGTGGAAAGCAGCACCGCCGGTGGCGGACGCCAATAGCCGGCACCCCGCGATTCCAGCCTTCCAGCACCAGAAGACCGGCCTCACATCGCCTATCGCGCGACAATTACGCGCAGTAATTTCACGTGAAGATCGCCTTGCGGCGCCATCCTCCGGCGTCTATCATCCCTGATGAACATGATTTCCCCTGAGACGGCGGCCAGCAGCAAGCGCGCGTGGCTGAAGATTCTGGCGCGCTACAAGACGCCTGACAGGCGTCGCAGCGCCATCGAACTCGCCATCACCCTCATTCCTTTCGCCCTGCTCTGGGGCCTCTCCTCGGCCGCCTATGCCTATGGCCATTGGTGGGGGCTGATCCTCATCCTTCCCGCGGCCGGGTTCCTGGTGCGGATCTTCATGATCCAGCACGATTGCGGCCATGGCTCTTTCTTCGCCAATCGCTATGCCGACGACTGGATCGGCCGCGCGCTCGGCGTCCTGACGCTGACCCCGTACGATTGCTGGCGGCGCGCCCACGCGACGCATCATGCCAGCGCCGGTAACCTTGACGAGCGCGGCATGGGCGATATCAGGACGCTGACCGTTGCCGAATACCGGCAAATGTCTTGGCGGGGCCGGCTTGCCTATCGTCTCTATCGCCACCCGCTGGTGATGTTCGGTCTAGGACCGATCTGGCTGTTCATCTTCGAGCAAAGGCTGCCGATCGGCATGATGCGGGGCGGCCTGACGCCCTGGGTGTCGTCAATGACCACCAACCTCGCTATCGCGGTCGCGGCAGCCCTTCTCATCTGGTTTGTCGGCCCCGGCGCGTTCCTGGTGGTCCATCTGCCGATCGTCATCCTCGCCGGCTCGGCCGGCATCTGGCTGTTCTACGTCCAGCACCAGTTCGAGGAGACCGAATGGGCAAAGGATTCCGAATGGGAATTCCAGCATGCCGCCCTGCACGGATCATCTTACTACGACCTGCCGCCGGTGCTGAACTGGTTTACCGGCAATATCGGCGTCCACCATGTCCACCACCTCTCCGCCAGGGTACCGGGTTACCGCTTGCAGGAAGTGCTGCGGGATTATCCGGAACTGCGCGGCATCGGACGCGTCACGCTTCTCGAAAGCCTGCGCTGCGTCAAACTGGCGTTGTGGGACGAAAACCGCCGGAAGCTGGTGTCGTTCCGCGAGGCACGGGCGGCGATCTAAAACCAATCGACATTCATGGGTCAAGCATCGAGCTTCGGGCAATTTGCGGCGACCATCGGCAAACGACATGCACCAATGAGCGATCCGCGCGTACTTTCAGATGCTTTTATCCCCGAGCTTCCGAACCGCTACAGCGGCAAGGTACGGGAAAATTACGACCTGCCGGACGGGCGGCGCATCATTATCGCCACCGACCGTATCAGTGCCTTCGACACCATCCTGACCTCAATCCCGTTCAAGGGAGAGATCCTGACTCAGATCGCCAGGTACTGGTTTGAAGAGACTGCCGATATTTGCCCGAACCATGTTCTTGAATATCCCGACCCGAACGTCGTCGTGGGCACCCGGCTCGAAATCCTGCCGGTCGAAATTGTCGTTCGTGGCTATCTGGCGGGAACCACCAGCACGTCGATCCTGACCAAATACAAGAATGGCGAGCGGGATATGTATGGAACCGTCCTGCCGGACGGGTTGCGTGCAAACGAAAAACTTCGCGAAGCGATCATCACCCCGACGAGCAAGGCTTTTGATGGCGGTCATGACGAGCCTCTGTCCGAAGCCGAAATAATCGAACGAGGTCTCCTCACGCCGGCGCAATGGCATACCGTGTCAAGCTACGCCTTGCAGTTGTTCGCCCGAGGCCAGGCACGCGCCGCCGAACGCGGCCTGATCCTCGCCGACACGAAATACGAGTTCGGCGTCGACAAGGACGGAACCATCGTGCTCGCCGACGAGATCCACACGCCTGACAGCAGCCGGTACTGGATCGCGTCGACGTATGAGCAGGCACTCGAAAACGGCACGCGGCCGGACAGTTTCGACAAGGATTTCATCCGGTCGTGGGTCTCGGCCCGATGCGACCCGTACAAGGAGCCGATCCCGAAGATTCCTGACGAGATCGTCAATCAGGCCTCACGGATTTATGCGCAGGCCTATGAAGCGATCACAGGCAAGGCGTTCTTGCCTGACCTCTCCGGAGACACCGTACTGGATCGCATCCGCGGCAATCTCAAGCGTTACTTCTAGAACAATTCCAGGAAAAGTGTGCGGCGGTTTTCCGTCCGGAATTGCGTAGAAACAAACGGGTGCCGCCGCGCCATGCGGCGCGGCGGCATTGGCAAACTCCTGGATCAAGCCGCCTGGCGCTCATCGCGCATCAGGATCTCGCCGTGGCGGATTTCCGTGCCCAGCACCTTCAGGCATTCACGGATGAAGTTCGACAAGCCCGGCCAGCCCTTGGCTGAAACGAGATTGCCATCGACATGCGCGCCGGTCGGCGCGACGTCGATATAGATGCCACCGGCGAGCGTCACTTCCGGCTCGCAATAATGCAGCGCCGCGACTTCCCTTCCCCGCACCACGCCGTCGACGGCAATCAGGATCTGCACGCCATGGCAGATGGTGAAGATCGGCTTGCCCGCCTCGTGGAAATGCCGCACCAGCGCCTGTACGCGCTTGTCGATGCGGATGTATTCCGGCCCGCGCCCGCCAGCCGCATAGACGGCGTCGTATTTGGCCGGGTCCACTTCGGAAAACGTCTTGTTGAGGATGTAGTCGTGGCCTGGCTTTTCCGTATAGGTCTGGTGGCCTTCGAAATCGTGCAGCGACGTCTTCAATATATCGCCCGCCTTCTTGTCCGGACAGACGACATGCACCGTGTGGCCGACGGCATGCATGGCCTGTTCAAAGACGAAAATCTCGTACTCCTCGCTGAACTCGCCAACGAGCATCAATATCTTCTTGCCAGCCATTCCCGGTTCCTCCCTTTGTGGCGATATTTATTTCGGATCGCGAAATAATAGCCCTATCCTAAGGGCAGCACGGCGAAAGGGAAAGCATAAATCGCACAATTGGTAAGACCAATTCATGTCAATTGCCATCGACGTCGCCACATGGCGTTTCACAGCAGGCAAAAATGACACCACTGGTTCGACCAGAAGTCCGGTCAGGCAGCCGCCTTGATCATGTCAGCCGCTTTTTCGGCGATCATGATCGTCGGTGCATTGGTGTTGCCGCCGATCAGCGTCGGCATCACCGAAGCATCGACGACCCGCAAAGCCTTGATGCCGCGCACGCGCAGCTCCGGATCGACCACCGCCATATCGTCGGTGCCCATCTTGCAGGTGCCCGCCGGGTGATAGATCGTATCGGCACGGGCCCGGATATGCGCCATCAGCTCTGCGTCGCTCGAAACGCCGGCGGTGTAGATCTCCTTGTTGCGGTATTTGGCCAGCGCTGGCGCCTCCAGTATGCCGCGCATCATTCTGACGCCCTTGAGCAACAGCTCGGCGTCGCGTTCGTCGGACAGGAAACGTGGATCGATGCGGGGTGGCGCCAGTGGATTTGGCGTCGACAGCCCGACCTCGCCGCGCGAATGCGGCCGAAGCACGCAAACATGGCAGGAAAAGCCATAACCCATATGCAGCTTGCGGCCATGATCATCGACGATGGCGATGCAGAAGTGCAATTGCAGGTCGGGCCGGTCTATCGCCGGGTCGGATTTGAGAAAGGCGCCACCCTCCGCGTAAGGCGTCGCGATCATGCCGCCGCCGTCCTTGCGCCAGCGCCGCAGATGCCGCAGCAGGCCAGGCAGGCCGCGCAGGCCGATGCCCATCATGTCGGCATTCCTTGACGTCCAGCCCATGATGAAATCGAGATGATCCTGCAGGTTCTTGCCGACGCCGGGCAGTTCATGAACGATCGGAATTCCGTGCGCTGCAAGCTCGACAGCCGGGCCGATCCCCGAAAGCAGCAAGAGCTGCGGTGAGCCGAAGGCACCGCCGCAGACGATGACCTCGCGCCTGGCTTTCACAACGACATCGTCCTTGCCCGCGCGATAGCGCACACCGGTGGCCCGCTTGCCGTCAAGGACGATGCCCGTGGCATGCGCTCCGGTGATGACGGTCAGGTTCGACCGGTCCATGACCGGATGCAGATAGGCGGCGGCCGCCGAGCAGCGCTCGCCATTGCGGCGTTCGCCCCAGAATTGCGTGACCTGATAAAGCCCCGCCCCTTCCTGCTCTGGTCCATTGAAATCATCGTTGCGACGGATCTGGTTTTCACCGCAGGCCTCGACAAAGGCCCGGGACAGGGCGCGCGGCTCCTGCTGCTCCGCGACCCGCAGCGGCCCGTCGCCCCCGTGCAGGGCGTCGCTGCCGCGCTGGTTGCCTTCCGCGCGCCGGAAATAGGGCAACACCTCGTCCCATGACCAGCCGTCGCAGCCGAGGTCGGCCCATTCGTCATAGTCGCCGCGGTGCCCGCGTGTATAGAGCATGGCATTGATGGCGCTGGAGCCACCCAGCGCCTTGCCGCGCGGCTGGTAGCCCTTGCGGCCGCCAAGCCCTTGCTGCGGCACCGTCTCGAATGCCCAGTTGTTGATCTTGGGCCTGCCGGGCAGCAGAGCAATGAGACCCGCCGGGGCGCGGATGACCAGGTTCCTGCCCTCGCCGCCGGCTTCGATCAGGCAGACCGTTTTCGATGGATCCTCGGAGAGCCGCGCGGCAAGCGTGCAGCCGGCGGACCCGCCACCGGCGATGACATAGTCGAAATCCATGGTTTCCTCCTGGCACCCGGCGGATGTTTCCGTCCGGACGACCAAGAGAAGGCCTGATCACCGCTGATGTAAAGACGCTCGGAATTACCGCAGCGTCAACCCAAGGAGCCTTGAGATTCAGCCGGCCCGTACCCGCCGCCAGGAATACTTTGGGCCCTTGGGCTCCGGCACGGCGGCTGGCTGGTAGTAGAGCCCCAACCCGCCGGTGCGTCCCTCTTCCAGGCGCTTCAACAGCACCGGATTCGAAATCTCGAACTCGTCGAAGCCGAGCCGCAGCATATGCGGCAACTGGTCGACGAGAACCTGCCCGGTGGCGCGCACCGCGCCTTTGAAATGATAGCGCCCGCGCAGCAGTTCGCCCTTGGAGAAGGAGCGGCCGTCGCTGAAGGCCGGGAAGGCCAGCGCCACCAGCGACAGCTGGTCGAGCAGGTCGGCTATCTTCTCGAGCTGATCGCCTGGCTGCAGCACGACGCCGAGCCGCTCCTTGGCGGAGCGGCGCACTTGCGGGTCAAGGTCGAGGAACGCCTGTAGCGGCAGGATGAAGCGGCCATTGCCGGCAAGCGCTTCGGCGCTTTCGGCATGAGCCCACTCATCCTCACGGAAACCCGTCGGGGTCCACAGGCGGGTCTCCGGTGTCGTCGGTTCAGTCATCAAAAAAGTTCCTAAATATTCAAACGAGCCAAGGATGTGTTAAGATTCAGGTCAGGCTGCGCCGAAAATGGCGGCTTCCGAGAACCGGAGCGGAGCGTACTTGAAGTACGTGAGCACCGGAAGCGCAGGAAGCTGCCGTTTGCAGGCCAGCCTCACCTGAATATAAGCACATCCTAAAGCGATGCGTCGGTCAGCGACTTCTCCAGCCCCGACAGATGAATGCCGCACTCGGTCTTGGCGTGGCCGGCCCAGCGGCCGCTGCGCGCGTCCTCGCCGGGTTGCACCGGCTGCGTGCACGGGAAGCAGCCGATCGACAGATAGCCATAGGCGACCAGCGGATTTTCGCGCAGCGCATGCGCGCGCATATAGTCGGCCTGGTCCGATGTCGTCCAGTGCGCCAGCGGATTGACGCGGATGCGCGGGCCGACCGCCTCGAACACAGGAAGCGCTGCCCGCGTCGCGGCCTGGAAGCGCTTGCGGCCGGTGAGCCAGGCACGAAACGGCGCGACACCACGCGCCAGCGGCTCGACCTTGCGCACGTCGCAGCAGGCGTCGGTGTCGCTCTGGTGCAGATTGCCCGTCGGATCGATCCGTTCGAGCGCCGCTTCCTCGGGTTTGATCACCCGGATATTGGTCAGCCCGAAATCGGCGACAAGCGCGTCGCGATAGCCGAGCGTCTCCTCGAAATGCTTGCCAGTGTCGAGGAAGATGACCGGCAGCGTGCGGTCGATCTTGGCGATCATGTGCAGCAGCACCGCCGAATCCGCCCCGAAGGACGACACCGCGGCGATCTCGTCGTGGAACAGTTCACGGGCCGACCGTTCGATGATCTCGAGCGGATTCAGATGACCGTAAAGCGCATCGAGTCCCGCCGCCCTGGCGGCGATGCCGTCATCGACGTCGACGATATGGTCAAGCGGCCTTGGCTTCGCCAGCATAGAGCGCCTCCTTGAACGGCGCGGGACCGACACGGCGGTAGGCGTCGATGAATTTCTCTTGGGGGTTGAGCCGAAGGCCGAGATAGGTCTCGACGATCTGCTCGATGGCGTCGGTGATCTCTTCCGACGAGAAGCCGCGGCCGATGATCTCGCCGACCGACGTGTTCTCGTCGGCCGAGCCGCCAAGCGTCACCTGATAGAGTTCGGAGCCCTTCTTCTCGACACCCAGTATGCCGATATGGCCGACATGGTGATGGCCGCAGGCATTGATGCAGCCGGAAATCTTCAGCTTCAGTTCGCCGATCTCGCGCTGCCGCTCCAGCGAGGCGAAGCGGCGCGAGATTTCCTGCGCGATCGGGATCGAGCGCGCCGTCGCCAGCGCGCAATAGTCGAGGCCCGGGCACGCGATGATGTCCGATATCAGGTTGGAATTGGCCGTCGCCAGCCCGATATCGACCAGCGCATCATAGACCGCCTTGAGGTCGGCGCGCGCCACGTGCGGCAGGATCAGGTTCTGCTCATGGCTGACGCGAAGTTCATCGAAGGCATATTTCTCGGCGATGTCGGCGACCGCTTCCATCTGGCTGTCCGAGGCGTCGCCCGGAACCTCGCCGATGCCCTTCAGCGAGATGGTCACCGCCGCGTAGTCGGGATGGCGGTGCGTCACCACGTTCTGGTCGAGCCACTGCGAGAAGCCCTTCGAATCCAGGCGTGCAAGCTTGACCGCCTGGTCGCCTTCCGGCCGGTCGGTCAGCGCCGGCGGCGCGAAATAGGCCTCGATGGCGCGGATGTCGGCCTCCGGCAGCTTCAGCTCGGCGTCCTTCAACTCCTGCCATTCGGCCTCGACCTGGCGGGTGATTTCCTCGACGCCGGTTTCGTGGACCAGGATCTTGATACGTGCCTTGTACTTGTTATCGCGGCGGCCATAGAGGTTGTAAACGCGCAGGATCGCCGTGCAGTAGGACAGAAGGTCGGCTTCCGGCAGGAAGTCGCGGATCTTTCTGGCCACCATCGGCGTGCGGCCCTGGCCGCCGCCGACATAGACGGCAAAGCCAAGCTCGCCGGCAGCGTTCTTCTTCAGGTGCAGGCCGATGTCGTGGGTCTGGATGGCGGCACGGTCGCGCTCGGCACCGGTCACCGCGATCTTGAACTTGCGCGGCAGGAATGAGAATTCCGGATGCACCGACGACCACTGGCGCAGGATCTCCGCATAGGGGCGCGGATCGGCGACCTCGTCGGCGGCCGCGCCGGCGAAATGGTCGGCGGTGACGTTGCGGATGCAATTGCCGCTGGTCTGGATGGCGTGCATCTCGACGCTTGCGAGATCGGCCAGGATCGCCGGAATGTCCGACAGCGCCGGCCAGTTGAACTGGATGTTCTGGCGCGTGGTGAAGTGTCCGTAGCCCTTGTCGTATTTGCGGGCGATGTGACCGAGCATGCGCAACTGCTTGCCGTTCAGCGTGCCGTAGGGCACCGCGATGCGCAGCATGTAGGCGTGCAGCTGAAGATAGACGCCGTTCATCAGCCTGAGCGGCCGGAACTGGTCCTCGGTGATCTCGCCGGCAAGCCGGCGCTGGACCTGGTCGCTGAACTCAGCGACGCGGGCCTGGACAAAATCGTGGTCGAACTCATCGTAACGGTACATGCTTCGTCTTTCCGGGCGCGTCCGCCCGTGTCCGGTGTCTTGTTGGGCCGCTCAGGCAGCCTGCTTGCCGAGATCGTTGCGGATGGTGGGGCCGGCGGCGCGGATCTTCTCGCGCAGCCGCACCGGCTCGACAGCGCCGTTGACAACATCCGCGTCGATCAGATTGACGTCGACCACTTCATTGTCGGCATAGGCCTTGGCGCCGATCGCCTCCAGGCGATCCTCGGCCGCCTTGTCATGGGCGAGGTCGGCATGGTCCACCGTCTCGGCCCAGCCGCCATCGGCATACCAGACGGCAATGCCGTCGGTCAGGCGGTTGGCGGTCAGTATCTTCATTGTTCAACTCCTTCGGCAGCGGCGGCTGCCGCGCTTTCATGCCTGTGTGCCGCGAGCGGCTCGGAACGTTCAAAGTTGGCGCCGGCGACCGCGTCGCCAATGATGGTCATGACCGGGCCGGTCAGATCGGCACGCGCTTCGAGCGACGGCAGGTCGGCAAGCGTGCCGTGGAAGCGGCGACGATTGGCAAGGCTGGCATTCTCGACCACGGCGACCGCCGTATCCGGCGACAGACCGGCCTCGATCAGCCGGCCGGCAACCTCGGCCGCGACCGATCGGCCCATATAGACGGCGACGGTGGCGCCGGAAATGGCGAGCTTGGCCCAGTCGGGCAACGAATTGCCCTTGAGGTCGTGGCCGGTGGTGAACACCATCGACGAGGACACACCGCGAAGCGTCAGCGGCAGTTCGAAATCGGCGGCGGCGGCGAAGGCCGCTGTGACGCCTGGGACCACCTCATAGGCGATGCCGGCATCGCGCAGTGCGGCCATCTCCTCGCCGGCCCGGCCGAACACAAGCGGGTCGCCCGACTTCAGCCGCACGACGCGCTTGCCCTCGCGGCCGAGTTCGACCAGCAGCGCATTGATCTCGGCCTGGCTCTTGCTGTGGCAGCCCTTGCGTTTGCCCACCGGCAGGCGCTCGGCATCGCGGCGGCCCATGGCGACGATCGCCTCCGGCACCAGCGCGTCATGAACGATGACATCGGCCTCCATCAGCAGACGGTGCGCGCGCAGCGTCAGAAGATCCTCGGCGCCGGGGCCGGCGCCGACCAGTGCGATATGGCCCGAGGCGGGCGCGTTCGACAGCAACAGGTCGGTGGCGGCATCATGCGCCTGCGACAGCTCGCCGGCTTCGACAGCCCGCGCCGGAGCACCCTGGAAGAAGCCCCTCCAGAAACGGCGGCGGGCATTGCCCTTCGGCAGCAGCTTCTCGGCGGCACCACGAAACGAAGCGGCCAGCACTGCCAGCGGTCCAAGCGACGGCGACAGCATCTGGTCGATGCGAGTGCGCAGCATCTGGGCAAGCACCGGGCCGGCGCCCTCCGTGCCGATGGCAATCGCGACCGGTGCACGGTTGACCAGCGCCGGGGTGAAGAAATCGCAGAGCTCCGGCCGGTCGACGGCATTGACCGGAATGCCCAGCCGGCGTGCGTCCGCTGCAACGCGGCGGTCGAGTGCCTCGTCGCCGCTGGCCGCAAACACCAGGACCGCGCCTTCGAGATGGCCGGCGTCATAGGACGCGGCGACGCGCGTCAAATTGTTCTGGGCGATGAAGGTCAAAAGGTCCGGCTCGGCGTTTTCGGCGATAATGCGCAAGACCGCGCTCGACTGTCCCATCAGCCGCGCCTTGGCCAGCGCCTCTTCGCCGCCGCCGACAATGGCCACGGCTTCGCCCTCGACCCGCATGAAGACGGGAAAGGCATTGAGCTTGGCATTGGCCTGCGGCATGACGAAAGCAATCCGGGAACAGTTTGGCAGTTCTACGCCTGGGTGCGAAAAACCAGAAGCAAAGCACTCGCGCATCCAGCGATGGCAGGCAATCGCTTTTTCGCAACCGCGAAAGGCAGGAGAAAAATATTCCACATCGGCGCACAGGGCGGAATCAAGTCGCTGGAGCGGCCCTTGATTTGAGCCCTTTTTAGCCGTCAGCGCCCTATCGCGCAAAACAGTTTTTTCTAATTTCTACCAATTCAGTAGATTAAAGTCGCCGGCCGGTGGGCCCTTGCCTCCGGCGTCGGGCGGACGGCGTTCGGCTGGGCCTTCGCGGTGGAACATTACCGGTTCGAAACGCGTTGCCAGAACGTCCATCACCCGAAATCGAAACCTGTCTGGAGCGTGGCAAGGCTTCCCGGCAGCGGAGAAAGGAACCTGTCATCATGAACACGATCAACCTGAAGCACGGCATCTGGGTCATGGTGGCAGATGGCGAGAAGGCACTTTTCCTCAGGAATGCCGGCGACAACAAATATCCGAATCTCGAGGTCGTGCAGGAAATGGAGCAGGACAACCCGCCCACCCGCGAGCAAGGCAGTGACAGCCCGGGCCGATACAATGATGGTCCCTCCGTGCACCGCAGCGCGGTCGAGGATACGGACTGGCATCGGATCGGCAAGGAACGTTTCGCCGATGAGATCGCCGCCCGGCTCTACAAGCTCGCGCACAGCGGTGAGTTCGGCGAGATCGTGCTTGTCGCTCCGCCGGTAGTGCTCGGAGCCATGCGCAAGAAACTGCACAAGGAGGTCGAAGACAAGGTGACTGCCGAAATTCCCAAGACGCTGACCAATCACGCCATATTCGAGATCGAGGCCTTGTTGCAGGCAGCCTGATCGTTGCCATCGCGGAACTCAAGACCGATCGGCGGCTTCCTCGGACACCGGTCGGGTATTTGCGGGTTCACCGTCGATTTCATGCCCTTGCGGGTTGCATCGCCGTCATCCCATCCACCATATTGCAAACAGGCGGCGGCTTTGGGCGGCGCACATCCGACATCTCAGATTTGAAAGGCGCTCCATAGACAATGCCGCATGACACGCCCCTTATCGCCACCATCGTCGCCGGTCTGGGGCTGGCTTTCGTCTTCGGCGCTCTCGCCAACCGCTTCCGCATTCCACCGCTGGTCGGCTATCTCGTAGCCGGCGTGCTGGTCGGACCGAACACGCCGGGCTTCGTCGCCGATGCCGGCCTAGCCAACGAGCTGGCCGAAATCGGCGTCATCCTCCTGATGTTCGGCGTCGGCCTGCATTTCTCGCTGAAGGATCTGCTGTCGGTGCGCGCCATCGCCGTGCCCGGCGCCATCGTCCAGATCGGCTTTGCCACCGCGCTCGGCGCCGGGCTTGCCTGGATGCTCGGCTGGTCGATGGGAGCAGGACTGGTCTTTGGTCTGGCACTCTCGGTCGCCTCGACCGTGGTGCTGCTGCGCGCCTTGCAGGAGCGCCGCCTGATCGAGACGGGGCGCGGCCGCATCGCCGTCGGCTGGCTGATCGTCGAGGATCTGGCCATGGTGCTGGCGCTGGTACTTTTGCCGGCACTTGCCGGCGTGCTCGGCGGCCAGGAACAGGCCGATGCCCACGCCAGCGGCTTGCTGTCGCTGCCGGCCAGCTACGGCATCTGGGGCGTTGTCGGCATCACGCTGGCCAAGGTCGCCGCCTTCGTCGTCGTCATGCTGGTCGTCGGGCGCCGGGTCATTCCGTGGATCCTGCACTATGTCGCCCATACCGGCTCGCGTGAATTGTTCCGGCTGGCCGTGCTGGCCATCGCGCTCGGCGTCGCTTTCGGCGCGGCAAAACTGTTCGGGGTCTCGCTGGCGCTCGGCGCCTTCTTCGCCGGCATGATCATGAGCGAGTCCGAGCTCAGCCATCGCGCGGCGGAAGAATCGCTACCGCTGCGCGATGCCTTTTCGGTGCTGTTCTTCGTCTCGGTCGGCATGCTGTTCGATCCGTTCAGCCTGATCAGCAATGGCTGGCCGATCCTGGCGACGCTCGCCATCATCGTTATCGGCAAGTCGTTGGCGGCGTTCGTCATCGTCCTTGCCTTCGGCTATCCCTTGGCCACCGCGCTGATGATCTCGGCCAGCCTTGCCCAGATCGGTGAGTTTTCCTTCATTTTGGCCGAACTCGGCGTCGGACTGAAGCTTCTACCCGAACAGGGTCGCGACCTCATCCTGGCTGGTGCCATCCTGTCGATCGTCCTCAACCCGCTGATGTTCCTCGCGATCGACTGGATGAAGCCGTGGCTTGAAGCCCGCGCCGCCAGGACGGCGCCGCCGGTCGAGGCAAAGCCGGTCGGTCCGGCGACGGAACCGGGCCAGGTTGCCTCGGTCGTGGCAACAACCAACGGGGAAGACGGGCCGCCGCCAAGGACAAGCCTCACCAACCACGCCATCCTGATCGGCTATGGTCGTGTCGGCAGCCTCGTCGGCGCGGCGCTGAAACAGGCAACCTTGCCCTTCCTCGTCATCGAGGACGCCGACAAGACACTGGCCAGACTGAAGGCCGACGGCATCGAGACCGTCTCCGGCAACGCGGCCAACGCCGACGTGTTCGCCGCCGCCAATCCTGAAGGCGCCAAGCGCCTGATCCTTGCCATTCCCAATGCCTTCGAGGCCGGACAGATCGTAATGCGGGCGCGCGCCGCCAATCCCGGCATCAACGTCATCGCTCGCGCCCATTCCGACGCCGAGGTCGAGCATCTCAAGGGCCTCGGCGCCGACACCGTCATCATGGGCGAGCGCGAGATCGCGCGGGGCATAGTCGAAGAGGTGTTCGGGCACAAGCCGGAGCCGTCAGCAGCCTAAGCGCTCCCTGAACCAATCTCGGCTCGCCCACACGTGCTGGCAATGTGATCGCCTCGGCTGTGCGCAAGCGAGAGCAATCACGCGACGAAGGCAGAGCCGCCATTTTGCGCGACACTGCTGAGATATTTCGCCGGGGGCTTCCCAAGCGCCTTCTTGAACATGGTGATGAAGGCCGTGACGGAGTCGTAACCGAGATCGCCCGAAACTTGCTGCACGCTCGCCCCGGAGGCCAGCTCCCGTATTGCGACGATCAAGTGCAATTGCTGGCGCCAGCGGCCGAAGCTCAAGCCAGTCTCCTTCACGACGAGACGGGCGAGACTGCTCTCGCTGAGCGCGACGCGATTGGCCCACTCCGCCAGCGTGCTGCGGTCGGCAGGATCTTGCGCCAACGCTTCGGCGATCCGCTTCAGGCGCGGCTCGGACGATATCGGCAGATGAAGCCGCTGGACGGGCATGCGAGGCAGTTCGGTGAGCAGGATCCTGGTCAAGAGTTCGCCCCTCGCCTCATCATCCTCCACGCGGTCGGCCAGCTCGATGATCAGTTCGCGCAGCAGCGGCGAGATCGAAAGCGTGCAGCACCGGTCCGGCAGATCGGTGGCTCCCGGCTCAATGTAGACGAAGAAAATCCGGGCATTGGCGGTCGCGATGTTGCTGTGCTCCATGCCGCCGGGAATCCACACCCCGCAATGCGGCGGCACCATCCACAAGCCACTGGGAACGCGACAGGTGACCCCGCCGCCCAGCGCGAAGACGAGTTGCCCCTTGCGATGCCAATGGTCGGGCACCTCGGCCCTGGTGTCGGGGACGTCAACGCGCACGACAATCGCCGGGGTGGAAAACTCATCCACATCGAAATTGAGCCAGGGATAGCGGAGAGGCTGTCTCATGGTAGACGGTTTTTAGCGACCAAATGCCATAATAGCTAAATTAACCGACCGGGAAAGTCGATAGGCTTGGGCTTCCAATGAGTAACTCGGAGGCCGAACCATGCTCGCCTTAGTCATCTCTCCCGAAAGCGCTGCCGGGTTGAGGCTCGCGGAGCTCGCCGAGCCTCAGCCGGCCTCGAACGAAGCGCTGATCTCGGTCCGCGCGACCTCGTTGAACCGCGGTGAATTGCGCCTGCTCGCCATACGTCAGAACGGCTGGATACCTGGCCAGGACATCGTTGGGGTTGTCGAACGCGCAGCAGCCGATGGCTCCGGGCCAGCCGTTGGCGCCCGGGTTGCTGCTTTGGTCGACCAGTCCGGCTGGGCCGAACGTGTCGCCGTTCCAACCGACCGCCTTGCCGTCCTGCCGGATAACGTCGGTTTCGCCTCCGCCGCCACGTTTCCAGTCGCCGGCACGACGGCACTGCGGACCCTGCGCCTCGGCGGCGACCTCGCCGGCCAGCGGGTCCTGATCACCGGTGCAAGCGGCGCGGTCGGTCGTTTCCAGGTCCAGATCGCCCGCGAGCAGGGCGCCTCGGTGACCGCGATCGCCGCCGCCCGACATGCCGAGGACCTCCGCGGCCTTGGGGCTGAGCAGGTTGTCGAATCGATCGGGTTGGCCGAGGGACCGTTTTCCCTGATCACCGAGTCGGTCGGCGGCGAAAGCCTCGCACACGCGATCGAACGCGTCGCGCCTGGCGGCACCATCGTCATGTTCGGCTCAAGCAGCGGCGAACTCACGCCCATCGGGTTCCGCCAGTTCGTTCCGGGTCACGAGGGCGCGAGGCTTCAGACTTTCGCCTACTACACGTCCGGCTCCGGCATAGGCGCGGACATCGCCTCGCTGCTCGCTCTGGTCACCGCTGGCCGTCTGGAAACCCGCGTGGCCTTGACCCTGCCGTGGACAGACATCGCCCTGGCCCTGAACGCACTGCGAGAGCGCAGCTTCAGCGGCAAGGCCGTTCTCACCGTGCCCGAATGAGCTGACCGTTTCGGTCAACGACGCCGCGCTCCCGCGCGAGCTGGAAACAGCTGGCGATATTTTGCGATCATTTTCAGGAGGGCCTCCCATGACGGCAAGAGAAATTGTCAGGACAACCGGCGGCCAGGGACTTCTCCTGGTCGGCATCATGCTGATCGCTTCGACCCTTCGCGCGCCCATCACCGGCGTGGCGCCGATGCTCGGCATGATCCGCGAAACCACCGGCATCAGCGCCGCCGAAGCAGGGGGGCTCACAACCCTCCCCTTGCTGGCGTTCGCGGCGATCTCACCCTTCGCGGCCGGACTGGCGCGCCGATACGGCATCGAAAGGTCGTTATTCGGCGCGCTGCTTGTGGTTGCGACCGGTACTGCCCTGCGCTCGACTGGCCCTCTCTGGGCGCTGTTCGTCGGCACCGGCACGCTTGGGGCCGGGATCGCTGTCGCTAACGTCCTGTTACCGGGCCTGCTGAAACGCGATTTTCCCAACCGGGTCGCCGGCCTGACCGGCTTCTATGCTATCGTGTCCGGACTTTCGCAAGCATTGGCATCGACAGCGGCGATCCCGCTTGCTCAATTGCCGGGATCGAGTTGGCACCTGTCGCTTGCCTGCACACTGATCTTTCCATTCGCGGCCCTGATTGCCTGGGCTCCTCAGCTTCAGATGCCGCCCGCCCCGCAGCGGGAAGCATCATCCATGCATGACCGGGGGCACATCTGGCGCTCGGCCCTTGCCTGGCAGGTGACGGGCTTTCTCGGCCTCACCTCGCTGGTCTTCTACGTGATCGTCGGATGGTTGCCCTCCATCCTGGCGCAGGCAGGTTATTCGGCGGCGACCGCGGGTTCGCTGCATGGGCTGTGTCAACTGGCAATCGCGATCCCCGGTCTGCTGCTCGGCACCGCCGTCAAACGTATGAAGGACCAGCGAGCCATGGCCATCGGCGTGGCGCTGATCACCTGTCTTTCACTGCTGGGCCTGTGGCAGATTCCGGCCCTTGCGGCACTTTGGGTAGCGCTGTTTGGCTTCGGCGCGGGTGCCGCCTTCGTGCTTGGCCTCTCGTTCGTCAGCCTGAGGGCCTCGCACAGCCAGGAGGCGGCAGCACTTTCGGGAATGGCGCAATGCCTTGGCTATTCGCTGGCGGCCGCAGGCCCGCCGCTAGCCGGTCTTGCCCATGACGCGACCGGGAATTGGAGCTTGGCTCTGGGCGCCTGCGCCACCGTCACCTTGCTGATGGCGGTCCTCGGAAGCCTAGCGGGACGCGCCAAGACGATCTGACTTCTAAACGTGCTGGCCGCCATTGATGTGGATTTCCGAGCCCGTCACGTAGGACGCCTGCTGCGAGCACAGGAAGAAGATGATGTCGGCGACCTCCGCCGTGGTGCCAAGTCGCCGCAGCGGGATTGTCTCGACGATCTTGTCCGTGCCCGGCGACAGGATCGCGGTGTCGATCTCGCCCGGCGCGATGGCGTTGACGCGAATGCCATGCGGACCAAAGTCATGCGCCATCTCGCGCGTCAGCGAGCCAAGTGCGGCCTTCGATGTGGCATAGGCGGTACCGGCGAAGGGATGCACGCGGGTGCCGGCGATCGAGGTGACATTGACGATCGAACCCTTGGCCGCCGCCAGTTCCTTGAACAGCCCGCGCGCCAGCATGATCGGCGCGAAGAAATTGACCTGGAAGACATCGCGCCAGACATGCATCGGCGTGTTGATCGAATCCATGCGGCTGTTGCCGTCCTTGAGCTTCGGCGAAATGCCGGCATTGTTGACCAGCGCGTGCAGCTGGCCGCCATGCGCCTCGAGCCGATGGCGGATTTCCGAGACGGCGATGCCGACGTCTTCCTGGTCGGCGAGATCGACCTTGATGTGGTCCTCGGGGCCGGCCGGCCACGGGCAGTCCTCGGCAAAGGCCTGGCGCGAACAGGTGATGACGCGCCAGCCCTCACGCGAAAAGCGCTTGACGGTGGCGTGGCCGATGCCCCGGCTGGCGCCGGTCAGCACGATGGTCTTTCTGGTGTCGAGTTCAGCCATGTCGCGGTCTCCGGGCCGGAGGTGTAGCCGAACCACGCCGCGCTGGCGAGAGGCGGATCAACCGCCGCCGAGGATATCCAGAATCGAGGTCTGTCGCTTCTTGAGCGGACCACCGACGTTGCCCGGTGGCACCGGGTGCTTGATCGACGCGGTGGCGCCGCCGTCCTCCGGCATGCCGAGGCCCTCGGCATCGACGGTCTGTGCCGGGCGCGCGACGCGAACTGGCGCGGGTGGCGGCGCCGCGGAAACCGCGGGCGCCTGCTGGCCGACGGACGCGGATGGCACAGGTGCCGGCTGCGAGTTGTCTGCCGACGGTATCTCGTCTGGCACGACGGTGTCGGCCGGCGTCGATTTCCAGGTGCCGGGCAGCGGCCGCACCGGCACGCCCTCATGCGCGGCGACCATGAACTCGTGCCAGGCCTGCGCCGGCAGCGCGCCGCCGGTGACCTTCTTCATCGGCGTGCCGTCGTCGTTGCCGAACCAGACGCCGGTGGTGAGATTTGCGGTATAGCCGACAAACCAGGCGTCGCGCGAATTCTGGCTGGTGCCGGTCTTGCCGGCCGACGGCCAGGCGAAAGCCGCCTTCTTCGCCGTACCGGTCTCGACCGTGCCCGTCATCATCGAGTTCATCATGCCGACGATCTCGGGCTTGACGACACGCGGCGCGCTGCCGCCACCGCTATCGTAGAGCACCTTGCCGCCGGTGGTGGTCACGCGGCGGATGAAATGGATGTCCGGCTTGTAGCCGCCATTGGCGAACGGCACATAGGCCGAGGTCAGTTCGAGCGGCGTCACCTCCGAGGTGCCAAGTGCGATCGAAGTGTTGGCCAGCAGGTCGGACTGGATGCCCATGCGGTGCGCCGCCTCGACCACGGCGTTAGGCCCGACCTCCATGGTCAGCTGGGCAGCGACCGAGTTCAGCGATTTGGCCAGCGCGGTGGCCAGCGTCACCTTGCCGAAATACTTGCCGCCGTAATTGTCGGGCGTCCAGTTGCCGATCTTGATCGGCGCGTCGTTGCGCACGCTGTCCGGCGTGCGGCCAGCCTCGAGGGCGGCCATATAGACGAACGGCTTGAACGCCGAACCCGGCTGGCGCCGCGCTTCCGAGGCACGGTCGAACTGGCTGGTCGAATAGTCGTAGCCGCCGACCATGGCGCGCACCGCGCCGGAATCGTCGATCGACACCAGGGCGCCCTGGGTGACGTTGAGCTTCTTGCCGCTTTCGTCGATCAGTCTGCGGATCGACTGTTCGGCCAGCTTCTGCAGCGTCAGGTCGACCGTGCTGTCGACGACGATGTCGCCGCGCACGTCGCCGATCAGGTCGGGCAGTTCTTCCATGATGGTGTCGGCGACGTAGTTTTCCGAGCCGGTCCAGTAAGACGGCGAGCGCGTAGCCGGCGCGCTCAGCGCCATCTTCAGTTCTTTATCGCTGATCTTGCCCTCGTCGCGCATGGCGGCGAGCACCAGCTGCGAGCGCTCCTCTGCAGCCTTCGGATCGCGCGCCGGCGACAGTCGCGACGGCGCCTTCAACAGGCCGGCAAGCAATGCGGCTTCCGACAGGCTGACATCGCGCGCGCTCTTGCCGAAATAGCGTCGCGAAGCCGCTTCGACGCCATAGGCGCCGGAACCGAAATAGACCCGGTTGAGGTACATTTCGAGGATCTGGTCCTTGGTGTGCTTGTGCTCCAGCCACAGCGCCAGAAGCACCTCCTGCACCTTGCGCTCCAGCGTGCGGTCGGGCGTCAGGAACAGGTTCTTGGCCAATTGCTGCGTCAGCGTCGAACCGCCCTGCGAGAAATGCCCGCCAACCAGGTTGGTTACCATGGCACGCGACAGGCCGATCGGGTCAATGCCGAAATGCGAGTAGAAGCGGCGGTCCTCGATGGCGATGACAGCCTCGGGAATATAGGGCGACATTTCGTGCAGACCGACGGCCTCGCCGCCGCTCATGCCGCGATTGGCCAGCAACTGGCCGTCGACCGAGACGATCTTGATGTTGGGCGCGCGGTCGGGGATCGACCAGGTCGTCGCCGCGGGCATCTTGGCGCCGTAATAGACGACGATGCCGGCAACCGCGATGCCGCCCCAGATGGCGAGCACGAAGCACCAGTAGAACAGCCGGCCGAGCACGCCGAACAGGCCGCGCCGGCTCCTGCTGCGCCCGCCGCGCGACGGTTTCCCCTTGGCCGGCTTGCGTTTTGCGGGAGCTTTGCGGTTGCTTGGCACGACGCGATCCTCCTCGCTCACCGAAAGACCCGTCGAGGATCCCGCTCGGGGCGGTCCCTCGAAACTGGGTTCTATGCGGCTGTCCCTGCGGTTCGCCATGCGCTGTGCTGTCTGTCCCGGTGACTATGGCGTCGGGTTGAAGAGTAGATGCGGCGATTTAAGGGCGGGTTAAGTCGGAAAAATTCAAAGCGATTGATAATCAAATGCTCGGGGACAGGCCGATATTGCTCTGTTCGAGGTCCCCGATTTTTGGCGCCGGCAAGCGGTCGCACCCTCCGCGATGAACAATCAGAACCGTAGCATTTTGTCCGGGCGCCAAGGCCCTACCACTGCCCGCCGCTGCGCGGACAAACCCTTGGCAGTCCCAAACCTGCTCCTCGTTAGGGCGCGATCAGCTTCGCGTTCGACCGCGCCCTAAATCATCCCGGCACCAGGTGATCACCTGGTGGACATGCGTCAGCCAATCGCGGCGCGAACGGAAAGTGCTGCCCTGGACGATTGCATCACCTCGCCGACATGGCAGTAGCAGACGATCTCGTGCAGTTGGTGGTCAGTCAGTTCGAAGAAGCGCTTGGCTTCGCCATAACTGTCGTCTTTCAGACCCTCGTCGTGCAAAATGGGGTCCGTGAAGGCAACCGCTATCGGCGAACCATCGCCTCGCATGACATCGCGCTCCGGCGGCGCACGGTATTCGGTCCCGGCAAGCGCGGTCAGCAGCCGGCTGGGCTCACGTTCAAGGAGTTCGGCCCAACGTATGAGACGCTGGGTTCGGCTCATTACCGGCCGTGTGTTGACCTCGGCCACTGCATGCAGTTGGTCCAGTGTTTGGTGCTTCATGGCAACCTCCTAATGGTCAGGTTGGCCCCAAACGCCCTATGTCCGTATCATAGCGCCGAAGCGTCGATCCGTCATTCTAATTCCATGCCGGGTTGACCTCTCTTGCGTCGCTACGCCGATGCATGGGCCTTGCCTTGCCGGCAATTTTCAACGCCACCGAGTACAGACGGCAGCGCGAAGAAAGCCAGCGCCTGCTCTTCGCAGGTCACCGCCACGACGCTGTTCGAGCGGTCGATATCGAGGCCTTTCGGCCCACCTTCCTCGGGACTGGCCCTGCCGCGCAGGAAGGTTTCCTCGTCGAGGATCGCAACCGAGCGCGCCGGCGCGCGACAGCCTCTCCAGTCACCATTGCTGGCATAGACATGAACCAGCTGGCTGCCAGCGTCGGCGACGAGGATGTGCCGATCGTCATCGGTAAAACGCACGCCATGCGGATAGCCGGCATCCTGCAGGACGCCTGCCGGTTCGGTGTCAGGCCCAAGCGATGGGGACATGAGGTAAAGCTTCACGTCCCTGGTGCCGTGGCTGCTGACGGCGATCCATTGGCCATCATGGCTGATCGCGATGCCGTCGGGAATGTCCAGACCATTCCCGAGCAAAGGCCGGTTCCTGCTCGTCCGGTAACCCAGCCAGCGGATAGCCACGTGCCGGGTGACCACATGCGTGTAGTTGTTGCAGACCAGCAGGCTGATGCTGCCGCGCGGTTCGTGCAGGACGACCACCGAGCCGGGTGCGTTGAGTTTGCAAAAAGGCCTGCCGTTGATCCGGCGAAGGGCAGTGATCTCCTGGGCCTGCCCTGCCATGCTTTCCACGGGCAGTGCAAATATCGCAAGCTGCCCGTCGCGGTTGGCGACCACCAAGGTCCGGTCATCGATGAAATCGAGGCCATGAACCTCCCCGATGCTGTCAGACCTCAACTCCATGAAATCATGGATCGTGATAGCCGGACCGCCCGATCCCGTCTCGACATCGACACGCAGGATCAGGCAGCGTTTGCGCGCAAACGCCGCAATCGCCAACAGCCGGTTGTCCGGTGAAAAGCGCAGGTCCTCGGTCCGTCCGATCGCCGAAAGGGCCGCTCGCACCGCTTCGCTGGCCTTGACGTCGATCGAGGGTATCGTCGTGCGCACGCTAGAGCGTTTCCTGTTTTGAGAGAATCGTAGGATTCCCAAATCAGGTTGTTTGT
>NZ_JALJRL010000078.1:0-383 GCF_024519675.1 Mesorhizobium sp. Mes31 | reverse complement strand
TCGGCGGCCGTGTCGTCTATGCCGTCGACGATCTTCAGGCTTGGGCCGAACGCGGTGCCGTCACCTCTACATCCGACCCGCGTGGATCGGTCCTGCCGGCCAAGCGTCACACATCGATGCCGCCGGCGCACGGCGGACGATACGCACGCTGACCGCGCGCGGATTTCAAATGGTGGCGCGAAACCAATCCCTTTCGGAGCGCGGGCAACTCGACCTGTTCCGGGCGCTGCCTGGCGACTTCGCTCCACGAGACGCGCAGGATCTCATGGCCTATCCGTTCTTCTCCCTTTCCAAGACCCATCGCGTCACCCCGATCGATTTTGCCGCGGGCAACGTCACGATCCGGGTCGAAGCCGTACCCGATCATGGCATGGCGACCATCT
>NZ_JALJRL010000077.1:0-391 GCF_024519675.1 Mesorhizobium sp. Mes31 | reverse complement strand
CGTCGAAGAGGTTGGCGTAGATCGGGGCGTTGAAGCTCGGATCGTCGAGCTTGAGGCCCAGGTAGTCGCGGCCCTCGTTGGAGGTCTTCGACCATGCGGCGCCGATCTCGGCGCGGCCGACCAGCACCCGGTGGCTGGGAGCGTTCTCGCCAGTGGCGCGTGTGTCAGGGACGATGCGCACGTTCTTGGCCAGGACGCTGAGGGTGACAATTTCACCGGTGAATTCGTTCGAGGCGGACTTCTTGAAGGTGCCGATGGTAGCCATTGTAAGTCTCCATTTTCTGTTCCCGAGCCCGCACCATGCGGCCTCGATGGCGATCACTTGGCCGGAGGCGACCGACGACGCATCGCTTGCGACCGGAGCAACGCGGAGGACGGCGCAGGAACGGCT
>NZ_JALJRL010000076.1:0-401 GCF_024519675.1 Mesorhizobium sp. Mes31 | reverse complement strand
TGCCAGTTCTCGCCCTTGATATCGTGGACGACGGCTGAGCTCGGCCAGGTCAGCAGTGATGGGACGACAAGGCCGACACCCTTGCCCGAACGTGTGGGCGCAAAGCACAGCACGTGCTCCGGTCCGTCGTGGCGCAGATAGGCGCCGTCAAACCGCCCAAGCACCACTCCATCGGAGCCGAGAAGGCCAGTTGCCTTGACCTCCTGCTTGTCGGCCCAGCGGGCGGAGCCGTAGGTCTCGACCTTCTTGGCCCCGCGAGCCCGCCAGACCGACATGCCGATGGCGACGGCGACGCAGGCGAACCCGCCGGAAGCCGCGATAAAGGCTCCCTCCACGAAGATCGACGGCGCGTAGGCATCGAAGCCATACCACCACCAGAAGAAGGACGGCGGAAGGTAAAA
>NZ_JALJRL010000075.1:0-413 GCF_024519675.1 Mesorhizobium sp. Mes31 | reverse complement strand
GCGCTATGTTGAGCTGCCGCTGGACGATCTGCTGGCCTGTCTGGCTGATGCTGTCCGAGGCGCCCTGGCGAAGAGCGCGCATGATGTCGCTCTCCTGGCCCGATGAGCCGGCTTGCGCCCCGATGCTCAGAACCGTGGAAAGTGCTGCAGCCTTGAAGAGCTCGCCCCAATGATAGTCGACGCCGTCCTCGAGGCCAGCATAGCCCTCGGAGTCCGCGCCAGGCTCACGTTCCAGAACGATGGAGCGGCCGTCTGGAAAAATCAGTCTGGTCCAGACCAGCAACACGCGACGCTGGCCGAAGCCGACACCATTGTCATACTGGCCGATGAGGCGCGTCCCCTGCGGAATGAGACGGATGTGGCCGGTGGGGCTGTCATAGACATTCTCCGTTACCTGCGCGGTAATCTGGCCC
>NZ_JALJRL010000074.1:0-431 GCF_024519675.1 Mesorhizobium sp. Mes31 | reverse complement strand
CGACCTGCGCGAGTTTCCGGTCGATGTTCGCCGGTTGATGGGTGTCGCAATCAACGACGCCCAGAATGGTGAGGAGCACCCGGCTGTCAAAGCCCTGAAAGGGTTTGGGGGCCGCAGCATCCTCGAGGTGGTCGACGACTTCGACGGAGATACCTACCGGGCCGTCTATGCCGTGCGCTTTGCCGGGGTGATCTACGTGCTTCATTGCTTCCAGAAGAAGTCGAAGAAGGGCAGGGAGACACCCAAGCACGAAATCGATCTCGTGACAGTGCGATTGAAGGCGGCCGAGGCGCACTACCGCGGAAATTATGGGAAAGGAACGAAGTCATGACGGAAGACATCACCGCCGAAGTGAGCAGCGGCAACGTGTTTGCGGACCTCGGCTTTGACAATCCCGAAGAGGAATTGCTCAAGGCCAAGCTGGCCCGCGA
>NZ_JALJRL010000073.1:0-439 GCF_024519675.1 Mesorhizobium sp. Mes31 | reverse complement strand
AGCGCCATGGTCAAGCACAAGCATGCCGATGTCGGCGTTGCGGTGTCGATCCCCGGCGGCCTGATCACGCCGATCATCCGCAAAGCGGACGAAAAGACGCTGTCCACCATCTCCAACGAGATGAAGGATCTGGCCAGCCGGGCGCGCAGCCGCAAGCTGAAGCCGGAAGAGTACCAGGGCGGCACCACGGCGGTGTCGAACCTCGGCATGTTCGGCATCAAGGACTTCGCCGCCGTCATCAACCCGCCGCACGCGACCATCCTGGCCGTTGGTGCCGGCGAGGAGCGGGCGGTGGTCAAGAATGGTGAGATCAAGGTCGCCACCGTCATGTCGGTGACGCTGTCGACCGACCACCGCGCCGTCGACGGTGCGCTCGGCGCCGAACTGCTGGTCGCCTTCAAGCGGCTGATCGAGAACCCGATGGGCATGCTGGTGTAGG
>NZ_JALJRL010000072.1:0-465 GCF_024519675.1 Mesorhizobium sp. Mes31 | reverse complement strand
TCTCCGCCAGCCGCTTCGACGCCGCCCAGATCGACGACCATCTCGATCCCGGCGCCGTGCCGAGCGTGGTGCTGATGAACCCGCCCTTTTCGGTCATGGCCAATGTCGAGGGCCGCATGGCCGACGCGGCCTGGCGGCACATCGCCTCGGCGCTGTCGCGCCTGGCGCCCGGCGGGCGGCTGGTGACGATCACCGGGGCGAACTTCGCGCCCGACCATCCGGCCTGGACCGCCGCCTTCACTCGCCTGCAGGAACGTGGCCGCGTCGTCTTCTCCGCCGCCATCGACGGCTCGGCCTACGCCAAGCATGCCACGACCTTTCCGACACGCCTCACCGTCATCGACAAGCTCCCGGCGGACAATCCCGCCGTTTTCGCGGACGCTTCCGGCATCGCTCCGGATGCCGCGACTCTCCTCGCGTGGATTGAGGAGCGCCTTCCCGCGCGGCCGCCGGTCGTGATGGCTG
>NZ_JALJRL010000071.1:0-492 GCF_024519675.1 Mesorhizobium sp. Mes31 | reverse complement strand
GCGGCGGCGCTGCTGCGGGGTCATCCGCGTGTCCGAAGGTGTGGGGCGCCCCTGCCAGGCCCGCCAGAAACGGGTGAGTGCTTCGATCCGTCCCAACGTTTCTGCATCCAAGGGGATCAGCGCCGCCACGTGGCCGTGCGGATCACTGCCCGGCAGAAGGAGAAGTTGGGTCGCGACGCCTGCACTGTGGACGATGTGACGTCCTTCGGGGCTGTCGTGGACCGCCCCAAGACCGGTCAAAGGCGCCGATCGCAACGACGACAGGAATTCCGGCGCCGGCACGAGAGAAACCACAGCTGGATCGACGTCAGGCGACCACAGAACGTCTTGCGCCAAGGCGGACAAATCCGGCCTGGCCGGGAAATCGCAACCCCCACAGCCGCTGTGTCTCAAGGTGGAAGGGTGCTTTTTCGGCCCTGGTGGTCAGGAGCGCCTGATAGTGCCGTTGATAGGGTTCGTGACGCCGCAGACACTCCCAGGCGAGCCCTTCGA
>NZ_JALJRL010000070.1:0-497 GCF_024519675.1 Mesorhizobium sp. Mes31 | reverse complement strand
TGCGGCCGCTGTTCACTCGCTCGCTTCGCGTCCGGACACATCCTCGATCGATATCCGGAAGAAAACGTGCGGGAGGCTGTCGGCAACCAGGGGAATGGCCGGCTTGAGTGCGCCAGGTTCCCACCAGTCGGTGTGCTGGCTCAGGACCGACCACGCGTGATCGCGCTCAAGCTTGTGGCCGATGCGATCGGGCAGTTCTTCATAGCGGCCATCGACAATCACGCTTCTCCATCCTCGTCCCTGGCCGCGTTCGCCAACCTGGACGGACACAAGCGGGTTGGCCCGCATCCAGTCGATCTTCTTACCCGGCAAGGAGAACGCATAGAGGTGATTGTCGGCATGGGCATAGTGCAGGGGCACGACGTAGGGCTGCCCATCCTTCGCGCATGCCAGGTGGCCGAGGCGGTTGGCCGACAGCAGCTTGGTCGATTCCAGCACGGAAAGCGTACGGACCAGCATCAATGCGATCTCCTGTTCTTCTCGGCCGTCGGGCCATC